>JAQWWC010000171.1 GCA_029249645.1 Pseudomonadales bacterium
GGACTAACCAGTGGCGCTTCGGTACTTTTAAACCTTACAGACGTTCGACGTGTCGATCGGCCGGCGTCGGTCTTCAACTTTTGGTTACCCGCGACTTGCACAGCAATCGTGGCGCGTCACTTAGAGGGGAAAAATTGAAGCGGGTATTCTACTGCCTACCTGTTTTTCACCACCGCAACTGCAGTATCCCTCGCCGCACTCAGCCAACTTGCCAGTTCTTCTTCTACTTTTTTAGAACTCCTTTCGTCAGGCTAACAAGCATTCCTTTAAGTGCAGCGTATGTAGCCCAGGCTAGGTAACCACCCCACCCCTCTCCAAACGGTAATAGATGATCGCGGATTTTGAAGTTATTTACGCATTGACGATATTGCGGCAGCGGACCCTAAAGGCACGCAACCCGACCCGGCTTATTCAGCTGGAACACGTTCCTTGATGTAAGCCTCGACAGTTTCAGCGGTATCGCGCGTAGCGCCTGTACCAACGGCGCCTGAGACCAGAGAATTACCTGAGAATCCAAACAAGTAACGTATCAACAACAAGCCGTCTGTAAGCGGCTTAGACTCGCCATCACCGTCAATGTCAAAGACACCAACTTCCAAAACCGGAGCAGTCTCTTTCGTTAGACCAAACGCAGATGGATCCGAAATCACTTCACCGACACCCTCTTGTCGAGCCGCCTCAACCACATTTCTTTCTTCATTGTCTCCAAGGCCATTGTTATTTGCATCGGTGTCTTCTTGAGGGTCTAACGGAAAAGCATCATCAGCATTTAGAGTTCCATCACCGTCGATATCATCATCGGTGTTATTACCTTTTCCATCGCCATCCGTATCAAGTGACTCATTGATGTCTAAAGGAAAGGCATCATCCAAGTCACCAATCCCATCGTTGTCATCGTCAAGATCACTGGTCATTCCAATGTCCAAACAATCTTGATTACAGTCGTTTGGATAGCCATCACCGTCGGTGTCTGAGAGCGAACCTAAGCTAATTAGCGGAAACGCATCAGCGTTGTCACCAACATCATCGCCATCTGCGTCACTGCTCTCAGTAGGATCGTCAGGAAACACATCAGTATTATCTCCAAAACCATCCCCGTCCTTATCTACCCACTCACTCGCTAAATTAGGGAAAAAATCAGAGTTATTGCCAAACCCATCGTTATCAGAATCGATAGCCTCTGATGGGTCAGCAGGAAAGGCGTCTAAACCATCTTGAACAAGATCGCCGTCGGTATCTCCAAAAACTGACAATCCAAGAAGACCTTCTCCAAGCGGAAAAGCAAGTGCGGTGCGCGGAGGAAGTACCACAAACAACAAAATCAACAAGACGCTGGAAATACCTTTCAGACTATTATTCATAATCAAGCCCTAAAGAGGCAACTTCCCGACCGAGGGTTCTTGCCCACGCTCTCTTCCTATCATCGTCTCTCCTGCGGACCGCGGCTCTAAGACCATCTTGGATGAAAGTGTCTCAGGCTGTTTAGAGACGGATGAAGGTGGAAGCATTGAGTCAATCAGCACGTTCCAGCCTGGCTGGTCGAGACAGCCATTACCGTTACTGTTATTCATTGATAAGCCATTGACGGCTGCGAAACTAGGACCGGTACAAGTTATACGGTCAGAGCTGATACCTGAATTATCGTTATAGATATTGAGGGTTGAATCTTGCAAACCGATTATTGCTGAGTCGCTGATGACGGTGCTTCCGCCAATAGTAAGCGACGAACTACTGATAGCTATATTGCCATCAATAGAGACATCAGCGGTAGAACTGTTAATCCAACCCTGCCCTCCTTGGTTCAACTGTACAGATGCAGGACCAGTCACCTTGCCACCCGAAGATAAACTAAGTTGGAATGATCCGCCATTAAATGCCGCCAAACCTTGTTCCTGCGCATTGATTATTAGTGACCCATAAATATTTGCCCTGGATTGGCCCAGCATTGATATGCCTGCAGCAACGCTTTCGATAGATGCCTTACCTTCATTTTGGCCGCCAACATAAGCTGCAGCGCCATTTTGAATCTGGATCCCTACTTGCCTCCTGCTTGGTTCAGCATTTCCCTTGATTGCTACGTCTGTGACGCCACCGTTTGAAGACCTAGAAAACAAGATGCCCCAAGAATCATCGGCGCCCATCTCAATTTCCAAATCAGTTAAATACAAGCCGTTGCCAAAACTCGATACTAAGCCTGTTGCGAAATAATCACGATCCGCAGTGATCTTTCTCGGAATTAACTTCGCACGGTTGTTTGGGTTAGTTGTCTTGTCAGATGAGATGCTCACTACTTGGTTCTTTGGTTGAACCTGATAAACGGTGGGCTGATCTTCGTCATCCACTGTCTGAACAAAACGATAGGCGCCAAAACAGCTTCCAGTTAAAAGAAAATCTAGGTAATCGTCGGAAACGCTGGCGTGGTAGGCCTCGATCAAGGCTGATTGATTAGTCGTGCAGTCTATTTTTTTACTGATGGCTCCTTCGGCAGTAGCGTTCTTCCATCGGGCATTCGACAGTAACTCATCAGTCCTGATTTTTTCTGCTTCGATTATATCGATCAGATAATCATTATTTAAATTAAAATCATTGGCGTCGGCCACCTCGCCATTTATAAAAACCTTTGGTATTTCAAGCTCTCCTGCACTCAATTGAGTTGAAATCATCATCACGGTAAGCGCGGTTTTCCAAAGCATCTTTTGCCACTCCATTAAGGTCATTGATTGACTGCCGTTTATTGGTCGGCCTACAGACGATCCTTCGAACATGCCCTATGTTGCCAAATATTAGAAAATCAGATCGCCCCCAGATCGTGCTTCAAAACGCACCTAATGTAAATGCGTCATCGGACAACCCAAACAGGTATCGTATCGGCAGCAGGCCGTCTGTCAGAGACTAAGACTCGCTATCACCATCTAGCCTAGCTGAGAGTCAGCATCGGTCAGGTAGCTCGCGAGATAGCGTCGCCAAACGCGGACCAAGCCTACACCCGGCCCTCGGTTCTGCCTAAGACAAACCTACTGCCAAACCTCAAGGTTGTTATCTCTACCGATTCTTCGACTGAGTTTTGTTGTCAGCAGATTCGACATATTACACGCGGCCAACAGTGATGTGACATCCTGTTGTTCCTTACCCGTTAACGACTCAAAGAAATCCTGAACCCGCTGCAGAAGGAAAAACCGATATGGCTGAGCGAGCGCCGTCACCGTTGTACCCTGCAGTTCAAATCGAGCTTGGCCAACGCCTCTGGCCGCTTCGGTGCCTGGCAACAGGGTTTCTTGCTGCGCTATCCAGTTGTTAATGCAGGCAGCAGCGGCGACTGTTTCTGGAACAAAGTCGATTGCGATCTGACGCAGCAGCGCAGTCAGTGTGTCGGGGATTTCATCGTCCAAGAGATAGTCACCGGATTGATCTTCAAATTCGCCGATATCAAGTTCCGGCCGGTTCATACGTTCGACCCAACGATACAGTTGAACGCCATTGGCCTGCATCAGCGCCAAGGGTTTCGGGTCGCGGCCTAAGTGACCATAGAGCGGTGCAATCATGCCGAAGTCGCCGATGGAAGGTTTACCGCCAAATAGGTAAGGATAAGCAGCAAAGTGCGCATTGAGCCGCATTAACCATTCGCCATAGAGATCCTCGACAAGGCTAAAAATCTCCGGCACCACGCCAAAACCAACGCCCGCCGTGCGCATTCGATTCGTCGCTTTTTCCGCTTTTTTCTCTCGCCCCGCGCCCCTAGGTACCGCAGATTGAAAATGAAATTTGAGAAGCGCTAAATTTTCCTCTGGAAAATTCCATCGGTAGTGCATTGCAGGGCGAAGCATGCCCTCTGCGCCGATGACGTCAAAGAGCCTGCTCAGCACCTGTTGTTTGGGTGTCTTGGGTAAGAATTGATTCCCACTCAGCGCTTCATAGTGGTCGATGATCGCCGCTCCATCTCTAATCACCTCGCCTGATGCGGTTTCAAGCGTAGGCATACCTCTTCTGCCACCAGCGGCAGGAACAATCTCAGTGAGGTAACGCTTCTCTATCGGCGACACTTCTTTGTAATCGATGCCGGCTTTAATAAGATAGCTGCGAGCCCGGCCCGTGTAGAGCGATATCGGAATTCCATAGAGAATTGCTTGGGACATGTTTAAATCTCAAAAAAAGTAATGTATGCCATTATGATTTAAGTCGAAACCATTATCATCCCACAGTGGCGACTGCGGTATATAGACTCATTGAATATGAATGATCACCCCCGATAAACCTTAACGGCAGTCTGACCAAGGCGCGACCAGATTCACAGATGCTTCGCTTTGTAATTTTCAAACCAAGAACATCTTGCAATCAATCGGAGCGCTCCCCTTCAAGCCATCCATGCCCTAATAGATCCTGAGGCTTAGCATTGGTATGCATCACTATTGATAAAGGGTAAGGCCCGTATCAAGCTGTCTATGGCCTCACTGCGCGTCTTAAGCACCTTCGGGCATGCCACATTTCTGATACCAGTACAGTTTTATGTGCGAGCGTACGCTGAAGGTTTTCTGCGAGAGGCTTTACAAAAAAAGGTTGCGAGAAAGGCGCTTTACGGCCTCAATTTTGGGTTGTAGTCTTTTGAGCTATTCAATTTATCTAGATGCCCGGGTATTTTATGAACCACTTGCTACTCACACTACTGTTGATTGCACTAACGGTCGTAACGTTTTTTCTAATCGGTGCATTGGGTTACGTGCTGGTGACTTCTGCTGTATTACTAGTACTGACAACCTCTTATGCAATCAAATACCGGATATCCGGTGCTGGGGTCGGCTTCGCCTACTTTGGGCTAGCCTACATTGGCTTTGGATTAATGTTGCTGGGGATAGGGCTGGTGCAAACTCATGCTGATTGCATGTTCTTAATAGGTGACTGTTATCAACCAACACTCCCACCATGGATGTTTGAAATAAAAGCAGGCGCCAACCTTTACCTGACCATCCTCAATGGTCTGTCGCTTACGTCGGTCTGTCTAAACACTAGCGAAATTAGCCGCTGGTTTTACGAAAAGAGACGTTTGTAACACCGATTTTTTGTAAATTATTAACAGGTGAATTTGGCAATTGTCGAGTCGATTCAATTACATCAAATATCTACTCACTCGCGACTGCCTCTAGTCTATTAATTTGATGAACCAACCCTACTGTAGCGGCAATCTTGCTCTCTATTTTTTTAACAGAATGCTTATGTTTTACGACATCTCCTAGGCCAGTCCCTTGACGAGTATCGAGTTCACGGTGCTACCGGCATTGCGGTGTTTTGCTATCGCTTGATAATCATCCGACGTCATCCAAGCCAACGCAGATTCTTTTGATGGGAACTCGATAATTACGGACCGAGTGTCATCCCAGTCACCGGCTAACACCGTAGGGTCTTCATCGACACTGAGCATTCTGCCATCGAACTTTTGAAAGACAGCTGAGAAACCAGCTGAGTACTTGTCGTATTCACCTCGATCGTGAATCTTAAATCGGGCAATTATATAAACGGACATCGTCTCTAACTCCTGTTGAATTCTCGTTGTAAGGGCCTGGTGAGCGCAAAACCGATCCACCGCTGTGAATCAATGGCCCAACGTTTCGAAGACACCCGCTGGGCGCAGTTTCATCTGTTAAAACTCGTAGTCGTGAACTTTAACATACGGTTTTTGGGGTGCTTTCGGATTGGGTTATCGATCATTTCGATGTAATCGAACGCGTCCTGCCTTGTTGCATAGTTTACCGTCGTGCTTTGCCGCCTTTGCGCATCACAAACTCGCTCGGCTGCATATGATCACAATGCTCGTCCCGCCACCATCCGAGCGCGTTAACTTCGAACCGCCGATCTAAACCCTCATCGGCCGCGATGGCTACTTTCGACCCGATTGAGCAGTGTGATGTGAATAGTCTTGCCGACCTGCACTCTTGGCCGAGTTTAATAATCGCTAGGCCCCGGTTAATTGTATTTCATAAATGTTATGATATATCATAATTTATGGTACGCTC
>JAQWWC010000172.1 GCA_029249645.1 Pseudomonadales bacterium
GGTATTGAAGAAATGCGAGCAGCCGGGGTTGGCCGAATTATGATCCCAGCATTCTTTTTTGCAGGCCCAGGTGGCCTTGATCGCATGACGGCGCTAGCAGAGCAGATCATGCCGCTGGCAGCGGAGTAGTCTTGACGGTGCACCTGATCAATCCGGTGGATTAAGTGACTCGCTACGAGATCGAGCCGCGCAATCGTGTTCGTCAGCTGGCCGAGAAGGCGCGCTACGATCATGAATCCGTCCATGGCGTACTCGACGCTGGGTTGGTTTCCCAGGTGGCTTTCAGCCAAGGAGATCAACCCTTTATTGTGCCGATGATTTATGGCCGTCAGGGGCAAACGCTGTATTTGCACGGTGCGCGCAAGGCGCGATTGGTCCGCTTGCTTGCGGCCAACCCAAAGGTCTGCGTCCACGTGACCCTGCTGGATGGTATTGTCTTGGCGCGCTCAACCTTTAGTTCTTCCATGAACTATCGTTCGGTGAGTGTGTTCGGGTCACCCGAGCTCGTGGACGACCCAGCAGAGAAGGAAGCTGCGCTGCGGGTCATTAGCGAACAAGTCATGCCGGGTCGGTGGGCCGAGGTTCGCCCATCAACGGACCGTGAGATTGCAATGACAGGCGTGTTGCGGCTTCCGATTGAGTCTGCCAGCGCCAAAATCAGCAGCGGTCCGCCCGATGATGAAGAAGCGGATTATGCCGCATCGGTTTGGGCTGGGGTTTTGCCACTGGTATTGCAGGCGGGCGCGTTGCAGCCTGATCCGGTTCTTGATCAGTTGCAGTTGCCCTCAGACGTCCTGCTGGCTTTGGAGACTAAAACGTATTGAGGCTTCATACTGGGCGTTGGATTGATCTTCAAAGCCTCTGCTGCAAATGGCGGCAGGAGCCTTAATGAGCTTGTTGCTGGCAAATTTAAGGCAGGCATGATCAAGGTAATGCAGTGCGAGCGGCAAGGCCTCCAACCCTTTGAGGTTACTGGTTCACAATCTATCAGCGGCAGCAGGCCTCGTGCCATCAAGGAATTAATCTTATGAATGCTGTGACCCAACGTTGTATTAAAATTTTTATGATTTTGAGCCTTACAGCGGCATCCTCAGTAAGCGCCGCCGAAGGCTTAGCCGAGGCCGAAAAAAAGGTCCTTGCGCTTGCTAAGGCCGCGATCAGTCTTCGGTCGGTTCGAGGTGAGGACAATCAAACTCAAGCGGTTGCCGTCTTGTTTCGAGATGCCTTGCTCGATGGCGGCTGGTCGAGCGAGGATATCGAAATTGTGCCGTTGGAAGACACGGCCTATTTTATCGCGACCTGGCCAGGAACTGATCCCAGCTTAGGACCGATTGTGATCTCTGCCCATATGGATGTGGTTGAAGCCAAGCGCGAGGATTGGGAACGGGATCCCTTTCAGCCAGTTGTCGAAAATGGCTACCTCTACGGCCGGGGTGCCAGCGACACTAAATTTGATGCAGCCCAAGCCCTCATTGCTTTGGTCGAGCTACGCAGGCAGGGCTTCACGCCAAGACGAACGATTAAAGCAGCTTTCTCGGGCGATGAAGAAACAACCATGCACAGCTCCAAATTGATTGCGGACCGCTTGCGGCATGCTGCCTTGGTGCTCAATGTCGATGGCGCCGCTGGAGTGCTGGATGAGGAAACGGGTCGACCAAGTTATTGGTCCTGGCAAGGTGCTGAGAAAACCTATGCCGATTTTGAACTGGTGATTACCAATCCTGGTGGTCACAGTTCTGCGCCGCGAGCGGATAATGCGATCGCACAAATGTCGGGTGTGCTGGCGCGCATTGCCAATCATCGCTTTAAACCAGAACTGAACGACATTACACGAGATTATCTGACCCAGTCTGCAGACCTTGAGCCCGATCTTAAGAAAGCAGCTTTGATGCGAGCGTTTGTCCAGAATCCGGTCAATCCAGAGGCGGTAGCAGCGCTAAGGAATGATCCGGCCCTGATCGGGGTAATCGGTACAACCTGTGTTCCCACGATGGTCAACGGCGGGCATGCCCGAAATGCCTTACCGCAAAGGGTCACGGCAATTGTGAACTGTCGTATTTTCCCAGGGCATGAAAAAGCGGAAATTGCGTCTGAGCTACGACGGGTCGCAGCGCAAAGCCGGCTCGAAATGTTTGAGGTTGATGCCGATTTTGTTGTGAGCGCGCCCGCATCGCCATTTGATGAGCGATTTGTCGGCGCTGTCACACAGGCGATTGGTCTGGCCTTTGGCGACATGCCGATTATCGCGTCTCAAGCCTCTGGCGCAACAGACTCGATGTGGTATCGGGCGCTAGGCATCCCGAGCTATGGCGCGAGTGGAACCTTTTTGAAAATGAGCGACGATTATTCTCATGGCCTTAATGAGCGTGTGCCAACGGGTCACATCCAGGCATCATTGCTTTATTACACAACGCTGCTTGCCGCACTTGCTTCGGACTAGCGCGACGATGTGACGTGCGGCCGCGCTCGCGGCTTGATGGCGGCGGCTGCTCCTTCGGTTATCGCGGCACTAGGCTCGAGTGCTCAGGTCCGATTCGATGGTGCTGATCATGGACCGATCGAGGCGGTAGAAGAAGAAGGCAATGGTGCCAAGAATCGCGAGTACGCCAGGAAAAATCGTGAACATCAAACGGATGCCCATAATGCTTTCCTCCGTCTGGACTTCATTGGCGACAAAGCCGTACCACGCCAGGATATACCCGGATAAGCCCGCGCCGACCGCCAGGCCCATTTTTTGGGCGAACTGAATGCCAGAGAAAATCAAACCGGTCGTGCGCCGACCGGTCTTCCATTCGCCGTAGTCGGCGCTGTCAGCGTACATGGCCCAGACGATTGCCGGGGTTGGGCCGTTAATGATAGAGCCAATACAGTTCACCAATACCATGGCCCAGTATTGGTCCGCTGGAATAAAAAAGAAGCCGATCGAGGCGACGACATTGCCCAAGGACAGGACAATCATCAAGGTTCGCTTTTCAAAGTGAGTTGCCAGGGTTTTAGTAAACGTGATGCCCACTAGCATGGCCAATAGTCCCAAGGACATGAAGATGCTGGTTCGGTCAAAATCAAGGCCCAGCAGGTGAAACATCACGGCGCCATCATCGCCAATAAAATATTTGAAGTAATACATGGTGCCGCCGCTTCGCACCGCGATGGACATGAGGGTTAAGATGCCAGCGATGAACAGAACCAGCCAAGGGCCATTGCTTAGAAGCGCTTTGAGGTCCGATTTAACGTTGGTGCTTTGCTTGAGCGGCGGAACGACGCGCTCCTTGGTGAGCGCAAAACACAACCAGAAAAAGATGACGGATAAGACGGCAAAAATTGCCATCGTTAATTGAAAACCCAGCACTTCATCGCCTCCACCCAATAGATCCTTCAAGGGTCGAACAAAGGTGACAATTAGCCAACCTGCGCTAAAGGCGAAAAAAAATCGATAGCTCGAGACTTTCGTGCGCTCGATCGAGACCGGTGAGATGACGCCCATGAGCGCAGAATAAGGCACATTGATTGCGGTATAGGCCATCATCATCAGCGTGTAGGTTATATAGGCGTAAATTAGCTTCCCAGAATCTGAGAGCGCTGGGTTCGCGAACATTGCATAACCACACAGACCGTAGGGAATGGCCATCCAAAGCAGATAGGGTCTAAATTTACCCCAACGGCTGTTGGTTCGATCCGCAACCATGCCCATAACGGGGTCTGTGACCGCATCAATTAGCTTGGTTACCAGCAGCATCGTGCCAACCGCGGCAGGGGAGAGGCCAAAAATATCGGTGTAGTAGTAGAGTAGAAAAACGTTAAAGGTTTGAAAGAAAAAGTTGGAGGCACCATCACCTAACCCATACCCTACTTTCTCGCTAAAGCTAAGCTGCTGAGTGTTTGCGCTCATAAGAGGAACCTTTTTGCTTATTGTTACGGTTTTTGTCGTTGCGCTGTTGACCCAGTTCAAAGTGAGTGCTTTGAGACGCCCCATCATAGCGACTGGTCAAAAAAAGGGTAGCACAGGCGCCCGCTGGTTTTGACTTGGATCAGACGAAGTTGGCGGAAGTTACGTCCAAATGGGGACGTATGGCGACTCAAAAAAGCGGTTTGTGCTGATCCGAGCAAGGTGCGCGTTTTGAATCAATTTGCGGCTTCCTCCGATTGCAGTTGCCATGCTTATCGCAATCGACCTTGGGCCGCCCAGGCAAATATTTAAAATACGGTTGACCGCCCGAGGCGATAAAAGTCGGTTGCAGGCAGATTCTAAAACTCAAAAATTAGCGTAACCCCCATCGATCAGAAAGGTTTCTGCCGTATGGTAACTGCTGCCTTGGCTCATGATATAAACCGCAATGCCGGCGAAATCCGCCCCGGTTCCCCAGCGCCGCATCGGTATTCTCGGCATGACATTGTCGGTAAAGCGATCCCAGGAGAACGTGGATTCGGTCATCGCGGTCTCGATCCATCCCGGCAGTAACGTGTGCGCGGTAACACCAAAGCGGGCATATTCAACGGCAAGCGCTTTGGCCATCGAGATCAATCCCCCTTTCGTTGCTGCATAGTGTTGGCCTTTGGCTTGGCCAGAGATAGCCGCCAGGCTCGCTGTCCCGACAAGGCGTCCAAAAGCGTCCCCGTTTTGGGCGCGTTGTTTCATGTGTTGCGCTGCGCACCGAAAAACATAAAACACCCCGTTTAAATTGACACCGATTATTCGATCCCATTCGGCTTGGGTCATCTCATCAAAGGCCGTTGCGCGACCACCCACTCCGGCGTTGGCAAAGCAGCCATCGATTCGGCCGTGATGTTTCAGGCTTTCAGCAAAGCAGTCGGCAACGGCTGTTGGGTCGGAGACGTCGCAAACCTCGGCAGAGACTTTGGGGCCATAGGGGCGAAGGACTTCGAGGGCTTGGTTGTTTTTTTCGGCGTTGGTACCCCAAATTGCAACCTCGCAGCCTTGCGACGCCAAGCCCTCGGCCATGCCCAGTCCGATGCCGCCATTGCCGCCGGTAATCAAGGCGACCTTGCCCGTTAAATCGAAAAGGTTCTGAATCATTGCCTGCTCCTTGGGTCCGCCTATGCTCTGATTGAGGCCGCGTCGTAGGGTCTTTTAAGACAATCTAAGGCTGTTAGTTTACGCGGCTGCAGCTTTTAATGCGTTTAATCTAACACTGAATTACGGCAAATGGAGCCGTGGCAAAAAGCGTATGGCACAATTAGCGGGAATCGGGTTAAAGGCGGGTGGGACAACAAGATGACAGCAATTAAAGTTCAGCTTGAACATGGGATGTTGGTGTCAGAGCCATGACCAAGGTGATGCCGCGAGTGATCCTGTTGATGGGCGTAATGGGCTCAGGCAAAACGACGGTTGGTGGGTTGCTGGCCAAGCGTCTCAGTTGGTCTTTCGAAGATGCGGATGCTTATCACTCTCAAAGTAATATCGAAAAGATGGCACAAGGCGTTGCGTTAACCGATGCCGATCGAAGACCCTGGCTGCGGACCTTGAGCGATCTCATTGACGTCCGGCTCGGTGCCGAGCGCGCGGGTTTTGAATCGCCAGATCGAGAAGCAGGCCTGGTGCTCGCGTGTTCTGCCTTGAAGCAAGAATACCGGGAGATTTTAGTCGGCCAAAAACCCGGGGTGCAGATCGTCTTTCTCCAAGGCTCAGAATCTTTGCTGCTGGCGCGGTTGTCCTCGCGTCAACATGCTTTTATGCCCCCGGCGCTGCTTCAAAGCCAGCTGTCGACTCTTGAGACACCACAGTGCGCTTTGACCCTCGACATTGCTGACGCGGCAGCGGCGTTGGTCGAGCAAATTTGTTCGGCGTTTTTCGAATAATACGTCGAGTAGCAAGCTTCTTTGCCGTCAATCGCCGGGCGGTGGCAGTCAGTGCTTGGGTCTTGTACCATCTAAGCAAGTTAATAAAGAGGTTATCGAATGGGAATCGTTGATGTCGTTTCGGTGTTGTCTGAAATGCCCACACTACTGAAACTTAAAAAAGGCATGGTGCCTCGTCCCGCATCGGTCGCCGACTGCTTTGGCGCCCGGGTTGAGGCTAATGCGCTTAAGTTCGGGCAACGATCTGCGATTGTCTTTGAAGGCCAAGAAGTGACTTGGGCTGAATTCAATGCACTGGCGAATCAATATGCGCATTACTTAAAAAGTCAGGGCGTACAGCGCGGTGATACCGTCAGTGTAATCATGGAAAACCGGATTGAATTTTTAGCGCTGCTTGTGGGCGTGAACAAAATAGGGGTAACCGCGGGCCTTATCAATACCAACTTAACCGGCAAGCCGCTAATCCACTGTATTACTGTGACTCATTCGAAGAAGTGCATTTTTGGCAGCGAGGTATCTGGCGCGCTGAACGAAGTTAAAGACGAGCTTGGGCTCACCGAGGGCGAAGACTATTTTGAGATACCAGACGGCGGACTCGATGCAACCACCAACTGGGCTAAGAATTTATCAGAAGGGGCGGCCGCTGAGCGTTCGGACAATCCCGAAGAAACCAATCTGATCACGTTGGGTGAAGTGGCGCTTTATATCTTTACCTCAGGAACGACTGGCTTGCCGAAGGCGGCGGTCTTATCGAATCGCCGTTATCTAACCAGCGCTGACATGGCCGCCATGGCCGGGTTTAAGTGCACTGAAAAAGATCGCATGTATATTTGCCTGCCGCTGTATCACGGAACAGGGCTCATGGTCGGCGCGGGTGCGGCCATGGTGTCTGGTGCCAGCATGTTTATCCGTCGGAAATTTTCTGCGTCGAATTTCTTGCCAGAAGTTCGGGCGCACGGGTGCACCTTGCTGGTTTATATTGGCGAGCTCTGCCGATACCTTTCGAACACCGAGGCGCAAGCGGGCGATGATAAAAACCCTCTGCGCTCCATGATGGGGAATGGCATGCGGCCGGATGTCTGGCTCGGCTTTAAAAAGCGGTTTGGCATCTCAAGAATTGCTGAGTTTTATGGCGCCTCTGAAGGCAATGTCGCGTTCGCGAACTTAATGAACCGAGACTGCACGGTTGGCATGACCTCGGCGGAAGTGGCGCTCGTTGAATATGATGTTGATAACGACGAAATCGTTCGGGACGCAGCCGGGCGCTGTGTTTTGGTCAAACCAGGCGATCCGGGCTTACTGCTCGGTAAGATAACCGAGGACACCGTGTTCGAAGGCTATACCGACCCGGAAGCCACCGAAAAGAAAATTGTGCGTTCGGCCCTTGAAAACGATGATGCCTGGTTTAACTCGGGTGACCTGATGCGGACGGTGGATGTCGGATTTACCCTTGGATATCCCCATTACCAGTTCGTCGATCGGGTCGGCGATACCTTCCGCTGGAAGTCTGAAAATGTCTCGACCAACGAGGTCGGTGAGATCATCAACGGTTTTGATCAGATCAAGTTTTGTAATGTTTATGGGGTTGAAATTCCAGGCACGGACGGTCGCGCGGGCATGGCGGCGGTGACCTTGCAGGATGGCGTCTCCGCGCTGGATGTTGAGGCATTTTCAACCTTTCTGCGCTCAGAATTACCGGGCTACGCTGTGCCGCTGTTTGTCCGAATTCAGCCCGATATTGATGTCACGGGCACGTTTAAAATGGTGAAAGGAGACTTGCGCAAGCAAGCCTATGACATTCGATCGTTTGAAGATCCTGTTTATGCTTTGTTGCCGGGCTCTGACCGTTATGCACCCTTCGACCTAGAAATGCTCGAGAAGATTGATGCTCGGGAAGCTGGCTTCTAGGCCAAAAGCCTGAAGCCTGTTTGAGTTGTGAGCTTGATGCCAAAATGGCGGACAATCATAGCTTTAGCCCGCACCTTCGGCGCCTTATTCGCGCGAGTTGACCCTTTAAGAGCAGTGTTGGATTTGGACTGGCTGACGGCGGCGATTGCGCGGCGGATGCTAAAAGCAATGATGAACGAGGGGCGCGCATGACAGACTGGGCATTTCTTTCTGCAACCGACTTAGCCGCACAGATCAAGCGTGGGGCGATCAGCTCGGTTGCCTTAACCGATTACTTTATCGATCGCATTGAGCGTCTGGATGGTGATGTGAACGCGGTGGTCGTCCGTACCTTTGAGGCGGCACGTGCGGCTGCGGTCATTGCGGATGCGGCCGCGGCTGCGGGTCAGTGGCTCGGACCGCTTCATGGTGTGCCGATGACCATCAAAGAATCCTATGTGCTTGCGGACACGGTAACAACTTGGGGGCTCGAGCGTTTCCGCGATAACCTATCAAAACACGATGGCCTTATTGTGCAACGGTTTAAAGCAGCTGGCGCGCATTTTCTGGGCAAGACCAATGTTCCGGTCGACCTGGCAGACTTTCAAAGCTACAACCCGATCTATGGCGCAACCGGTAATCCTTGGGACGTCACTCGAACGCCGGGCGGATCATCCGGTGGTAGCGCAGCGGCCTTGGCTGCTGGGTTTTCGGCTTTGGAGGCGGGTTCCGATATTGGGGGCTCGATTCGGAATCCGGCACACTTTTGCGGAGTTTATGGGCACAAGCCAACCTATGGCGTCATCCCGATGCAGGGTCACGAATTACTATCAGGGTTACCTGAGGGGGACCTATCGGTGTGTGGGCCTTTGGCCCGAAGCGCGGACGACTTAAGTCTTGCCATGTCTATTATGGCAGGGCCTAGCCAACGGCTGGCCAAGGGTTGGCGGTTGGCCCTTAAGCCTGCTGAGAAACAAGCCTTGTCGGAATTTAAGGTCGTGGTTTGGGCAACGGATGATGTGGCACCGGTCAGTACAGCAGTCTCCTCAAGGGCGCTGTCTATTGGCGCAGAGTTGGAGGCAGCCGGCGCCCAAGTGTCTTACACGGCGCGTCCGGACTTTGACCCGGCAAAAGCACATCAAAATTATCAAACCCTATTGAACTCGGCGATGACGTCCGGGTTGGACGCCGAGGGCGTGGCGCGCATGCAACGTCGCGCGGATAACTTGAGCGATGGAGATCAAGGTCGTGAAGCGGTCATGACCCGTGCCGCTGTGCTGTCGCACCGTGATTGGATTCGAGCAAACGGCCAACGTGAAAAGCTTAGGGCAGCTTGGGACGATTTTTTTGACACTTGGGATATTGTTGTTTGCCCGCAAATGGCGACAACGGCTTTTGTTCATGACCATCAGCCCTTTGGGCAGCGAACTTTGCTAATCGATGGCGTTGAACAAGGGTATTTTGAACAATTGTTTTGGGCTGGGCTCGCGGTTAATGCCTATTTACCCAGCACTGTTTTCCCAACTGGCTTAGCGGATGACGGCTTACCCATCGGACTTCAGGCAATGGGCGGCCCTTTTTGTGATTATCAAACCATTGGCTTTACGGCGCTGCTGGCCGAACGCCTCGGCGGCTTTAAAGCGCCGGGTCATTACCTTTGAACACAATTAAGAATGAGTGGGCTCGACCTTTGAGTCGATCAGATCGCGCTCCGCGAGGAAGTTAATGAGGCGTGTGCAGCTCGACTCAAAGTCATCGAGGCTGATGGTCTGGTTAAAAAAAGCGTGGTGTCGGCCCGGGTAGATTGTCATAGCGACCGCCGCACCCTGTTCTTGTAGTGCGGCGGCGTAGCCCTCTACCTTGTCAACGGGCACCAGTTGGTCTTGATCGCCATGCAGAATAAGGGTGTCGGGATGTCCCGGTTCTAAATGTAGCATGGGGTCCAGTGCGCTGAGCTTGGCGAGCGCCCGCGCTGATAATTTTTGCCTTCGGCTGTAGCCTTTATAAGCCAACGCATCAATCGGAAAGTTCACGGCCGGGTTGAATAAAAGCAGTGACGATGGTTTGAAGCCATCGGCTGCGTGAGACCCGTTTGGGTGCCTTCCAGTCGCGATCCAAGCGGCCAAATGACCGCCCGCTGATCCTCCGCCAACACTGATGCGCGTGAGATCGATGCCCAGACAATCGGTGGATTGCCGGATCTTATCGATGACCGCGAACCCATCTACAACGGCTTCCTCTACAGTGCTGCGATCTCGACTTTTGATTCGATATTCGGGCAGAACAACCACCGCGCCGAGGGCGCACAGTCGCGCCGCAAAGGGCGCAAATTGCCAGACGCTGCCGACCCGCCAAGCGCCGCCGAAAAACAAAACGATGCAGGGCCTTTTATCGGTGTGATGCCAATCAGCGGGTTGGTAGAGGTGAGCTAGCAGTGGTCGCTGCCCCCGGCGCGAAAGCCACGTCACGGTCTTAGATGGGGGATAGAGGGTCTGGAATCTCTTTTTAAATGGATCAGTGCGTAAGGCGCGCTGAAGTGCTCGGTAGGCGAGCAGCGCCAGTAGTAGGATCGTGATTGATAAGAGCAGTAAGGTCATAACAGAAAAGCGAAAAGGACAATGTTTATGGCGGCTTCGAGGTGAAGTTGCACGGCTTCAATCAAAAGCAATGCGCGCGAGCGAACCGATCAATGGGGATGAACTCGGACCGGCAGTTCGGTGATGCCCCGAACAAAACTAGATCTTAATCGCTTCGGCGTTCCAACAATTTCAACGAACGCAAAGCGCTTTAGAATCTCTTCCCACACGATTCGCAACTGCATCTCGGCCAAACGGTTGCCCATGCAGCGATGGATGCCAAACCCGAAGGCAAGGTGATGTCGGGCTTGGGCGCGGTCGATAATGAATTCATCTGGCCGATCGATGACCGCGTCATCTCGATTGCCGGAGATATACCACATCAGCAGTTGTTCCCCTTTTTTGATGTGCTTACCCCTAAGTTCAATATCCTGATTGGCGGTGCGCCGCATATAGGGCAATGGAGTTTGCCAACGGATGATTTCCGAAACCATCGTGGGAATCATTGATGGATTGGCGCGAAGCTTGTCGTATTCGGCGGGGTTTTGGTTTAACGCCAGGACCCCGCCGCTGATGGAATTACGGGTCGTGTCATTGCCGCCAACGATAAGTAGGATGAGATTGCCGAGGAATTCGAGTGGCGCCATGTTTTTGGTATTTTCGCCATGAGCAAGCATTGATATCAGATCAGACCCTGGCTCACTTTGGGCCGCGCGCTCGTTCCACAGACGGGTAAAGTACGCCAGGCACTCCATAAGCTCATCCCTTCGTTGCTCGATGGTGTCAACAATGCCGGTGCCAGGCGGGGCAGTGGCAACATCCGACCAGCGGGTGAGTTTCCGGCGATCCTCGAAGGGAAAGTCGAATAAAGTCGCCAGCATTTGGGTTGTGAGTTCGATCGAGACCCGGTCAACCCAATCGAAGGGCTCGCCAACCGGAAGGTTGTCCAGAATGTCCCCGGCTCTGGTTCGAATGGTGCTTTCAAGCTTCGATAAATTAGGGGGCGCCACCACGCCGCTAACGGTCGCCCGTTGCAGATCGTGTTTGGGTGGGTCCATGGCAATAAAATTCGAAAAATTCAGCTGACTTGGATCGACTGGCGCATCGACCTGGGGTCCAATGGCAATGCCATGGGCTGACGAAAACAGCTGATGATTCTTGTCAACAAACATAATGTCTTCGAACTTCGTGATCGACCAGTATCGACCGAAACCGGGGAGCTCGTTTAAGTGAACGGGATCTTCTTTGCGCAGCCGATCAAAGTGTGCAAACTGGATATCTTCTTGGAACAAGCGGCCATCGATCATATTGATTTCCTCGATCGGCACGCTATAAGGATCGCGTATGATGGGCGGCGGATTGCTGGATAGAAACGGGCTCATTAAAGGCTCTGGCGGCTCGGTTTTGATGGCTTGTGACGTGTCGGACATGGTGCTGCGCCTTATTAGCGTTTGAATTGATGCGACTCGGAAAACGTTAGCAGAAAAGCAGATAGACCCCAACGACGAATTGAGCACCGTGATGCCTGGCTATCAACTTGCTGGAATACACTGAAATTCAAGTTTGTAGAGGATAGACTGCCGGCTTTTCGACTAGGACGGCGCCATGTTTGAAGACCTTGATATCGATTTAGGCGGTCAGTGGATCCGAGGCAAGCTTTGGGGTCCCGCGGCGGGGCTGCCCACCATTGCACTGCATGGTTATCTTGATAATGCCAACAGTTTTGATGCGCTCGCGCCGCGCTTGCTCAACCATCGGATTTTCGCGATGGACTTTGCCGGGCATGGGGCCTCCGATCATCGCAGGCCCCATGAACTGTATTCAGGGTTGCTGGATATTCGAGATGTCCTAGCGGTTGCAGACCACTTTGGCTGGTCCCGCTTTCATTTAATAGGGCACTCAATGGGCGCGGAAATTGGGTCTCAGATCGCGGGTCTCTTTCCGGATCGGGTCGCATCTCTGGTCTGCATTGATGGATTTTGCAGCACCAATGTCGTGCCGGTTACGCTCGAGCACTTGGCGTCGTCGGTCTCCGCATCGTTTAAGCAGAGCGCGCGTTTAAAAGTGTTTCCAAACCTTGCCGCGATGAGCACTCGCCTGTCGGACGCAACGGGACAAAGCTCGGCGTCTGCCGAAGCGATTGTTGCCCGAGGACATGCTGAGGCAGACGGTGGCTACACCTGGCGTACAGATCCAAGAATCAAAGGCTCGGGTCCCCTTGAGTTAACCGGTGAGCAACTACAGCAATTGATTCAGCAGATCACGGCGGAAACCTTGATGATTGTGGCGGACCTGTCGAATGATTGGCTGCAGCGCTCGCTCGATGTTGTCATGGCGACCGAGCAGCCGCTTTTAACCGTTGTTCATGTGCCCGGTCATCATCACCTGCATATGCAGGCGGAATCCGCATCGATTGCGGCGTTGATCGAGCGCTTTGCTGCGGGCGAGGCGCTCGAGTCTAAGGCGCTATCCCCGGATCGTTACCGGCAGCTCACGGATGCCGTGAACAAAACTGGAGGTTAGCAGTAGGGGGTCGCCGGTCACTTCGATTTTAGAGAATCGCTTGTTAATTTCTTCCCACATCACATTGAGTTGCATTTCGGCCAGTCGGTTACCAACACAACGATGGATGCCATATCCAAAAGCGGTGTGGTTCCTGGGGTTGGGCCGGTCAATGATGAATTCATCGGCGCGATCAATGTAGGACTCGTCTCGATTACCGGAGATGTACCACATCGCAAGACGGTCGCCCTTTTTGATGTGCTTGCCGCCTAATTCAGTATCGACTAAGGCCGTGCGCGCCATATGAGCCAGCGGCGTTTGCCATCGGATAATCTCTGGCACCATCTTCGGGATGAGGCCCGGGTTTTGAAGCAGCTTTTGGTATTGATCTGGGTACTTGTTAAGCGCCAAGACGCCGCCGGAAATCGAGTTGCGAGTGGTGTCGTTGCCGCCAACAATCAGCAGGATAATATTACCCAGAAGCTCCTGGGGCGACATATCTTTCGTGGACTCGTCGTGGGCGAGCATCGAGATCAAGTCGAACTTCGGCGGCTCTTTTTTTCGCGCTTCATAAAATTCGGTGAAGTAGGCAAGGCAAGCGAATAGTTCTTGGAAACCTTGCTCCGGGGTTTCAAAGAATTCCGGATCCCCTAAGTTTTGGACCGTGTCAGACCAATGCACCAGTTTCAGGCGATCTTCTTGGGGCACATCGAACAAGGTTGCGAGCATCTGCCCGGTCAGTTCAACCGAGACGTGCTTGACCCAGTTAAATTCCTCGTTGATGGGGAGACCGTCCAGTATTTGCCCCGCCCGCTCCCGGATTAAAGGTTCGAGTTCGGCAAGGTTCCTCGGGATAAACATGGGGGTCACAACCTTGCGTTGCTTGTCATGTTTGGGAGGGTCTTCTTGAATGAACATGGGCAAGGCGAAGGCGTCATCGTCTTCTCTGGCAATGCCCCCCAGGGTGATGCCGCCAAGACGCTGTTGTGATGAAAACAGCTCGTGGTGCTTATCAACTGTCATGATGTCGTCATAGCGCGTCACTGACCAATAAGGGCCAACGAGACTGTGCTCGTGGTAGTGCACTGGGTCCTCTTTACGAAGCCTCGCAAAATGATCCCACAAGGTGTCGCTGGCAAAGAGGGCTGGGTGGGATGGATCTAGTCTGTCTAGCGGGATGTCGGCTGCGGGGTAGTGCGGGTCGATTGCCCAGGCTGCTTGAAGGGCCTTATTGGAAACGGTGAGATCACCCCCTCGCAACCGCTCGGATAACGCATTTCTGGTCTGATCGTCTTGATCTAGATATTGATTGTTCATTTAAGTTGCTCGCTCGATTTAAAGAGTGGGTTTGACCTCTAAGCGCCGTGGGCGGGTCTTTGCTGTTATGACCCACGCGAACCCTCATTAGAGGGCGCTGAACGCTGCCTGTCAACGCGGCGGATCAGCTGGCATCGTTGGTTATACCGTTAATAGGCCGGTGTCTGCACGGGCCAGATATTGGGCCGGCGTTCGTTTTTTTTGAGGCGGTTGAAGGGACTCTCTTCATCTTGACCGGGCATTTACTAGCCTTGTCGAGCAGGCAATGGGTGTTATAAATACAGGCAGCAAACATAGCAAAGGCCTTGGCGATTTGGATTTAATCCGCTGGCCGGGGTGCCATGGTCAGTCGAATGATATCGTTTGCAGTGGCAGCCGCAAATGGGATACTAGATCACGTTGGTCGATTTTAGCGAACGGTTATGAACCAAACCCTGGAGGATTAAAACGTGTCCATTGAAGCTTTTCGGACGGAAACTCGTGCTTGGATCGAAGCAAATTGCCCGCAAGGTGCGCGCGGGCCTGGCCAGATTCCTTTCGGGAGTAGCAAGGTAGCGTTAACTGACGACGTTGCCGCTTGGTTGCAAGCGATGGTGTCGCGAGGTTGGACCGTTCCGACCTGGCCGACGGAATATGGCGGCGCTGGCCTTGAACGCGCTGAATACGAGGTGCTGATTGGTGAGTTAAAGCGCGCCGGTGCTCGCACGCCGCTTACGGGCCGGGGCGTCAATTACATCGGGCCGACTATTTTAGAATTTGGGACGGATGCGCAAAAAGCAAAATGGTTGCCGATCTGTGCGCGAGGAGAAGGGGCCTGGGCCATGGGCTATTCCGAGCCGGGTGCGGGGTCTGATCTTGCAAGTTTAAATACGCGCGCGGTGAAGGAAGGAGATCATTACCGGATCAACGGCTCAAAAATGTGGACCAGTGATGCCACGCTTTGTGATTATATTTTTGTGCTGGTGCGGACCTCGCCTGAAAAGCCAAAACACGAAGGTATCAGCTTAATGCTCGTGGACATGCGTCAATCCGGGGTTACAGTCTCACCCATTCAATTAATTTCTGGCGCCTCGCCATTTTGTGAAACCCATTTCTCGGATGCGGTGGTGCCGCTGGATGATGTCATTGGCGGCATTGACCGAGGCTGGACGGTGGGCAAGCGATTATTGCAATTTGAGCGCTCAACGCATGCCGGTATCAATATCTCAGGCTCCCAGGGCGGGCGATCAGAAAAGAGTCAGATGCCCGCATTGGTTGCGCGCTATGTCTCGAGCCAGGCGGGCCAGTTATCGGACCCAGCGCTGAGACGTTGGCTGACAGAATTTGAAATGAACTCCCACGCGCAACGGATCACGCAACGTCGGGCGATTGAGGAACTCAGTTCTCGGGCGCCGGGCTTTACTTCCTCTGCCGTAAAACTTACGAACGCACTGAACATCCAAGATGGGGATGAGCTGCTGGTTGCCGCGATGGGGTCGCAAGGCTTGCGATGGGATCCTAAAACAGCCGATGCCGACGAGCTCGCGGCGCTTCAGAAATGGCTTTATCAGAAATCCTTAACCATCGCGGGCGGCACCAAAGAAGTGCAGCTCAATATCATTGCCAAGCGAGTTTTGGGCTTGCCGGATTGATTTCGGGTGTCTCCGCGGGTTGCCTCGATGACGTGCCAGCCGCGCGAAGCGGTCAAGTAATGGGTACCCACCAGCAGGGCGAGGTGGCTGTGATGCGGTGTTGCCTCCAAGGTGAGGCCTAAATCATTCCAGCCGATAGTGAAGGCATACCCAGCAAGGCTTGCCCAAGGTCCTGATGCATGGTCTACATAGCACCTCAGGGAGGGGGCGTGGTTTGGATCATGATGATGGCAATACCGAAAAAATTTTTGACTAAACAGCAATGACAGGACACAAAGCAATGGACACAAAAGCGATTTTTATTACCGGGGGCGCCGGCGGCATGGGGCTTGCGACGGGGCAGCGATTTGCTGAGGCCGGCTGGCGCGTGGGCTTGTTCGATCTGGACACCGCCGCGCTGGCTGCGGCGAAAACGACAATTCGTTCTGAGGCAGTTATGACTGGGGTTTTAGATGTTACCGATTCTGACGCTTTTTCTGAGGCGGTGCGGCTGTTTTCGGCTTGGAGCGGCGACCGCATGGATGTCTTGTTCAATAACGCGGGGATCGCGCCTGGAGGGTTGCTCGAGGATATGTCTGACGCCACTATTCGAGCCGTGATCGACGTCAATGTCTTTGGCGTGATCAATGGGATTCGGGCAGCATTACCTCTCTTAAAACGCACCGACAACGCCTTGTGCATTAGCACGTCGAGCTCGGTCGCAACCTTCGGCCACGCGATGCGCGCGGTGTACACAGCGAGTAAATTTGCGGTCAAAGGACTGACCGAAGCCTTGTCCTTAGAGCTTGAGCAATACGATATTCGAACGGCGGACGTGTTACCGGGTTGTATCGATACGCCCATGTTGCGAACTGAAACCGCGAAAGGTTCCGGACGGCCCTTTGAGTTATCAATGCTGGATCGCCTGCCCACCACTGGTGCCTACCGGCTGATGCCTGCCTCAGCCATAGCGGATGCGGTTTGGGCGGCCTATCACAATAGCGACCCAATCCATTTTTATGTCCCGGAAGAAGTCGGCGACACCGATCGCGTCAAGGCGACCGATATTCAAGCCGCCCGATCTGAAATAAAAGACTTTTTGTTTCGCGGTCGTTGAGCGTTATCACGGCGAAAGAACCGGTAACCGGGCTTGATCAGGCCAAACCAAACGTGGTTTTGATGCCGTCGATTACGAACTCGATCGCCAAGGCACCGAGGAGTAAACCGAAAACCCGTTGAATTGCGCCGATCACCGAGGCCGGCAGCGCCTTCGCAACTTTCGAGGAGAGCCAAAGTGACGCGGCGGCCATCACCAGCACTATGACGATCGGCGTAAATCCAACGATTTGCTGCTCCAGCGATGCATCAATTTTCTCCTGCATCAACATGGTAAGTGCGATGGCGCCCGGGCCCGAGATGAGCGGGATGGCAATCGGGAAGGTTGCCAAAGAGCTCAGTGCCTTGTCGCGCATCGCCTTATCCATCGTGTCTTGGCGTTGGTCCTGGCGTTGTTCAAACAGCATTTGATACGCGATCACGATCAAAAATAAACCGCCAATAATTTTGAAAGAATTAATGCTGATGCCCATGTAATACAAAATCGTGCTACCAAAGCACCAGAATGCCAACAGAACGAAAAAAGCAGTGAAGCCACTGCGCAGCGTCAATTGCATGACCTCGGATTTCGTTAAGCCCTTCGTAAAAGGCGCAAAGATAGGCAGTAACCCGACCGGGTCGACGGCGACGAAGATCAGAATAAAATTTTCGATAAATATGTTTAGCACGGCGGTGGTCTCCAGGTCGCGTGGGGCGGCATTTAATCCGGAAGCGGGTAGGTGGTCAACTGCTGTCTTGAATCAACCCTGAAAGAGTTGCGGGTAATAATCCGTTAGGAAGAATCGGCATGCTCAGAACGGCAATCGAGGCCAGCAAGGTCGCCGGCAGCGCGCCAAGCTTTCATGCGGCTAAAGAAGGGGATTGGCCCCTTTCCATAGCTGCTGTTTTGCGTGCTCCGAGGATTGGGTTGGCCCTCGTTGTTGTAGTACCCAGGCGTGCATTCGGCTTGAAACGAGGCACTGATGCGAGAGAGCTGAATGATCTCTGCAACCCATTCATCCTCTGCTTCTTGGCTTGGCTCAATGGCGCCAATACCGTCCGTTAAGCAGCGATCTATAATGTAGGCGATATGCTGAGCAGCTTCATCCATTGCGTGTGGAAAGCTGGTCGTAAAGCCGCTTTGCGCCGTGCTCATAAAAAATACATTTGGAAATCCGCGGCTGTGCAGACCGTGCAGCGTTCGGATGCCTTGCGCCCATTTTTTGCTGAGAGTGAGGCCTGCAGCGCCGATCGGATCACATCCTGCCCGTTGGGTGTAGCCGGTACCAACCTCAAACCCGGTAGCAAAAATAACGCAGTCAAGCTCGTAGGTTTTTCCGAGTGCCACGACCCCCGTTTCGGTCATCGCTTCAACGCCAATGCCTTGGGTGTCAACGAGGGTCACGTTCGGCCGATTAAACGTTTGCAGGTAGCTGTCGTGAAAGCAGGGGCGCTTACAGAATTGTCGGTAATATGGCTTAAGGGATTCAGCAGTGATCGGGTCCTTGACTAGGGCATCAACCCGGGCGCGGATCTGCTCCATTTTTTGAAAATCCGCCAGTTCCATCAACCTGGGAATGTCAGCTGGGTTGATGTCCTTGCCGCGATAATTCGCCATAGAGATCAGATTCCGAATGATTTCGGTCCAGCCGTCCATGACCAGATCTTCTTCAACGATCCGCCCTGACGTCAGGGCATTGAAATTTTCCATCCTCGCTTTTTGCCAGCCTTTGGTCAGCGTTTTTTCCCAGTCTGGATCCGTGGGGCGGTTCGCACGAACATCAATCGAGGAGGGGGTCCGTTGAAAAACATAGAGCGCCTTGGCGGCTTCGCCCAAATGAGGAATGCACTGAACAGCGGTGGCGCCCGTGCCAATAATGCCAACACGTTGATTACGAAGCTTTTCAAGATTGCCGTTCGAGGTGCCGCCCGTGTAGTCATAGTCCCACCGACTAGTATGAAAGGTGTGACCTTTAAACTGCTCGATGCTGGGTATGCCTGGTAGCTTGGGACGGTTCAAGGGCCCGTTCGACATAATGACGAAGCGGGCGTGCATCGCGTCGCCGCGATCGGTCATGATGCGCCACTGTTGCGAGCGCTCGTCCCATTGCAGGTGCGTGACCTGGGTTTGCAGACATGCGTTTTGGTATAAATCATAGTGTCGGGCGATGTGCTGGCTGTGGGCAAAGATTTCCGGCCCTTGGGCATATTTCTCCGATGGCACAATGCCCAATTCGTCACACAAGGGCAGGTAAACATAGGATTCAGTGTCACAGGCTGCGCCAGGATAGCGGTTCCAATACCAAGTGCCGCCGAAGTCGCTCCCTTTTTCGATGATACGCACGCTGCTAACACCAGCTTCTTTTAACCGAGCGCCGGAGATCAGGCCGCCAAAACCGCCGCCAATAATCACGACGTCGACTGTATCGGTCAGTGTGTCTCTGGTCTCGATGGTGGCGCTATAGGGGTCGTCAATGTAATTTGAGAAGTCGCCGTCGACCCCGCGGTATTGCTGGTTACCATCCACCCGGATCCGCTTGTCCCGCTCCAAACGATATTTCTCTCGCAGGGCATCGGGATCAAAATTTAATGTGTCAGTGATGTCTAAATCGTCGGTCATGCAAGGTTGAAGCGTTAATTTGAATCCAGAGTAAAGCATAAAACCCAAGGGTGCGTCTCTGCCTCTTCATAATCCATCGACCACAAGGTTGGTGCGTCAGACAGACCTGGATGCGGTTAAATTGGATATCGATGATGTGTTAACGACCTCGCAGGCTGGGTGCCCAGAAGAGTTTGGGCGTTATGGTTCGTACGTCCTTCGATTGACTTGGCACAGCGCGGGGACCGATCGCGCGCTGGACGGTTGAGGCGGTGGTTAAAAGCGATTTGATCCTTCGAACTGTTGGTCTGATAACAGCGATTTAGATAAAACGCGGCGGCTGCTGTGGCCAATCCAAAACAAGTACGGCGCTAGTTTGCCTTGAGGTGATTTGATGATTTTGTCGGATATCGTGGTGCTGGACCTTCTGGTTAAGAATTGGAGCCACCTACTCCCTAAGCTCGTCCTCCTTCATAAGTATGTAAAGGAGGGGTCATGAAGCATCAACTCAGAGACAGTAAAAGGTTCAGGGTGCAAGCATCATTTTATAAACACAACACAAGCTGCAAGCAAAAGCATGATAGAGGTTATCGGGCCCCACAAGCGTCTCTCTTTCTGAGATGGCGTAATCCAATTTAAAGTTGTGCTCAACGCCTGCACTGCGATAGCTGCATACGCTGTCCAATCTGCCCAATAAGGTACTAATTCAGCTGCTGATGTAATGCTCGCCCCCATGCAGATGAGTATTGGAACGGACAATAAAGCTGCTACGCGCCCATTAACCGGCAGAGGTCCCTCATATCGTCCGCCTTGGGTAATTTGTCCCCAAGGTGCACCAAAGATTAAGCAGAGCTGAAAAAGGACTACAAGTGCAATGATTAAGGCATACAAAATAGCGGGTATTTGTGCTGTCTCCATAAAAAGCACGTTAATCCATGCAATAATTTTTTACCAACTGTCGACACTTGCAGGTCTATAAAAAAATATGGTGGACAACATGGGTTTAAAACCTTTGGTTTTGCCGGTGGTCGGCACGATGATTGGGTGCCGGACCGGGTGTTTAGGGCCTTGAGCTAGAAAGGCTCACGAGTGATCGCAAAGAAAGAGGTGGGTGCGTTGGCGGGGTGCCTAGGCTTAAACCACATGGGTTTAATTTGAACTAATCGGCGTTACCTTTATTTAAAAAAATCCAGTATCTGCGGAGCTTTTTTGCTCGTGCTGACTTAGGGTTGGCGCCAGAGCTGGCCCTGTTTTTAAAGCAGTAGCTCGCCGCGGCCAACTAATACAGCGTGGCCCGTGAGCAAAACCCGGCTGGCAACAACTTCAACCGTCAAGCTGCCGCCGCGTTGGGAGCGTTGGGCGGCTTGGAGAGTAGGCTTGTTTAGCTGCGTTGCCCAGTAGGGACCCAGGCAGCAGTGAGCCGATCCTGTCACCGGGTCTTCATCAACCCCCGTGGCCGGTGCGAAAAATCGTGAGACGAAATCCAGTTCTGCCGCCTTGGCCTGAGCGGTCACAATAAAACCTCGTGTCGCAACGGCTGCCAAGGCCGAGAAGTTGGGGGCGATCGTCAGCACGTCCTCTTCGCGCGCGAGGTGAATCAAATAGTCAAACTTAGATCGTCCGAAGTATATTGGATCGGTGACGCCGAGCTGCTCAAAAATGATCGGATCAAGGGGGGTAGGGCTCGGTGGGGTGGCGGGAAAATTCAAACGAATGCCGTCTGGAGTTTGCTCACAGATTAACGCGCCACTGGCGGAATCAAAGGTAATGACGCCACTGTGGGGTAGATCGATTGCCGTGAACAGCACGTGGGCGCTGGCGAGTGTTGCATGACCGCAGAGATCAACTTCAGTTGTGGGCGTAAACCAGCGCAGGGTGGTTGCACTTTGACCCTGCACGACAAAAGCCGTTTCGGAAAGATTCATCTCCGTTGCAATCTTTTGCATGAGGTCGTCGGATATTGGTGCGTTCAGGACATACACTGCCGCTGGGTTGCCCGTAAAGGCTTGATCAGTAAAGGCGTCGATCAGAAAGTAGGGGAGCTTCATATCTTGCATTCCGGTACTGTGGAAAAAGGTTCAGGGGTTGTATGGCGCACGCACTGGTAAACATTACAGCGATTGCGGCCTACCTGCCCTCAGCTGGCAAAATTCGGCTTTTACTGGCGTTGTGGCCCTAATCCTGTTCCATAGACCAGGTCTTGCTGGTTTGCCGTGCCCGATCCCACTCTGAGAGCTCGATATCAGCGCGCGTGTTTCGTAGACAGCGTTTGGTCTCAGGCTGATCTAGGTTGCTTGATTTATTAACCGAGATTGCTATTTGGGATTGCGCCATGGGATTGTTCTCCGGAAGTGTGCTGGCCGGTTGAGTAAGTAGTACCGAAAAATTAGCAAGGTCGATCTATTTTTAAAAAAGAATAAATTAAAACTAATATATTCCAAAATTTACTGATACAAATCGCTGGACCGGAGCCCGCGCTTTTATGTCTCGTTGAAGCTGCCGAGCCTTACTCTGCAAACGACAAGATTTTTTAAAGACAATGGGCTGTCGCGATGGATCTTGGCAATTAAGCGTTGACTCGCTCTGATTGCCGAGATCCAATGCA
>JAQWWC010000173.1 GCA_029249645.1 Pseudomonadales bacterium
CCAAGCAGAAGCCTTAAAGGCCTGTGAGGCGCAGTTAGATCAAATCAGTATGAGTATTCACAACGCACAATAGAGGCTTCGCCGGCCATCTGATCAGAATAGTCACCCGCCGGGTCGCAGACTGCGACCCGGCGAGTGTGATCTCTAAAGAATACCTCTTAAACACATGAATATATTAGGTTTTATAGCCCCCGATCAGGCCAGCAAGATGCTCTTGGCGTTGTTTTAATCCGATGGGGTTGACCCATTTAGCTTGACTGGATTCTTAAACCCCGTCACGCAACAAGATCCAACAGCCAGCAATCCTTGTAAGATCCTGTCCCGTTCCCGTCGTCAATCGTACAACGCTATTGCAGCGGCACACGGGCTTCAATATAGGCTGCGATTTTCTCAGCAGTATCCCTCGTGGCGTTGGGCCCAATAGCACCCGATATCAAGGAATCCCCGGTGAACCCAAACAAGTACCGGATGAGCAACAGACCGTCCGTGAGCGGTTTCGATTCACCATCACCGTCAATATCTAACTCGGCGTCCGCAGCCGTCAGATAACTCTGAATTGCATCAGGGGCACCTCGACTGGCCGTGCCAGCAACCGCACCGGAGGTTAGTGAATCGCCGCTAAAACCGAACAGATGACGGATAACGAGCAGCCCGTCCGTCAGCGGTTGCGCGGCTTGGCTTTCATCCACGTCAAAACTGAAACAGCCTGCTTTACAAGAAAAGCGATTCAAAGGATCCGTGCCATCGACGGCTTCGGCGTCGTCACTGAAGCCGTCATTGTCATCGTCTGAATCGCAAACATTGCCTGCCTCATCGCCATCGGTATTGAGCTGATCTGAATTGCTGAGGCTCGGACAGTTATCGACGTTATCACCAATACTATCGCTGTCGGAATCTAAAGATTCCGTCGCATCATCGGGAAACACATCCGAGTTATCACCCACACCATCATTATCGCTGTCCGCTGTTTCACTCGCATCCAGCGCAAAGGCATCACTGGTATCTTCTACCCCGTCGTTGTCATCATCGGCATCTGCCACCATATCCAACGCCAAACAGCCCGCATCACAATCATCTGGGTAGCCATCACTATCCGTATCGGTACGGCCGTCCAGGCTGATTAGAGGGAAGGCATCCGCGACATCCGGCACCCCATCGCCATCGTCATCTGCGTCTTGAATATTAGGGATCCCATCACCGTCTAGATCTTGCTCAACGGTCCTGAGGTCGCTGCCGCCCTGATACTCGTCAAGATCCGTTATGCCGTCGCCATCTTGATCGGTTTCCGAGTTATCAACGGTTGTAGACAGACCATTTTTTAACTCGAAGGCATCATTCAGACCGTCGTTATCCGCATCCTCACCGGCTTTGAACCGGGTCACTTGAAAGTTATCGACAAAGCCTTTTTCAGGTACCAACTGACCTGCTGCGTCCAGCACATAGGCATAACTGACCACTTCGAAGGTCTGCCGGCTGGCACTGGTGACCATGATATTGATCGTGGCCTGCCCGCTCAGCCCGTTCTTTGGCACAACGCATCGATAGAATCCTTGGCGCGTAGCGCAGCTGGAACCGGTTACGCCGCTAAACGAAACCCCTTCTTGACTTGCCAGCCAAACAACCAACGCTGAATCGCTAGGCACGCCCGACCAGAAGAGTTTTAGCGGTAAATCAAATGCCTTACCCGCGATCACCGCGCGCTGACGCGCATCCTGAACAACACGCGCCTCAGTATCACTCAAAGCATCTGTTTCGAGTGCCACGGATAACGCATAGTCGGTTGTTTTACCGACCAAACGGTTAAAATCATTGATTCGAATTAAAATTTTATCCTCGGCCGTCACGCCAAAATCAAGCGATTCCGCTTCCCCGGCCACGCCTTGATCCAACTTACCAGAGCTACCGGTAACCCCTGAGCCATCGCTCTTAGACACGATCGCCACGAGATCAATACCCTCGCTACTCTGATCTTTCAGAGGATTAACCCTAAAGGCATAACGCCCCCCCGGGATGGCCAAAAACTGAAGGAAGTCATCATCAATCGCAGTGTGGAAATTTCTAGTAACAGCGGCGGCACCCGGGGCAAGCCAGAGCGGACGATCACTTGAATCTTCATCAAAGGCATCTGCACCATCGGGCAGATCACGCACCCCATCGCCGTCGGCATCCGGGTCTGCAGCATCGCCAATCAAATCATTATCGGTATCCAAGTATTCCGATGCATCGAGCGGGAAGGCGTCGTTATTATCGGCATAGCCATCGCGATCGGAATCGAACCCAATATTGGGCGCGCGGCCCTTGAGCTGGGTTACAACCAACCGACTCGGGTTTTCTTCTGAGGGCGTCGAAAGTATGCCGCTTTCATTTTGGGCAAACACGATGAACTGATAATCGCCTTCGATAGACAAATTGTCATAAGTTGCCTGCCAGGTGCCATCTTGATCATCATCCTGAAACTCTAACTCCTCTGACCGGATGAGTGGTTCATCGGCACGACCTGTGAGTTCGTCCGGGTCATCAATCACCGCCCAGACCCGAATAACGCGAGTTGCGCCCTGCACATTCACCGCAGACAGCGTAATCGAGGAGGCGCCATCGACCGACGCTGGACCCTCGACCGAGCCAATGACCGGCTCATCAGAGGCCTGAACGATGCCATCCCCAAATCGAATGCCAGCGGCCAATTGTCTATCTGCTTTTGAGTTTCCATTACCATCGCCGTCGATATCGACCTGAGCAACCTGCCGATTCTGGAAGTAACCCATGCCATTTTTGCCACGAAGATAGGATTGATAAATGTCACCGGTGACAGAAAACGTCGACCAGAACCAATAAGAGAATGAAATAGCCCCATCGGCTGCAAACAGCGCGGGTTGATCAAACGCTGTACTGGCCACTACAAGCCGCTGCTTATCCTCAATTGCCGTCATCAGTGGCAGAAACGAGCCCGCCTGACAGGCATCATAAATAAACGCGACGTTGCCGGTGATGCTGGCTTCTACCGTGTCGAACCAGCCATCGAGGTCTTCGGCCGTTAAAACCTCGGTTTCTGAAAGCTCAAAAACCCGCTCTCCGCCATGATCCACGAAATAAACCAGCAGGTCATCTGCCGGGTCTGCCGGATTACTGGCCCACTCGGTAATCGCCGCTTGAATCCCGGCTCGAGTGACCGCCCCATCAACATTGGGGTTATTCTCGTAGCTCAGATACCAGATGTCGCTGGGGTCGACGCCCTGCGATTCCAGAGACTTATGCGCGAAATTGGCCATCGATCGCGTGGCAGGCCAAAGCGCATTGCCGCGGTATGGCCCACCGCCTGCAACAATAATGGCCTTTTGGCGGCCTTGCAGATAACGGCTTGCATCTAGTGGCGCAAAATCAATTTCATCGGCAACGCCATCGTTATCGTCATCAGGGTCACAGGCATCACCCTCGCCGTCCCCATCGAAATCGCCCTGATCCGCATTTTGCTTCAAAGGGCAGTTATCGGCGTCATCTTCTAATCCATCATTATCGGTATCGACGAAGATGATTTCGGTTTTATCCGGATCAAAGGGAAAAGCATCCTGAAGATCAGGTACGCCGTCGTTGTCATCATCAGCGTCACAGGCATCGCCTGCAGCATCTTCATCGAAATTGGCTTGGTCTGGATTTTTAATCGCAATGCAGTTATCAACCTTATCGAACACCCCGTCGCCATCGGTATCCGTTGTATTCACGCTTTGTGCGGGGTCGAGCGGGAAGTCGTCATCAACATCTTTTACGCCGTCGTTGTCGTCGTCCTCATCGGCATTGTCACCCGTGCCGTCGGCATCATTATCGGCCCATTCCGTGACATCCAGCGGAAACGTGTCCTGGTTATCAAAATAACCATCATTGTCATCATCAACATCGCAGACATCACCGTTGCCGTCCTGGTCTGTATCAATTTGTTCGGCGTTGGCATCCGCTGGACAGTTGTCGTTACCATCTGCCACCCCATCCTCGTCCGTATCCAGGTTCGGGTCCCCTTCGATGGTGGTTTTAAACATCCGCACCTGACCCGCATTCGAGCCGCCATCATCGTTGCCGTCGGCGCCGACCACAAAACTGTTGCCATCACCGCTGATCGCGACCGTTCGGCCACTAAAATCGGTCGCATTCTCGCCGTCCACATCGGGCCCGCGCTGCACCCAGGCGCTGTTATTCCACGCGTAAACCCTGGCTTGTCCAGATGAAATACCATTTCCGCTGTTGCCCGGGGCGCCCACGACTACCACGGTGCCATCCAAGCTCAAATCCACAGTCGTACCACTGGCATCCCCGGCAGCCTCGCCCCTGATATCGCTACCCTGTTGTACCCAGGCCGCGCCATTCCATTTGTAAACGCGCACAACACCTGAGTTTTCGCCATTGACATCAGCGCCGTCTGCGCCAACCGCGAGCGTCAACCCCAGCTGATCCAGTGCAACGCTTCGTCCAAAAGATTCCTTCGCTGTTTTACCCGAAATGGCCGCTCCCTTCGGTTGATAGCCGTCAGCATCCGACTCAAACACCTGCACCGAACCCGGTATTATGGCGCCGTCTTGCTGACCAATCATCCCAACGGCCAACACACTGGCGTCGCGCGACAGCGCTACCGCACTGCCAAAACCGCCGCCTTCCACAGCACCCCATACCTTGCTGGCGGCATCCGTCGAGTCGCCGGTTAATTTCCAAGACTTGTTGTTTTCATCTCCGGGCTCACCAGAATATTCGTAGATCGTGACAGAACCGACTGCGATTTCAGCCGATTCCGAATCACCCGGCGCGCCCACAGCCATGCGCAAGCCATACTGATCCATTGCGAGGGCACTGCCAAATAAAGCGCCAGGCCCTGCGCCATCGATGGGGTCCCCCAGGGTTGTCCAGGCATCAGTTGCCCACTGATACGCCTGCACCCGCCCCGAACGCTCGCCCGCCCCGCCCGATTCAACGGGCGCGCCGTAGTTTTCAGACGAGATCGCCAAGGTACGACCATCGCGGCCAAGCTGAACGCGACGGTACTGCACACTCCCAAAATCAGAACCGAGCGCGGCGCCCTGCTGGCGCCAGCCTTCAACTTGTTTTTGGAAGACTCGCACGGTGGATAACCCGCCAATTGCTAGGGTTTTGCCATCTTCGTCTAAATCAAGGTAGCGCCCAGAAAATTGATTACGGCCCGGGCCGGCAATGGCCTCGCCGGTCGCTTCAAAATAGAGCTTGGCTAGGCCATCGGCAGGTATAGCGCCGTCTAAAGGCGCAATGTCGATCTGGTCCGGCACACCATCGTTGTCCGCGTCTTGATCATCCAACATCCGAACTGCGTTGACGCTGTGATAGGCGTCTGCCGCAGCGGCGATACACCCCGCATCACAGTTGTCCGGCCGACCGTCCCCATCAACATCGCCCAAGCGCGTTACTGCCGCATTGGGGTAGGCATCTGCTGTGTTCGAAACCCCATCGCCATCACGATCGGTATCCACATTGTCACCAATGCCGTCGTCATCAGTATCCAAGGTTTCCGCGGCATCGAAGGGGAACGCATCATCCGTATCGGCGACGCCATCATTATCATCATCCTCATCCAGCACAAGCCCGCTGGCGCTTGTTGCAGATGACTGACCGGTCAACCAGGCATCCGGCTGCCCGTCATCATCGTTGTCAAAGGCGGCGGCGGCATCCTCCGGAAATTGATCTTGGGTATCGAAATAACCGTCTCCATCGGAGTCGGCCGTGAGATCCAAGATTTGTTGAACCGAGTTACAGCCCTCGACATTGTTTTCAATAACGGTATCACCTGTTACACCAGAGAACCCAAAGGGCCATCCAAGAACCGTAGCGAGACCAGTGCAATCAGACAAAAGTGAATTTGATTGAACCATCAGCGACCCAGTTATGACCTCTAATGCTTGAAAACCATATAGATTCCTCAAGAATGCATTGCTTGTGATCGATACATCACCGTCCGCCGTCGCGATGCTAGATAACGTATCAACATCCTTTAAGGAGCCATTGTCACTTATTGTTAAGCCATTAACCGTCGTCAAGCCAGCGAGATCCACCACCTCAAGATTAGGGTTACTCTCAATAGAGATGTCTCCCCCAACTAATGTCAAAGATGCTAGACCTAGGTCACGAAGCTGCGTACGGCTAACGGTAAGACCGCCCTGTATTTGATTGAGATTAGGAAGACTTAAACGCGAGAGATAATTACTGGTTAAGCTTAACGACCCGCCCAAATTAACTAATGCACTCGCAGCAAAGCCATCATGCCGAAAACGAGAATCCGAACGAATATCAATATCACCGCCCACCGTTGTCAGCAGAGGCAGACTTAGACTCATTACACCGCTTGTATAATCATTATAAGCGTTCTCGTATACCCTGATGCCTCCTTCAACCTCAACCAAATCGCTAAGACCAGAAGTATCTGTAAGAACGTAATTGTTACTGAGCGCCAAATCTCCCTGAATCTTCTTTAAACCTGACAATCCATTTAAATTACCTACAGACCCGTTAAATGAACTCTTATAACCAATTTGCAGACCATGCATCGTTGTGTCGCAGTTCGGTCCATAAGTCGCTTGAAACCGATCAACTTCAGATTGTGAACCGAGAACAATTACGTCTGGCGCGTAACAGTAGGCAAGCCTGTCAGTTAACACTCCTTGGGTTGCCGTGACAGCATCAACAGACTTACAGCCAATACCATTATTGTTAACCGTCATATCCGCGATATCTAAACCACTCGAAACCAAACCATAAACACCGCCGCAATAACGTAAGGCTGGGTTTCCTGTAATCTCTAAACTTTCAACCGCTGCTAAACTATTCAGGCCATCAACATCTGGTAGGCTAAAATTCCCCGCAACAACCATCGAGCCCGAAATACTCGTAAGCGAAGACAAACCATCTAGATTCCTCAAGAATGCATTGCTTGTGATCGATACATCACCGTCCGCCGTCGTGATGCTAGATAACGTATCAACATCCTTTAAGGAGCCATTGTCACTTATTGTTAAGCCATTAACCGTCGTCAAGCCAGCG
>JAQWWC010000174.1 GCA_029249645.1 Pseudomonadales bacterium
TCCGGCTATTGGGTGTTTTCAAGCAAAACCGATTACATGAAGGGCCATTTACGACACCATCAGCTTGCCGGAACCCTTGATGACCCCGATCTCAAAAACTATGCGGCGTACCCCGTGAGCAAAAAGAGTTTTCGGCGAAAAGTTTGGCGCGACCTATCCGGGCAGACTGGCTGGCGACGGCTGCGGTCTATTGGCCGCTCGATTGTCCGGTATAACACGTTGAACACGGAAGGCCAGCGCGTCGTTCGCGGCGGGCTCATTACCAATATCGCCTTTCTAGGACTGCTCACGGCGCTTGGCCAACCTTGGCTTTACCTTGTATGGGTCGGCGCGTTCGTCTCCACCCACATGTTGAGCACAAGACTGCGCCAGATTGGCGAACATGCGGCGGTACCGAACGGACAAAGCCTTGACCCTCGAGACCATACCCGCACCATTTTGACGCAATGGTGGGAGCGGCTTTTGATCGCCCCCCACCAAATTGGCTACCACCTTGAACATCACTTACTACCGTCGGTTCCGATTTACCGACTGCCAACGCTCCATAAAATGTTGGTCGACAATGGCTATCTCGCATCCGATCTGGTGATCACGGGTTATCCAAGTCTTATAAGACGCGTCACCCACTAGCGTCCGATCTTGAAAGACTGATGATTGGTGGTCGTTCAGGCGAAGGCCGTTATCAACGTGCTTGACGTCATGCGCTCGGCGCTGGTCTGGTGCGCGGACAGGCTGACTAAAAACACATCGAGCCGGCAGCGCCCATCAGGGTGATGGGATGACAACCCAGCCAACAACCTCACAGGCCTTAACGGCATCAAAAAGCGCGTTTACGCAGTATTTTAAAGGTTAGCAGGATTCCGCTATAACAACCTGCCCCGACGCCTGGGCTTCACTGCCAAGATGAGTCCACTTGATCCGAACTGCGGACGCCTCATTCCAGCGATTCAGCGCGCACTTTGTCTTGAATTTCCTCGCGGTGGACCGACACCTCTTTGGGCGCCTTGATGCCCAGCCGAACTTGGTTTCCTTTAGACCCTAACACTGTCACCTCGATCTCCCCCCCGATGACAAGTGTTTCTCCCACCTTTCTGCTGAGAATGAGCAATCTAGCCTCCTTTGGCCTGCGCTCTTTGATTTCCTACTGAAACCAGAAATCGACGCTTTATTTCGATCCTAACCGAAATCTAGCTGCCTTACATCAGACAAATTAAAAGGATCATGGCCAATGCCGAGCGCAGTCGTTCAAATGCTTTCGCGCGCACAGGCACGATTGATAGGTGGTTTGTGTAAGCGATAGAAAAACGGACGTCCATCTTATAGACAATACGATCAGACCGGGTTGGCCTTTCACAGCAAACAACTTTAATTCAACCCGAGCTAAACTGCCGGACTTACGCCGACTCAGCGCCAAGATCCGCCTCGAGACCAAAGCCTGCGTGCAAGGCCCGAACCGCAAGTTCTAAGTACTTTTCATCGATCACGACTGAAATCTTAATCTCAGAAGTTGAAATCATTTGGATATTAATAGACTCTTTCGCCAAAATATCGAACATCTGCGCCGCAACCCCCGCATGCGAGCGCATACCCACCCCGACGATCGACAACTTTGCGATTCGTTCATCGCCCAAAACCTCTTGCGCACCAATTCTCTCGGAGACTGCTGTCAAAATAGATTGGGCCAATTCAAAATCTGCGCGCGCAACGGTAAAGGTAAAGTCAGTACTAAAATCGGCGCCAATATTTTGGACAATCATATCGACTTCAATATTAGCTTCACTAATCGGCGCTAGGATGCTGGAGGCGATCCCCGGTTGATCTTTCACGCCTCGCAAGGTCAACTTGGCTTCATCCCGGGTAAACGCGATCCCTGAAATCAAAGGCGCTTCCATCATAATATTATCCTCGGCGGTGATTAGCGTTCCTGCAACATCATTAAAACTAGAGAGCACTCTGAGCGACACCTGATTCTTATTCGCGATCTCAACGGCCCGTGTGTGCAATACCTTGGAACCTGAACTGGCGAGCTCCAACATTTCTTCAAAGGTAATCCGCGTCATACAGCGGGCGTCAGCCACGACCCTAGGATCGGTTGTATAAACGCCATCGACATCGGTAAAAATCTGACATTCGTCAGCATTTAATGCGGCGGCAACCGCCACTGCGGTCGTATCCGATCCGCCCCGACCTAATGTCGTCGTTGAGCCGTCGGCCGCAACGCCCTGAAAACCCGCTATGACCGGCACAATATCGTGCGACAAATCGCGCTCGAGCTCGCTGGTTTCAACACTCAGCACCCGCGCCCGGCCGTGCGCATCATCGGTGAGTATTCGCACTTGGTCGCCTTGATAGGATTTCGCAGCAAGCCCCTTTTTCAACAGCGTCATTGCCAACAGGGCGATTGTGACTTGCTCACCCGTCGCCAACAGCACATCCAACTCCCGACGCGCCGCAAGCGATTGGAAGTCAACGGACTCGGCCAGCGTCACAAGCCGATCTGTTTCGTGGCCCATTGCAGACACCACGAGCACTGCTTGATGACCGGCTTCCTGAAGCCGCTGGACACGATCAGCGATCCGCTCTAATAGCGCAATATTCGCAACCGACGTGCCGCCAAATTTCATGACAAAACGCGCCATGATCAACCCTCTTAATGACTAAACGCTAACAACTCAGGAAATTAATCCGAGCCCCAATTTTATATTTTATTCTAGCCGAGACGCGCCACTAGATACCCTTCAACGGATGCCAAGGCAGCCGGCAGCCCATCTACATCGCTCCCGCCTGCTCGGGCCATGTCGGGTCGACCGCCGCCCTTACCACCAACTTGCAGTGCAATATGGTTAACCAGCTCACCTGCATGCACTTGCCCAGTGAGATCCTTTGTGACGCCCACCACGAGCGCAATTTTACCCGCTTGTGCTGTTGCGAGCACTACAACCCCTCGGCCCAATTTGTTTTTGAGCTGATCCAAAGCATCCGGAAGACTTTTCGGATCGGCGCCATCAATTAAATTCACTAAAACGGGTATCCCTTGAACCTCAAACACCGCATCGGCCATATCCAAGGACTCACCACTAACCAGCTTCGCATTTAAAGCCGCAACCTCTTTTTCGAGACGTCGATTATGATCCATTACCTGTTCAAGACGAGCCAAGCTAGCGCCGCGGTCGGTTTTAAGCGCGACTGCAACCGCGGTGGCAAAGGCATCTGTTTCTGCGATGACACTCAGTGCCTGCTCGCCGACAACCGCTTCTATTCTGCGAACCCCAGAGGCAATTCCCTGTTCTGACAAGACTCTGAGCAATCCAAGATCGCCGGTGCGCAGCGCATGGGTGCCGCCGCAAAGCTCCATCGAGAAGCCATCCCCCATGGTCAAAACCCGGACAGATTCCGAATATTTTTCACCGAACAGTGCCATGGCACCGCGTTCTTTTGCAGCGTCAACACTCATCACATCGGTCGAGATCGGGGTGTTTTTCAAGATCTCTTCATTGCAAAGGCGTTCTATCGCCTGCAGCTCTTCGGCCGTTACCCCTTCAAAATGCGAAAAATCGAAGCGCAGACGATCGGCTGAGACCAGTGAACCGCGCTGATTAACATGATCACCCAGCACGGCGCGAAGCGCGGCGTGCAACAAATGCGTTGCCGAATGGTGACGTGCTGTATTTTGCCGAACGCTCGGTGAAACCGCCGCTTGCAGCTGATCCCCTATCGAAAGTGCCCCGGTCTCACTTTGGCAGTAGTGAACAATAGCACCACCGGACTTCCTAGTATCCAACACCGTCATCGCAATCCCATCCGCGATCAGCCTACCTTGGTCGCCGACTTGGCCACCACTTTCCGCATAGAACGGCGTTTGATCAAGCACTACCGACACGGCGCCGCCCCCTGACCAGCTGTCAACAAAGCGCGTCCCATCATGAATCGCAACTACCGATGCCGTAAGATCCAAGGTTTCGTATCCTAAGAAGGCCGTCACGGCATCAGTCTCGAGGTCTTCGACGCCTTCTCCCTGAAATTTGCTGGCGGCTCGGGCGCGATTTCTCTGCTGTGACATTTCGGACTCAAACCCGGGCATATCCAGCAGTAAATTGCGCTCTCTGGCAATATCACCGGTTAAATCAGCAGGAAATCCATAGGTATCGTATAGCTTAAAGATGACCGAGCCAGGAATGACCTGATCCGAAAGGTCTGCGATCGCCTCATCCAGTATGCGCATCCCCTGATCGAGGGTCAGTGCAAATTGTGTTTCTTCTTTTAAAACGATTCGTTCAATCTGATCACTGGTTTTGATCAGCATAGGATAGGTCTCACCCATTTCAGCGACCAGCACCGGCACTAATTCATGGAAGAAGGGTTTGGTGGCGCCGAGCGCATGTCCATGCCGCAGGGCTCGACGCATGATGCGACGCATCACATATCCTCGCCCTTCATTCGACGGCAACACGCCATCACAGATAAGAAATACCGATGACCTCAAATGATCTGCAATCACCTTCAAGGATGGTATTTGTAAATCACTGACCGAGAGCACCTCGGCAGCCTTCACAATCACCGGTTGAAACAGGTCTGTATCATAGTTGTTATGCTGGGATTGCATGACCGCCGCTAAACGCTCCAACCCCATCCCGGTGTCGACACAGGGACTCGGCAGCGGCGTCAGCGTGCCATCGGCACTGCGATCGTATTGTGTAAAAACCAGATTCCAAATTTCAACAAACCGATCTAAATCATCATCTTCTGACCCCGGCGGACCACCCGGAATAGCCTCGCCGTGATCGTAAAAAATTTCAGAGCACGGCCCACATGGCCCTGTGTCACCCATGGTCCAAAAGTTGTCTTTGTCCCCCATCCGGGTCATTCGATCCGCTGGAAAGCCAATATCATTCACCCAGATCGCGTGGGCTTCATCATCGCTGTCATGAATGGTTACCCAGAGCCGGTCTTTTGGAATCTTTAGGACCTCGGTTAAGAATTCCCAAGCAAAGGCAATCGCTTCGGATTTAAAGTAATCCCCGAAACTAAAGTTACCCAGCATTTCGAAAAAGGTGTGGTGCCTCGCGGTATATCCGACATTATCAAGGTCGTTGTGCTTGCCGCCGGCCCGGATGCATCGCTGGCAACTTACGGCTCGGGTGTAACCGCGATTCTCAAGCATGGCGAACGCATCTTTAAATTGCACCATGCCTGCATTGGTAAATAATAGCGTCGGGTCATTGTCGGGCACCAAGGATGCCGACTCGACAATGGTATGTTCTTTGGATTCGAAAAAGTCTAAGTAGGCTTTTCTTATTGCTTCGCTATTCATACTCGCTCTCCGCAAGACATCTGATCACCGCCTCATCGCGGCCCATAGGGCAGATCATCAAACGGGCTATTATAAGGCAGCTGAGATATGTTCATAGTGAAATCCGCGCTGCTGAAGAAACCGACTCCGCTTTGCACGTTCTTTTTGATCTAGGCGCGCAGAATCAGCCACATCTCCGAAACGCTTCTGCAAAACAGACGTCGCGAGCGCACGCCAGTCCGGTGCTTGACGACTAAAGGCTGTGTCGATGTCATCGCCTGCGAGCCCTTTTTGCATCATTTCGCTCCGGATTTTGACGGGCCCCTGACCGCGCTGGACCCGATACCGGACATAGGCCTCTGCCATGCGCGTGTCATCTTGCAAGCCTTGTTCTTGCAGCCGCTCGATCACACCATCGAGTAATAGCGCTTGCTCCGGAAATCGACGGCTCAACTTTTGTTTGAGTTCAAACGCTGTCTGCTCACGCTGAGCCAGCAAGTTGAGCGCCGATCGACGCAACACCGCTTGCGCACTGGCCTCTATCTCAGCCGGGCCCGGCTCACCCAGCTGACGACCTGCTAATTCTAGTTCGTCGGGTTCAGGCCTCGCACCGACCTCTTTCGAAAGATCGTTTGACGTCGCAGCCCTTCGATTTGAAGTTTTCGGATTCAGTCGTGTTTGGTTAAACAGTTTTCGGTTTGAGGGGTCCGCGCTGCGTGCCGTCGCAAGGTCCGCAGGAACCTCTGGCGATTGCGCAACACCTGTCTGCAGACGCGGCTCTGGCGAGGACCGATTTACACCAAGCGACGACTTCAACGGTTTCGATTTTTTCTCGATCGCCTCGATCGCGCGGCGGAGTGCAGCTGTCGTCTGATCATCCGCCAACTGATCCTCCTTTAAATCGCTCCAAACTCGTTCTCCAAAACTGATGGCATCAAACAGTCAACTTCAGCTCACAATCGCCTCGTCGATCGGCGCCTCTTCAGCAACTGCAGACTGATCATTGAGCAACTTTGCACGAATAATGCCTTCGATCTCCTCACCTAGGGCCGCATGTTCCGTTAGGTATTCGCAGGCATTTTTCTTACCCTGACCGATTTTATCGCCCTTGTAGCTGTACCAAGCGCCCGCTTTATCAACCAAACCGAGTTGAACGCCCATATCAACGACTTCACCCATACGGTAAATCCCTTTTCCGTACATAATTTGAAATTCGGTTTGCTTGAAGGGCGGCGCTACTTTGTTCTTAATAACTTTGACGCGGGTTTCATTACCGACAATCTCATCGCCTTCTTTAATCGCACCGATACGACGGATGTCGAGTCGCACGGAAGAATAAAATTTCAACGCATTGCCACCGGTGGTTGTTTCTGGGCTGCCAAACATAACGCCAATCTTCATTCGAATCTGGTTGATAAAGATAACCAGCGTGTTCGAATTTTTTATGTTGCCTGCCATTTTTCGCAGAGCTTGGCTCATCAACCGAGCTTGCAAGCCGACATGATGGTCTCCCATATCTCCTTCTATTTCAGCCTTCGGCGTTAACGCGGCGACTGAATCGATGACAACGACGTCGACAGCGCCAGATCGAACGACCATGTCGCAGATCTCCAACGCTTGCTCTCCCGTGTCAGGCTGGGAGACCAAAAGATCTTCGATATCAACGCCTAGGTTTTGCGCATAGATCGGGTCAAGCGCATGTTCCGCATCAATAAACGCACAGGTGCCGCCCGCTTTTTGTGCTTCGGCTATGACCTGTAGGGTTAACGTGGTCTTACCTGATGACTCCGGACCGTAGATTTCAACGATTCGCCCCTTCGGCAGTCCGCCAATTCCGAGCGCAACGTCGAGCCCAAGCGAACCTGTTGAGATTGAGGGAATTTGAACTTGGGGGGTGTCTCCTAATCGCATCATCGCGCCTTTACCAAACTGGCGTTCTATCTGAGTAAGTGCAGCATCTAGCGCTTTATCTTTGTTGGCATCCCGTGCATTGGTCGCTTCCATTTTCACATCTCCATTTCATGTCTTCGGCAACTTTACCGCCGCCTTTGTTACTCGTCTGTGCACAGATCTCGTTGCGCTCTGTGCGTTAAACCGCTTAAACATCCAGCCGGCGTCGTAAAGGCTGATGCCTTTTTTTGTCCCGGCCCTTTTCTACTGGTTTCGTTACCGTGTTGTATTACTGTCCGATTCGATTTTTTTGCCGCTTCATTCTTAATTGTTTTGGCTTTTAATTGTTTGGGCTTTTAATTATTTGCGCTTTTAATTGTTTTGGCTTTTTTTACCGCTTCGGTTTACAGCGTTGCTTTAATCCCTTTGCTTTGCCCCGCTTTGCTTTAACTGCTTTGCTTTAACCGCTTTGCTTTCCCGCTTCGCTTTAACTGCTTTGCTTTAACCGCTTCGCTTTAACCGCTTTGCTTTAGCTGCTTGGCTTTAGCTGCTTGGCTTTAACCGCTT
>JAQWWC010000175.1 GCA_029249645.1 Pseudomonadales bacterium
GCAAACGCCATCATCATTGGCTCGGACCAAGTGTGTTGCATGGACTCGGGAATGGTTCTGCACAAGCCGGGTTCGGTTGATCGAGCGATTGATCAATTGGCACAGGCATCAGATCAATGGTTGACGTTTTACAGCAGTTTGGTCCTGGTTCGAGATGGCGTGGTAGAAAGGTCGAGCGTTGAGTCATGCACTGTCAAGCTGCGCAAGCTGACAAATCTTGAAATTCAGGACTATGTGAAGGCAGATAATCCGCTATGGAGTGCAGGCAGTTTTCATGCTGAGGGCGCTGGCTTGCGCTTGATCGAAAAAATCGAAACGGCTGATATTAATCTGCTTTACGGCTTGCCAGCGCTAACGCTGCTTCAAGCCTTGCGAGCGCTGAAGAATCCCTTAGCGTACGCCGGGACCTGACGGCGATTGGCGTTGTGGGCTGTGGAATGAACTTGTTGTGCGAAAAAGGCCCCTCATCGATTGGGTTTGGGCAATCTTTTGGTTTAAATAATCTATTGGTTTGCCTTCCTGACGTGGGAAATGCCTTGCCGCGTCATCAGCAGCAGGACCTTCAGGCTATCGTAATCTTCCGAGAAATTCCTGCATTCGATGTTCCAGCGGCGCCAAAACCGAAAACGCTTTCAGCGGATTGTCTAAAGTAGATTGTGCGCGGGCGTTGAGTCTGAGGGACGATGCATGGAGCATCATCCTATTAGGCCGTATCACGAGATCCTTATCTGCATCACCGTATTTAGTGTCGCCAACGATGGGATGGCCCGATGCCGTCGCATGGACACGGATCTGGTGCATTCTGCCTGTGACCAACCTCGCCTCAAGCCAAGTCGCGTTCGAGAAGCGCTGCTTCACTCGAAACCGCGTCTCGCAGGCTTTACCGTCGGGGTTGATCCTGCTGATCCGTTCGCCATTCGCGAGGACGACTTTTTGAATGGGGAGGTCAACTCGTTTTTTGTGATCCGGCCAAGTGCCATGAACGATGAGATCATAATGTTTTTGGAGATGGTCTTTGGTTCGAAGCTGCTCTTGAAAACGTCGCAAAAAGGATCGCTTTTTGGCAATCATCAATAAGCCCGATGTGTCTCGATCTAGGCGATGTGCGAGCTCCAAGTACGGTAAGTCAGACCTGTGAGCTCTCAAGGCTTCAATCAGGCCGCCGGTTAGGCCGGAGCCGCCATGGACTGCAAGGCCAGCCGGCTTATTGATCGCTATCATTAGGTCGTCTTCAAAAATGATGTGTTCGATAACTGAGATAAAACGATAGTCTTTTTCCGCCTCGACCACAGCCCGTCGAATGGGCGGAATCCGCACAAGGTCACCAGTCTTTAGCTTGTAATCTGGTTTGATCCTGCCTTTATTGATGCGCACTTCACCCTTTCGAACCATTTGGTAGATCCGAGTCCTTGGGATGCCTTTAAGAACCGATAACAGATAATTGTCGAGCCTCTGGCCCGATCGATCCTCGTCGATCTCGACAATCCGAACGGCTTCGTGCGTCATTGTTCCTTGATTCGACTGCATTTTTTTACTGTATCCACGCTCGGAAGCTGTTATGCTCGACTTCGATTGGCACATTGCATGGCCAGTTTTGGTGAGGCGAGGACGAAGTTTAGCGCGGTTTAATTCAGACTGCATTCGATAGTTTCCAACGCCTTGAGACTCCAGTGTTGTTTTAGCCTAGAGTCCAAACCGGTAAGTACTTCGGTACTTAAATTGAACACGTTGATATTGGATCATGGTGGTCGAGTATCAATCAGAACAGGCCGAATGACAGGCCAAAATAAATGATGAGCGACTGTAAACAGTATCGCCAAATCGAATTACGTTAGAGACATTGTCCTAGTCATTGCTGTAAAAGGCTGTGATGCAAACTGCACATCTGAACATCTCCTTACACATAAATCGAAAGGAATGTGCAACCACTGCAATGTTAGAAAATGAATAATGCTTCATTCGTGAAGCCTGATAAGCTCGGTTTAGACCGAGGCCGGAAACACTTGAATCTCTAGGCACATCAGTTGGTTTGCCGATACCTGAATCGCTGCTCGTCGCAGACCAAAGGGTATCGTAATGAAAAGAATGTTAATCAATGCAACGCACAGCGAAGAGCTGCGGGTTGCGCTCGTCGATGGTCAGAAACTCTACGACCTAGATATCGAAAGTCTCGCAAGAGATCAAAAGAAATCAAATATTTACAAAGGAAAGATCACACGGGTCGAGCCGAGTCTCGAAGCCGCTTTTGTTGACTTCGGCGGTAACCGTCATGGCTTTCTGCCGCTTAAAGAGATTTCCAGAGAGTACTTTTCCAAAGGCCGCGGTGAGACTAAGGGTCGGATTAACATTGCTGATGTGCTCAAAGAAGGGCAAGAGATTATTGTCCAGGTCGATAAGGAAGAACGCGGTACCAAGGGCGCAGCACTCACCACGTTTTACAGTCTAGCCGGCCGATATATGGTTTTGATGCCCAACAACCCTAGGGCAGGTGGTATTAGTCGTCGAATTGAGGGGGATGAGCGCGATGATTTGAAAGATGCGTTGGCCACCCTTGAGATCCCAAAAGACATGGGTGCGATTATTCGTACCGCTGGGGTGGGTCGTACTGCTGAGGAGCTCCAGTGGGATCTTAAGTATCTATTGCAACTTGCTGAGGCAATTAAGATTGCGAGCGAGCGCCCTTCCCCCTTTTTGATCTACCAAGAAGGCGATGTCATTACGCGTGCGGTACGGGATTACATGCGGGATGATATTGGTGAGATTTTAATCGATACGGATGATGCCTTTGAGCAAGCCAACTCCTTTGTTTCTCAGGTCATGCCCCACCTGACGTCACGGGTTAAACGCTACACCAGCGATGTCCCGTTGTTCAATCGTTATCAAATTGAAGGGCAAATCGAATCCGCGTTTCAACGAGAGGTTAGATTGCCGTCAGGCGGTTCCGTCGTTATTGACCCCACAGAAGCCTTGGTTTCAATCGATATTAACTCTGCCCGGGCGACGAAAGGCTCTGATATTGAAGAAACGGCACTGAATACCAACTTGGAAGCAGCCGATGAAATCTGTCGGCAATTGCGTCTTCGAGACATCGGCGGCCTCGTCGTGATTGATTTTATCGATATGTCGTCGACCAAGAACCAACGGGCGGTGGAAAACAGAGTGCGAGATGCGCTCGAAGTTGATCGAGCGAAGATTCAGGTCGGCCGGATATCACGATTTGGTTTATTGGAGATGAGTCGGCAGCGCCTGCGGCCCTCGCTTCGAGAGATCAGTCACATTCTCTGCCCTCGGTGTGAGGGTTTGGGTACGATTCGAGATATCGAGTCGAGCGCCCTTGCGATTCTGCGTCTCATTCAGGAAGAAGCTTTAAAAGATTCCAGCGCCGAAATCAGAGCCTTTTTGCCGGTTCCCGTTGCGGCCTTCGTGCTGAATGAAAAACGACAAATGATAGCCGACATTGAAACCCAGAATGGTGTTCGCTTAGTCGTTGTCCCTAGCGCAGAAATGCAAACCCCGCATTACCGCGTCGAGCGCTTACGAAGTAATGATGTGGAATCAGATGAGGCAAGCTATACAATTTCGCCAGAAATCGAGGAAGAACCAACTGAAACGGGCGTTGATTTAAGGCCCGTTATCAGAGAAAGCGCAGCTGTGGCTGTGGTTAGAGATGATGCACCTGCCCCGGCCGCAGCACCGGCCAAAGTCGCTTCTGGCGCTCCGTCCGAGACGCCAAAACCGGCCGCTCGAAAGCGCACCGCGCCAAAGAGTAAAAAAGCAAAAGCTAGCCCATCCTTATTCCAGCGGCTGCGCTCGCTTTTTACAGGCCCAGAGGACGAGAAAGTCTCGACGCGAGAAACGAAACCAAAGCGAACTAAACCCGTTCGGCCCGCTCGAGGACAGCAAGCAGCGTCTCCAGAGAAACCTGCGCGAACGCCCAAGAAATCAAGCGATGATTCGCAGACGACAGAAAATAAGAAAACCGGTACGGGGCGACGCAGAAGAAAGAACTCGCGCACCGACGCCGCCAAACCTGATGCAAACAACGAAACCGTTGTCGCCCCTGAAGTGACGGACGTCATCGCACCATCTGCGACTGACGCGCCCGTCTTGCCAGAGTCTGCGGTCGTTGAAGAATCGCTCGATCAAGGCGAAGGCAATGGTGACAAGCGCGTTCATGGTAATCGCGAGCGAACGCAAAGACGTCGCCGTAGTCGAACGCCAAAGCGTGATGAGTCGCAAGATGGGCCGGACGCCGTGACCAGCACGGAACCTGCAACGAACGAGGCTTCATCTGTTGTATCAGAGCAGGTTCATGAAGCCCCTTCTGGTGACGATGCGCTTCCCGGTGCTAGCGAGACGACTGAGGGAACCGATTCTTCGCCGAAAGATACTGACCTCGTGCTGGACACGGTTGCAAGTACGCAGGCCATCGAAGCCATGACGACCGCACCGGTTTCGAACGCTGCCAAAGACGCATCGGTTAGCGCGCTAGATTCGGAAAAGGTGGCGCTCGTTGGCGCGTCGGTTTGGGGGCAGGCCCAAAATGACCCTCGCGTTGCACCGAGGCCCTCCCTTGAAGGGCCCGTCAGCGAAACAGTGGAGTTGATCCCAGTTATAAATGACTTGCCGTTTGCACCCGTTAACTACGACGAGGGGCACCCTAGTCGTTGGCAGCGTGCGAGCAATGACCCAAGAGGATTGGTTTAAGCAGGCCAAATAACACCCGCGCACGCTAACCTTTTGGGTTGGGTGCGTGGATGAGCTGGGCTAACTGCTGGGGCTCTATTTCTAATGTCACGCCAAAGCGCCTTTCGACCTTTTCTTGAATTAAGTGCGCTAACGTTAGGATGTCAGCAAGGGTCGCGCCGCCCCTATTTTCGAGCACTAAATGGTGTTTTGGTGATATACCGGCTTTACCGACGCTGAGGTCACCTAGTTCGGCTGCTTGGATTAATGCGGCAGCCGATACCTTCCCCTGCGCACTTCTGGTATTCGGATTAAGGACCTGCGCTTGCTCTAGCGTCTCAATAACCGACTTCATTAAGGTCGGGTTTTTAAAAAAACTACCCACATTGCCGAACACCCTATAGTCGGGCAGTTTTTTCGCGCGGATGGATTGAATCGCGCGTCTTAACCCTTCAGCTGATTCGGTGATTTGGGCCGGTAATCTCTGGAGGTCTTGATAGGTCAATATTGGCGCAAATCGAGCGAGGAGCTTGAGCGTCAATCGGGTTACCACAAAGCGCTCAGGGTGACGCTTAAATAAGCTATCTCGATACTGGAACTGGCAGTCATCCACCGTGAGCGTGACCGCGAGGCCGCTCTGTAAATCCAGTGCCTCAACGGACACGACAAAACGGTCCAGCTCGACGCCATAAGCGCCAATGTTCTGGATGGGCGCCGCGCCAGCTGTCCCGGGAATACTCGAGAGGTTTTCAAGCCCGAACAGGCCATTTTTTAGCGTTTCTGCAACCAGGTTATCCCAGGAGGCGCCCGCGCCCACTGTGACCTTGTCGCCTATAATATCGATTGACCGGTCACTTGATAACAGCGCAAGACCCGGTAAATATTCTGGTAAAAGTATGTTGCTCCCGCCACCCATTACAAAACATGGCAAGCTCAGCTGCTGCGCGAATTCAAAAGCGCGCTGCAAATCACTGACGGAATGAAATGCACCCAAATATTGGCAGACGGATCGAAGCCCAAGCGTGTTACGGGATGATAAATCGACCTCTTTGTAGTGTTCAAATGGCATTGTGAGCCTAGGTTTAACCGTTATTTTATCGAACAGTGTATAATGCCCGCTGTTAATCATAGGGGAATCACATGCAATTAAAAGACAAAACTGCCTTTATCACTGGCGGCGCGTCTGGTTTAGGCCGCGCAACAGCTGAGAATTTCATCAAGGCCGGCGCTAACGTCGTCCTGTTTGATCTCAACGAAGAGAATGCAGAGAAAACAGCGAGCGAATTGGGGGCCCAGGCAACCTATGCAGCTGGCGATGTGGCCGATGAAGCTGCCGTCACGGCAGCGATTGAAAAAGGGCTGAGCGCTTTTGGCGCCATACATGTGAATGTGAATAGCGCCGGCATTGGCGCCGCGGCTAGAACCATTGGTAAAGATGGGCCGATGCCCCTCAAAACCTTTGAGTTTATCGTACGCGTTAATTTGATTGGCACCTTCAACTGCTTGCGACTTTGCGCAGATGCGATGCAACAAAACGAGCCGTTAACAGACGACGGTGAGCGTGGCGTTATTGTAAATGTGGCATCTGTTGCAGCCTATGACGGTCAGATTGGTCAGGCAGCCTACAGTGCAAGCAAAGGTGGCGTCGCCGGTATGACCTTGCCGATCGCCAGAGACCTTGCTCGCAGCGGTATTCGCATTGCAACGATCGCACCGGGTATTTTCGAAACACCCATGATGAAATTTGCGCCGCCGCAAGTTCGTGAGCCACTGATCGAGATGACACAATTCCCCAAGCGCCTTGGACAACCTGAAGAGTTTGCCCAAACTGCTGCATACATTGTGGAATGTGGTTATATCAATGGTGAGGTGATTCGTTTGGATAGCGGTATTCGGATGGCGCCAAAGTAAAAAGCTTGGACCGCAAGCAGGTCTCTTGATCAGGCTTTAAGCAGCGCGTGATCGCGCGCTGCTTACCATCTTGTCGTATTTTACCGCTGACCGCCGTTCTGCGAAATCATTAACCCAGCGCGTCGAGCACGTTGAGCGCTGCCTTGGGGTCGGTCTCGTCTGCTGATTCGCAAGTATAACGGCATTTCCTCCGCGATCTCATCGCGTTGCCCAAGCGCGTCTTCAAAATTTAACCAATATACCGGCACCATAAAATTTGGCGCAGGATGGCATAGCGTTTCTTTCATCCACTGACGAGCATTGTGAGGTTAGCTTTGCCGTCTCGTCAAAAAAATGAGGCGCTACCGAACCCGCACCAAATTGCTGGCGCCAACCATCGCTGGTCAATACGCGGGAATTTTAGGGTCTTCGAGGTTAAACGAAATGTGCCGGACCTTATCCGGCGATCGTAAAATAACGGGTCTTTGTCACGGCGGGTAGAAAACGGCGCTCACCGAATGGCTATAGCGCTTGCACGCGATGCTGGTAAGCCGGATTAAGCCATCTAACCGGCCTCCTTCGACGGCCAGTTGAACGCTATTTTAAGATCATCCAACTAATATAGACTCAGCAAGCCTCGCGCCCTTGGCGGGCCTCGCTCCCTAAAATATTACTCGGGTAAGGACCCGCTACAATCCCGATAACTACACGGCTTTCTGACCGATCGCTCAGGATACCGCTG
>JAQWWC010000176.1 GCA_029249645.1 Pseudomonadales bacterium
CAACTGATTTTTGAAGATCAGGTCACTGCGCTGCAAACAGATTCCAAGAAAATGGGCACCCAGGGCGGCGATATCGACTTTGCGCTACTGGTGGACGGCCTCGCAGCCGAACGCGAGCAGGGCATTACCATCGATGTGGCGTACCGTTTTTTTAACACCGATAAGAGAAAGTTCATCGTGGCTGACACCCCAGGCCACGAGCAATACACCCGCAATATGGTGACCGGCGCCTCAACAGCTGATGTGGCCATTATTTTGGTGGACGCCAGTCAAGGCATTCTCACCCAAACGCGGCGCCATTCTTTCATCGCGTCTTTACTCGGCATCGAGCACGTTGTGCTGGCGGTCAACAAAATGGACCTCGCGGGCTATGCCGCAGCCCCCTTTCAGGCGATTTGCGATGAATATAAAGCCTTACGCACGCACTTCGCGTTCAAATCCGTAACGCCCATCCCAATGTCCGCCCTGAAAGGCGACAACGTTATTGAGCGCTCAGGTCAAATGTCGTGGTATCAAGGACCGACGCTTTTAGGATTTTTAGAAACGGTTGATATCCGCGCGCGATTAACCCAGCACGGATTTCGGTTGCCTGTGCAATGGGTGAACCGGCCCAGCGCTGACTTTCGAGGCTTCTCTGGCACAGTGGTCGCGGGCAGTATTCGACCGGGAGATGCCATCCGCGCGCTACCTTCAGGACAACTGGCAACCGTCGAGCGCGTTGTTCTGTTCGACCAAGATCTCGATCAAGCGCTGACGGACCAAGCCGTGACCTTGACGCTCGACACAGAAATTGATTTGTCTCGCGGCGATTTGATCGTGAGCGCTGATTCGCCTTGCGAGGTATCGGATCAGTTTGATGCCGAATTGGTTTGGATGGATCAGGATGCAGGTTACATCGGCCGGAGTTATCGACTGCAACTTGGGACTAGCCAGGTGAATGCCAGCCTATCCAGCATTAAATTTAAATACGATGTGAATACCTTTGAACATTTAACGGGCCGAAGTCTGGCGCTCAATGAAATTGCGAACGTTCAAATTACCTTGGATACCGCGATTCCGTTTGAGGCGTATGCGGATTGCCCGGCTTTGGGCGCGTTCGTTTTGATCGACCGTTACAGCAATGCAACCGTTGCCGCAGGCATGATCCGTTTCGCGCTCCGCCGAGCGTCTAATGTGCACAGACAAGCACTTTCCATTGATCGGCCTGCACGCGAGAAGCTGGCAGGGCACCGGGGCAGGGTCGTCTGGCTAACGGGGCTTTCGGGCGCCGGGAAATCAACCATTGCGAGCGCCGCCGAGCAATTACTGCATGACCAAGGGCTGAGAACCTACATCTTAGACGGCGATAACGTGCGGCATGGCTTGTCGAAGGACCTGGGCTTTACCGTTGCGGACCGGGTTGAAAACATTCGAAGGATTGCCGAAGTCGCCAAGCTTATGGTGGATGCGGGCATTATTGTGCTCACGGCGTTCATATCGCCGTTTCGCGCTGAACGAGATATGGCTAAAAGTTTGTTCACGCCAGAAGATTTCTTAGAGATTTTTGTGGATACGCCGCTGGCGGTTGCCGAAGCGCGAGACCCAAAAGGTTTGTATAAAAAAGCGAGGCGGGGAGAGCTACCCAATTTCACCGGAATTGATAGCGATTATGAACCGCCCATGCAGCCGGACTTGCGGATGAATACCGACGATCGATCGGTTGAGGATTGCGCAAAAGCACTCGCCGAGATGATCATGACACGGGCAACGGATT
>JAQWWC010000177.1 GCA_029249645.1 Pseudomonadales bacterium
TCACCCCAGAACAAATTCAACCGACTTTGGATGTAAGCTTTATCGGTGCCCTCTTATGCTTTCGCTACGCCGCAGAGGCCATGACCGATGGCGGCTCGATTATCACGATCTCCTCTCTAACCGCCCGATTACCAGGACCGGCACTGAGCGTCTATGCCGCCGCGAGAGCCGGCATCGACTACGCGATCAAAGTCGCCGCCTTGGAATACGGACCGAAACAGATTCGTTTCAACAGCATTGCAGCCGGTCTAATTCAGACAGACATGACGGATGCCATGTTTACGGCAGGGGATTCCGAGGCGCGTTTTATTCCCCATATTCCCGCGGGACGCATGGGCACCATCGACGACATTGCACAAACCGCCCTTTGGTTAGCCGATGATGAAACGTCCGGCTTTATTAACGGCCAACTAATTGATGTATCGGGTGGCCAACAAAACGGTAAGCTGCCCTGAGACTTCATCGCAACCTTTAAAAGGGTGAGGCGCGCCCGCAGGAGACTATGCAATGACCACCCTACTTGCCCATATCACGATCAAGCCTGGATCCGAAGATGAGTTCGAGCGCATCATGACGTTCATGGTTGATAGCACCTTATCAGTCGAGGATGGGGTGGTTCGGTACGAATATTTCAAGGGTCAAAAACCCAACTTCTATTACTGCCTGCTCAGCTTTCGAGACAAGTGGGCCTTCTATGACCACCAAAATTCTGATCATCATGAGGGCATCGATTTTAGTGCCGTCATAGAATCAATCAGCCTCGAATACCTTGATCCGGTTGAAGGCGCCAACCCCCTGACCAAAACCATTGATGCGCCCCTTGAGCCACACCATAGCGACGCGATGGTCGAGGCGGAGAAACGTTATCCTTTAACCATTGCAGACTGGTGGCTGCCGCGCCGCTAAAGATTCTGCAACAATGTGATTATTAGCTGAATAAACGTTTAGGAGCAGGAGCCCGCCATGACACCGATTGAAATTGTTGAAGCATTTATCGAAGGCTGGAACCAAATGGATTGGGAAACAGTCGTTGACTTGCTGGCCGACGACGTGGTCTACCACAACATCCCGATGGAAAAATTGGAAGGTAAAGCTGCAGCTGAGGCCTTCATCCGTGGCATGCAAGCCGATGCCGTTGACTGGATTACGTTGAATATCGCAGCCAACGGCTCTGTCGTCTTAACTGAGCGTATCGACAACTTCAAAATGAGCCATGGTAAAGATGTTTCCGTCCCGGTCATGGGGACATTCGAAATTGAAAATGGAAAAATAAAAGCTTGGCGCGATTATTTCGACTTAAACACCTTTGCCTCGCAAATGACCTAACCCGAATCCCCGACACGATCGCAAACCCGTTCGCAATGAACCCAATAAAACTTGCTTCCCAACACACTCAACCCTACCAAGACAAGTTGCCAGGCGCTTTTTAAAAAGTCGTAATGACCAAAATTTCTACGACAATTTCTGCTTGACGCCGGCCCTGTATCCCTAGGACACTGCCTGAAGGTTGGTATCAGTCATCGCTTGCCTAGGGCGACTACTACCAACTCAAACGCTACATTGGTTAATGTTAAGGAAGCAATTTATAAGTTGAGTTACAACGATAATTAAAAGGGGGAACCCATGAAAATAACGAGAATGACAGCTTTACTCGCCGCGGTCGGTGCATCGACAATCATGCCCGTCGCCATTGCCGAGGAATCAACCCGCAGCATGGAAGAGGTTGTTGTGACCTCTCGACGTAAGGACGAATCTGTCCAAGATGTGCCTTTGTCGGTCACCGCTTTCGGCGAGGAAGCCATAGCACAAATCAAGCCCAACACCTTGCGAGACTTTGACGGCCTAGTGCCAAACGTCTACATCGGCATGAATACAGCAGGACCAGGCGCTAGTGCGCTGTATATTCGAGGCGTAGGCTACGCCGACATCGAGAAAACGCAGAGTCCACAAGTAGGGGTCATTGTCGACGGCATTCAAATGGGCTCTAGCACCGGGCAGTTAATCGACGTTTTTGACGTTGAATCGATCGAAATCAATCGCGGGCCACAAGGCGTACTCTTTGGCAAAAACACGATTGGTGGCAACATTGTTGTGAACCGGGTCAAACCACAATTCAATGATTTTGGGGTCAAAGCCAGCGCCGAAATGGGCAACTATAATGGCCGAACGATGAAAGCTCG
>JAQWWC010000178.1 GCA_029249645.1 Pseudomonadales bacterium
GTCACGGTCAAGGTTCAAGTCTCGGATAAATTTCTCGGCAACCACCGCGAAGGCCTCGTTGATTTCAAACAGATCGATATCACTGATCGACATGCCGGCCTTTTTAAGGACCTTCATTGCGGCAGGCACTGGGGCGTTCAGCATCAAAGTCGGTGAGTCGCCCATATTGCACATGGCAACGATTCGCGCGCGGGGCTTAAGGCCATGCGCTTTCGCATAATCAGGCGACGACAACAGCACAGCGCCTGCGCCATCGACCACACCGGAGGAGTTGCCCGCGTGGTGAAAGTGCTCGATCTGAAGATCGGGATAGGCCTGTTTAACAAGCTTTCGGAAGGTAGTCCCTTGCTCATCAAGCTCAATATCCGCAATCACTTCAAAGGAAGGCTTTTATTGACCGAGGCCTTCGAGGGTCGTTTGTGGGCGCGGGAATTCTTCGTGGTCCAGCGCGATCGAGCCATCGGTTTTATAAACTGTGATGAGGGATTTATCGAAGTGGCCGTTTTTAATCGCGTGATCGGCGCGCTGCTGGCTAACCAAAGCGAGTTTATCCAGATCTTCACGATTGATGCCCTCAAGGGTTGCGATCGTATCAGCGCAAACGCCCTGATGCGGTTGCGGGTGAACATCGCGCAGCCGGAAATTGTCGTTGTCGAGAAACGGTGAGCCTTTTCCACCACCCGAGCCAGCGAGTGACATCATTTCGGTGCCGCCGCCAATAGTCAAATCTTCCATGCCGGCCATTATATTGGCCGCTGCTATATTGACTGATGTAATGCCTGAGCCGCAAAAACGATCCAGCGTTACGCCGCTGGCCTTGACGTCGTAGCCTGCATCTAATGCTGCCATGCGTGCGAGATCACCGCTTTGGGGCCCGCGCTGCGAGCTGGTTCCGAAGACGATGTCGTCGACGTCCGCCGTGTCAAACCCGACGCGCTCCTGCAAGGCTTTGAGTACCGCGGCACCCAAGTGTTGAGGGTGTTCGTCGGCAAGGGCGCCTTTGCCTTTTTTGCCAATACCGCGAGGCGTTCTACATGCGTCAATAATCCAAGCTTCAGCCATCAGATTGCTCCAAAAATATTTTTATGATCCGGCACCATAACCTTAAGGCCGATCAGAATCCAGTCATCGTAAACCTGGGGATTTGCCCGATGTGGTTTTCACAATTCGAGCAGAAACCGCCAGATCTTTTTTGCAGAGCGCCAAGGCTGCCGCGTGGCATGAGTCGTTGCGCCTGGGCCGCGCTCAATCGCGCTGCCCAAACGGCATAAAGGGGCAGGCTGCCGCTGGGCGGGTTCAGGTTGCTGCAGGCTCTAAGCCAGACCGCGGATAGGTTGCGAGCTGGTCATCACTTAACAGCGATAAAAAGCTTTGAAGCACGCAGTGCCTGCTCGCGAGGCATTTGGCGGACCCCGGTCTTTGAGTAAAGGTTTGTGGTCATTCGATGATTCGCAGACGGCCGCGCGGCAAGCGGCAGGATTACGGCGTGTTGTGGGGTAGTTTTAAGGTTGCGAGTAATCCAACGACACTCATGAGAGCCGCTAGCATAAATACAAGGGTAAAGGATCCCGTTAAATCTGCGAGGTAGCCACCAATTGGCGGTGAGATCGTTTGCGCGATGCCAAATGCTAAAGTGGCAGCTGCAAAGCTGGGCCCGTAATCCTTAACCGTTGTGTTCTCAACGACATAAAGCGTGATCAGGGTGGGCAGAGCGCTGAACAAAAAGCCGAGACCGATGCAGGCGAGCAAGGTTGGTGTTGGATAACCTGTTATCACGATGCCGACGAAGATTGGCCAAAGGCCAAAGGCGGTCGCAAGGGCCAAGCGCACGCCGATTTTATGCGCGAGGATGACGAAGGATGGGCCGCCGAAAATCATCGCAAAACCCATCGCACTAAAGGTTGAGGCAGCATTCTGAGTGGTCCATAGGCTGTCGTCTTCAAGGCGAGTGGTCAAGAACCCGAGAATCAGCAAATACATAAATCCGAACGTTGAATAAGCGATGACGATCGGTAGCCACCCCGGCATTCGTTTTAAAGCACCGAAGCCCCCGATGCCCGCGCCGCCCGATGGCGCGGCTTGTTCATGTCGGACAATTAGCGTCACCAGCGCAAGCAGGGTAAGTCCAATGAGAAATTGGACTTGATAAACCTCAGACCATGCGCCGTCGCCCTGAGAAGACCGCAAACTGCCGCTCAGGATGCTGACAAACATGACCCCAAGCCCAATGCCCGAGCTCATGAGCCCGACCGCAATCCGCCGCCGATTGGGCGGTAGGGCATCGGCTGCGATGACGGGCGCCGGTATCCAAAGAAAAGCACCGCCAATGCCCGCCACAAACAAGGCCATGGCCAATAACCAGGGTGAATTTGAAAGGCTGGCCAATAGCAAACCCAGGGTTGCCAAGATGAGACCAATGCGCATGACGTTGATGAGCCGGTAATGACTGGTCGCCCAAGCCACCACTAGCGTTCCTAAAAGATATGCGCCAACGTTTGCCGCGCCAATAAGACCTGCCAAGGTATTGGTGATGGCCAAATCGTCGCGAACGGCTGGGAATAAGACACCATAACTGAAGCGGCCGAAAGCTTGGCCCACAGCCGCACTGAGGGCGACAAGAATGACAGTTACCCATCCGGCTTGCGCTAAGCGGGATTTGGGTTGATTGGATTGGCGTGACGTCATGGCAGGGCTGACAAAAAAAGACCTGTCCATGCTATCGCATCAAGGCGGCTAAAGGCGGTCTATTTGGGCTGAGCTCGGGGCTCGGCTTCAAAGCCGTGTTTGCAGCGGGAGGGCACAAGTCTGCGGGCTAAAAAAGCTCGTGTCCCTCAAGCCCGGCGGCTCCGCGCGACGCTAAAGCGCTAAAACGCAAGTTCAAAAACGCAACCGCCCGTTGGAAATTCCGACGTTTGGCTGAGTTCCCTGTTCTAAGACTGCTGAACACAGTAACATCGGCCAGTCTGTCTATGCCCGTGAGAAACGTCTTGAACCAATCTCGTCTATGTCTGGTTATCCTTATTTTTGGTCTGCTTCAGTGCGTCTTGCTTTCACTGATCGCGGTGTTGCCCGCACCAGAAAACGTAGGCGGATTGATTCATCCACTCTTTGATAGCATGCGAGTTGGCGGTGACGGCGCGGCGCGGTTTCTGCCGGTTGCGGATTTGGCCTTCTGGTTTCAAATTTTAGTGCTGGCGCAGATATGTTGCATGATTGCCCTGGCGGTTCGCCCGGACCGGCGGTCGAGCCGCTTTTGGGTTCAATTAGGGGCTTCTTTCGCTCTTCTCGCGGCAGCCTGGACAGTCATGTACGAGGCCTATGAAGGGTTCTTGGTCACCGGTCAGACGCAGATGGTTGCGGGCTGGCCTTATCCGACCGCTTGGCAAGTCTATGCAATCTGGTTGTCAGGCTTTGGGTTGGTGGCGCTTTATGTCCTTGGGTTTAAAGCATATGTCTGGTCCGATGACGACGAGACGAAGTTCCGTGCATTGGTTAAGCAGTTCCCCTCTCGCTAGTCGGTGGACGCTCAGAGTTAGGTAATTGATCACCGTCAGAACAAAACACGCGATTCATTTAATTAAAAGAAAAAAGGATTTTTCATGGAAGCCTTTCGGCAAGAGATCATTCTTTCGTCAGTGGTCATCTATATGGTGTTTTGTGTTGGGGTTGGCCTGTGGGCGATGCGTCGAACCCATTCGCCCAGTGATTTTTTTATTGCTGGCAGAAGTCTTGGGCCGCTTGTGGTCGCGCTGGCAATTTTCTCCAGTACGTTAAGCGGGTTTGGTTTCGTTGGTGGCCCTGGGCTTGTCTATTCCCAGGGCGTTAGTTCATTTTGGATGATTATCCTTTCAACGACTGGGTATGCTTTAGGATTCTTCTTGGTTGCGAAGCGGATTCGGATGATCGCAGAACTCCGGGATGCGATTTCCCTGCCGGATGTTGTGGCGGCTCGTTATAAAAGCGAGGCTGTGCGGTTTTTGATGGCCTTAACGATTGTTTTGGGGGTGATGGGTTACCTCGCAACACAGATTTTGGCCATGGCGGTCGTCATGAAATCCCTGTTGGGCGGCACGGTTATGTTCGCCGATATCAGTCTGATTAGTTGTGTCGTGGTGTCCTCGGCGGTTCTCATTTTTTACTGTGTGACCGGCGGCATCATCGCATCGGTTTATACCGATGTGGTTCAAGGCGCGATCATGATGGTGGCTGGCGTTTTAATCCTCTACACCGCGACGCAGGTCTTCGATGGCGGCTTTACCGAGGCGACCCAGGTTATCATGCAAGATGATTCTGAAGCGGTGATGCCTTTCGGCACCGCCGGCGTTATTGCGTGTCTGGGCTGGGCGTTTATTTTCGGTGTTGGTGTTGCTGGCCAGCCGCACCTCGTGACCAAAATGATGATGAATCGAAAGATCGCGGACAATCGAATTGTCCTACCGGTTTCGGTTGTGGGCTATGCCTTCGCGGCGCTGCTTTGGATCTCGATTGGAACCGTAATGAGAGCGCTGGTGATTGACGGTCAGGCAGTACCGTTAACCGGGCCCGATCAGGCCGCGCCCTTTTTCTTATCGGTTTTTGCAAGCCCCTTGCTTGCGGGCGTCGTGTTTGCGGGCTTGTTCGCGGCAATCATGTCAACGGCCGATGCGTTTTTAAATGTTGGCACCGCAGCCTTGATTCATGACATGCCCAAAGCCTTTGGTGCGACCGAAATCAAAAACGAGTTGTTGAAAGCGCGGATCGTAACCGTTCTGCTGGCGGTTGTGGCCGCGACCATTGCCCTGGTGAGCGACACCTTGGTG
>JAQWWC010000179.1 GCA_029249645.1 Pseudomonadales bacterium
GGCCGTCCAGCCGCCGTTGATGTTCACCAGCCAGCGAATTTGGCTGCCGAGGTCGGTCAGCATGGCGTCGACATTTTTATAACCAAAGGTGTTGTTGAGTTCGACCAATTTGGTGATGCGCATGATGGCAATGGCGCCCGCGCCGGTTGAGTCGTCACGCTGCAGGGTTGATTTGAAAACCGTCATAAAGTGATCACGGTTCAGCAGCTTGGTCACCTTGTCTTCTTGCAGTTCTTGTCGGTACTCGTTGAGGGTCTCGGCCTCCTGCTCGAGCATGGCTTTGACCCGGGCGGCGAGGGCGTTCATCGCGACCACCACGCGCTTAAATTCAAAAGTATAAGGCTCGGGGGTGGTGGTGAATCGGCGCTCGCCCAACGCATTAGCTTGAATCACCACCGCGTCGAGCGGACTCAAAATGCGCTTTAAGGCAAGGTTGCCCAGTAGGCCGGCAATCAATGTGGTGATCAGAAATAAGATAGACAACTGAATCGAGCCTTCCCAAAGCTCGGTATACACGCTTTCGGTTGGGGTGGTGAGGGCAAGATCGCCTAACGGCGTCCAGCCGGCTTGGATGCTCACCGTGCCGGGGGTGGGCTCGATGGGGAATAAACCCTTGAACCAATCGGGCGCGGAGCTGGGCTTTTCGGGTGCTTGGTCGTCGAACAAAACCTCATCATCCGGTGAGACGAGCTTAATGGTGCGGATATACCCTTGATCCATCGGCGGCTTTAACCAGGTTTCGAGATGAGCCTTGTCGCAGGTTTCCATCGCGCAATCGCTGTTCAGCAGCAGTCCCAGAAAATTCGCATAGTTTTGATTGTGACCGCTGACGGATCGCTCCATGTACTGTTGAGCCGACATGCTGGATGAAAATACGCTGCCCACGAAAATAATCGAGAGCAGAATCAGAATGGCGATCCAGAGTTGCTTATAAAGCGTCATGATGTAAGTCCTCCAAGGGCGGGCACTAGGGCGTCGTTTGGGTTGGTGATGCTTGGGATGTTAAGCGCGTTCAACAGGCTTCTCCAGGTAGGCAGATGCCTTCGGTTTTCATTTTGGTGAGGGCGTCACCCCAACGCGATAGTCGGTTAGTTGGGCTGTCGTTTGATGCCTTGGTACCGTGACCCACCGTGATCACGCCCGTGTTAAAACCGAACACAGGCTTTAAGTCTCTGCGCAGGGAGCCGCGCACAATGTCTTTCACCATGTTGTCTAAGATCATGGGCTCGGCATTGGGTTTAGGGTAGTAAGCCAGCACCATGTGGGCTTGGTTTTTGGCCCCGCTGGCACTGTCAATTCGCGCTTTGACATAGGTAATACGGAGTTTTTCGTCTGGCATACCGGCCATCACCAAGGTGATGTACTTCGAAATACTAAAGTCTTCGCAATCGCCTTTGCGGCGCGCCATGGTTTCAAGGGGGGTGGCCCAATAGTCTTCTTCTTTCCAATTCTCGATATCGGCAATCCATTTAATCCGAGAATTGAAAAAGTTGTTCACATACAACAGTTTATCTTTATCCGGCAAGCCTCGGATTTTGACAATCATCTTGATCCATTGATCAATCATGGCGCCGGTTTCTGCGCCATAGTTGGCCAGAGCACTGCTCTTAACCGCGTTTAGCGAGACATTGGCCGTGGTGACCCCAACAACCCCAAGGCTGAGCAAGAGAGCAAAACGCAGGCAGTGGTATCTGATCTGTAAGATCAAGAGCGTTCCTCGGATAATATTAGGTGGTGAAACAATTCAGTTCTACGGAATTGGCAATAAATAATGCAATGAAATGAGTAGGTTGCATAGTGTTTATTTCGCCTTTCTTGGATTGTCAATCAGTTGTGAAAGGCGTTTATTTCACTTACGATGCTTCCTCTCACAGTCTCTTTAAGGTTGTCGTGCGCCCCCAAGTTGCCCAAACACAGAACATTACGCCGGTCGGTCAAGGTTTGCTCTCCATTAAGGCTGGTTTCCGCGCTTGTCGCGCGATCTGTGTCGCATGGCTCATGGCATTGAACCCGGCAGGGGCTCTGGCCGCCGAACCGGATCGCCTGTTTTCGGATGCGCTGCGCAAAGCCGTTTTAGATAATCCTCGGGTGGCCACTGAGTGGTATCGTTTTGAAGCGTCGATTGCGGCAGAACGGGCGGCCAAAGGGGCCATGCTGCCGGATATAAACCTCGCAGCCGACGCTGCGCGAGAAGAGCGGCAGACCCCTCAAACCCTGTTTGAGCCCTACTCTACCAGCAACAACACGTTAACCATTAATCAAATGCTGTTTGATGGGTTCCGATCGTTAGAGCTCACAAAAGAAAAGCGTTTCGAAAGTTATGCCCAGTTTTTTCAGTTACGCGATGAGTCCGAGCAAGTTGCGCTGGACGCCGCTGAGGCGTTCATGGATGTTTTTCGTCAACAGCAATTGGTTGAATATTCGATTGACAACTTGGTTGAGCATCGGCAGGTGTTCCTCCGAATCAAGGTTCGTACCACCGGCGGGATGGACGCCGATGTTGACTTAGAGCAGGCTCAAGCCCGTCTGAGTTTGGCAGAATCCAACTTGTTGGTGGAATTGAATAACCTCAACGATCGCAAAACGGCATACCAGCGAATTGTCGGCGTGCCACCAGCTGATGGGTTGGTGATGCCGACTCGAAGTTTTGAATTGCCGGGTAGTCGGGACATTGCTTTGCGAGTGGCTTATCAGCAAAGTCCGGTGCTCGACCTGAACGAGCAAACCAGTAAAGCCCGGCAAGCGGGCTTACGAGCCAACCGCGGCGCGTTTTACCCCACGATTGAACTCCGTTACCGCAACCAGAACGACAAGAATCGCGAGGGCGTAACCGGTCGCTTTGAAGAAGAAGCGGTGGAAGTGGCGCTCAATTTGAATCTGTACCGTGGCGGCTCCGATCAAGCCTTAACGCGGGAGGCCCACAATCTGTATTACTCGGCCCTGGAGCAGCAAAAGTTGGCCTGCATTAATGTACGCCAGGACGTGCTCAATGCCTATAACGAGGTGGCCATTCTGAGGAGCCGCGTTGAGATCTTAAAAGATAATCTACGCAGTCAGGAAATTTCCAAAGATGCCTATAAAGCGCAGTTCGCCATCGGCAATCGCTCGCTCCTAGATATGCTCGATGGGGTGAATGAGTATTTTGTGACGCGTAACTCTGTGACCAATGCCGAGATTGATCTGGCTAAGGCAGAAATTCGAACGCTTGCCGTTATGGGCGTGCTGCTGGCAACCCTTGGGGTTGAAGGACGGAATCAAGAAATTTTGTCTGAGTATGTTGAAAAGCTGATGGCGGATTCCACAGCGTTTGACGAAACGATTTGTCCGGCAGATATTCCAATACTGGCGGATGTCGATATCCAGGCCATTTATGCCAAGGCCGATGAAGATTTTGAAGCAGAAGACGGCGCCCAGTATGAAGGCGATGGCGGCTTTGGTGGCGATGGCGGTTTCGGGGGCGACGGGGGCTTTGGCGGCTTTGAGGAAGGCGGCTTTGGCAGCACGGAAGTAGAAGATCCCTTCGGTTTTGGTGAGCCCTTGGAGGTTATTCCAGAGGCCAAAGAGGTTCTGGTGTATTACGCCTACGATTCCTCTGATATCCCGATGGATTTTGATGCTGAATTGGAAAGCCTTGCGATCCGGCTATCGGATGACCCCGAGGCCAAAGCTTTGATTGAAGGCCACGCTGATGACGCGGGTACAAGAAGGCATAACAACACCTTATCCCTAGAGCGTGCAGAGGCGATCAAACGGCGGTTGGTGCAGCAGTACGCAGTCAACCCCGAACAAATCGAACTCATCGGCTTTGGTGAAGATCGGCCGCGGGAAGATGCGCCAGAAGAGCAGCCTCAAAATCGGCGTGCGGTCATTCTGGTCGAGTAATCCGTTAATCGAATGATTGCGGCATGGCAAAATGCGATCGTGCCCAGCACAGGGCTGTGGTTATAAATTCAAGCCGTCCGTGGGTATGATGCTGCGAGTAGCTAGGCATTATCGATCTCATCCCAATCTCGTAACGTCCTGTTCTCTCGAGCGTTCAATACCTTTTAAGGAGGCCTGGAAAAAAGGCGGCCTGGAAAGCTGCATTCTTGCGGTGCGAGTCTGTTAGAAAACCGTTACAGTTCAAAGGATCAACGGAATAAGCGCAGAGGAGTGAATATGAAACTTTGGATGATCCGAATTGCGGCGGCGTTGCCGGGTTTTTTGCTATTGGTGAATGCGGTCGGGCTGGCGGTTGCGCCAGAAGGCGTCGTGACGTCCCTCGGCATGACCTACCTTGATGGCATAGGCCGCAGTTCTCAAGTGGGTGATACCGGCAGCTTTTTTGCCTGCGGTGGTCTGTTTATTGTATTTGGGGCATTCCGGGCACGGCCGCAGTGGATTATGGCAGGCGCTTTTTTGTTTTTGGTTGCCGCGATTTATCGCGTATTGGCCGCGGTGCTGCATGGCGCAGAATTCGCAACCACCTTCATTACGGTTGAAGTGGTGTCGTTTCTCTGGCTGCTGATTGCCGCCAAATTGGTCGTCAATACCGACGCCGAATAAGTGGGTGTGATGGCTGTGCGGTTGCACTCTGGTATTGCACTCTGGTTTTGCACTCTGCACAAGCAAAGGGGCGCGAACCAGTCTTTCGGTTGTAATGATTGATCCAAGGCAGAACTTGCGCATATTCGTTGAAAGTAGGATTGATCGGCGAGTCGAATGGCGCGCTCAGACAGCTTGGCCAGCGGCGGCGCAAATGCTTAATCAAGACAGGTTGGCGCAGCGGTGTAGCAATGTGGTTTGATCTGGGCATTACGCCAAGCTCATGAGCATCCTGAACCGAAGATGTACCCCAAGACACAAGGAGCAACTGCTATGCCTAAAACCCTGAAAGTCGTACTGATTCTGATCGGCCTGTATGCCGCATCGGTTGCCCTGTTTGAGTCCATGCTGGGGTATTTTCAGCCTGAAAATCAAGCAACCCTGGTTGTTACAACCTTTGATGCGGCTGATGTGGGCGCCGATCGTGTATTGGTTCGCATTGAGCATGAGGGGGAACTGTTTGTTGCGGTGAATCACTGGCCACGTCAGTGGTATGGGCGATTGCTGGATAATGATCAAGTTCGGGTTCGGTTTGAGGACGTTGATGCCCGTTATACTGCATCAAAAGTGCTGGAAGCGGAGCAGGCCGCACTCGATACCGCGCGACCATTGGGCTTGGGTTTTCGTGTTTTGACCGGGTTTCCGCCGCGGTACTTTGTGCGGCTGACGCCAAATGCCTAAGCGCGCTTTGGATTACTTAGGGCGAGCAAGACCCGTTGCCGAAGGTACGGCGCTAGGCGCCCTTGCATTGGGTTCCCAAAGCGCCAAGGGCTTAGTTCGGTTTAAGAAACGGTACCTTGGGTGCTGGGCTCGCGCCATACCCACTGACGCGGTATAACGCGCTGATCCGACTCGATCCCGCTGCGCGATCGAGCTATCATATGGTCGAAACTTTAAGGTGAAATCATGGCTCAGTGGTGGACAACGCGCGTCTTGCCAATCATTAGTATTGATTTAAGAAGCCTTGCCTTGTTTCGGGTTTTGCTGGGCGGGCTGCTGATTGCGGACCTGATGATTCGTGGGAGTGATTTATCGGTCTGGATGACAGACGCCGGTGTCTTTCCGCGGGATTTTATCATTGACTGGAACGGCGATAATCGCTGGTCGTTGTATTTCATTAGCGGCAGTTGGCTGTGGGCGCTGCTGCTGCATCTTACTGCTGCCGGCGCGGCGCTGGCCTTGCTGTTGGGATATCGTACGCGTCTTGCTGTGATAATCAGTTTTGTTTTGCTGGTCTCACTGCACAATCGCGCACCGTTGGTGCTGCAAGGCGGGGATAACCTGCTCTTACTGATGGTGTTTTGGTCGATCTTTCTGCCTCTGGGGGCACGGTTTTCGATGGATGCGGCAAGGGTGCATCCTGATCAGCAGCAGGCGTTCAATGCGCAGCCAAATGCCTATTGCTCGGTGGCAACGGTTGCGATTCTATTTCAAGCCATGGCGGTGTATTTCTTTTCGGCCTTTTTAAAAAGTGGTTCAGAGTGGTACGAAGACGGCACGGCGATTTATTACGCGCTGAACCTCGACGAGGTTGCAACAGGGCTTGCGCACTATTGGCGGAACGAACACTGGCTGACCGTGCCCTTAACCCGATTTGTTTGGTGGTTAGAATTGCTTGGCCCCATCCTGATCTTTACGCCGCTTCTGCGGGTGCCGGTCCGGCTGCTGATGATGTTTTTATTCATAGCAATGGAGGTGGGCTTTATGTTGAACCTTCATATTGGTTTGTTTCCATTTATCTCGATCACGTCGATTCTGCTGTTTACACCAACTGAAACTTGGGATGCGCTGGCTCGGCGGTTTTGGCCCGCCGCCGGCGAAGGGCTCACGATGTATTATGATCAGGACTGCGGCTTTTGCCTGAAGATGTGCTGGCTGCTGAAAACCTTTTTGGGCCTCAAAGCCGCGCAGATCATCCCGGCACAAACGGATGCCGAGATGGCCGAGATTCTGGAGCGAGAGTTTTCCTGGGTTGTGGTGACACCTTCTGGCGAGCGCTTGATTAAATGGCCCGCCATGGTGGCTGTGTTTGCCGCCTCGCCCTCGGGTCGGTTTCTTGCGCCAATGTTGTCCTGGCCACAGCGATTGGGTAATCGCCTTTACGACTCGGTTGCCAACAATCGCGGCGCGTTCGGCGAGTGGTTTGCGGCGCTGCTGCCTTGGCACACGACGGTTAAGATGCCGGGCTGGCCGTCTCACGCGGTAGCCGGGTTTTTTTTAGCGTACCTATTGTTATTCAATCTCAGCACCATCCCGAATTGGCAATTGCCCTTTCAAGCGGGGGTCGAGGACAAACCCTATCAAGTGAAGTTCCCAAAGACTTGGCAGGGGGTTAAGCGGCAGCTTCGACTCGATCAAAAGTGGAGTATGTTCGCGCCCTATCCGAACAAATCGGATAGTTTTTTGGTCGTGCCGGGGGTACTTTCCTCCGGTAAGTTAGTAGATGTTTACGATTTGACGGAGGGCGCACCAAGCTTTGAAAAGCCCGAATTGTTGTTTGATGCTAAATTTAAAAACTATCGTTGGCGGAAGTATTTGTCACGGGTCGGCATCAAGCGTTATAGGGCGTATCGGACGCACTATGGCAGCTATTTGTGTCAAAGCTGGAACGCGGCGCACGGTAAAACGGATCCGTTAACCGATTTTAATGTCTACCGGATGGTCGAGCGTACCAAGCCCCCGGGGGTCGAAAGTCAAATAACGCGAACCAAGGTATGGCGACATTACTGCGTCAAAGATGATGGAGACAAGGTTGAACCGGCGCTTAAAGCCGCTGGACACTGGTAGGTCCCAGAAACTTGCGGGGCTCACTGCCGCGCGCTCAGTGTAAGAATGCGCGCGCTTTAGGTTATCAGGCCCAATCGGTCAGCGGGGATGCAATTAGCCGAGTCTGCTCATGCGTTAGGGATCCCATGGTAATAATGCCAAAGAAATAATGCACCGGCCGTGCGGTAGGGCTGCCAATGCTGAGTCAGCGCGCGAGCTTCTTTCGGTGTTGGTTTAATCTCTAAGCCTTTTAGACGTCCCAGTGCGATTTGTAAGGCCAGGTCGCCGGCAGGGAAAATGTCGGGTCGCCCCAGTGAAAACATGCAGTAAATTTCTGCGCTCCAAGCCCCAAAGCCGCGCAAGCGGGTGATGTGTTCTATGACTTGGGCGTCCTCTAGGCTGCTCAGTTGGTCAATCGAGAGTGCCCCGGTTTGCGAAGCCAGGGCTAAACCGCGGGCGTACTCGATTTTGCGCGTTGATAATCCTGCTGCACGCAGTGCCGCATCGGTCACTTGATCGAGACCTTCTGGGGTGAGGCTGGGTAGTGCTGCGCGCACTCGATTCATGATGGTGTTGGCGACAGCCGTTGAGATCTGCTGACTTACGATCGTGCTTAAAAAGGTTTCGAAGCCCTCAGGACGTTGCCTTGGAGCGGGCGCGCCGTAACGATCAACGGCCTGGGCCAAATCTGAATCTAATTGGGCAAGCTGCTTGAGGTGGTACGTTAATGTTTTTTGATCCACAGGCTCTACGCTCTTAACACTTGAGGAATAACTTAACTGCTCGATAAATGATGTGCGAATAAAGTAGCGGTAAGATCTGCAGCGGTTTCTGTTTACAATCGATGGTATCGTTATAGCGATTTGATCTATACTTATAACCGATTTATTATTGAGCTTGCCCGTGCAGAAGCAAATCACGCCATTTTACCATGCGCCGACCAACAGCTGGAGTTACATCTTGGCTGACCCGGCCCGTAAGGTGTGCGCGTTCATCGATCCGGTCTTGGATTTTGAGCCGGGCGCTGGTGCGGTTCAGCAGGACTTTATTACCCTTATGCTGAATGCTGCGGCCGAGGCGGACTTGCAGGTGGCTTGGGTTTTAGAAACCCACATCCACGCCGATCATGTGTCTGCCGCTGATTTCGTACGACAACAAACCGGCGCGCAAATCGGAATTGGTCGTGGGGTTGAGCAGGTGAGCGCGTTATTCAAGCCGATCTTTAATTTAGGCGATCAGCATCCCAATGTTCGTGTCGCTTTTGACCGTCTGTTTGAGCCGGGTGAAATCCTGTTCGTGGGCGAGCTTGCCGTGACCGTGCTGGCAACGCCGGGTCATACGCCGGCTTGCGTCGCCTATCAGGTCGAGGACGCCGTTTTCGTTGGGGACACACTCTTTATGCCGGATTACGGCACCGCCCGAGCGGATTTTCCGGGCGGAGATGCACAGCAGTTGTTCGAGTCGATTACCCGGCTGTTGGCGCTGCCCGATACCACCATCCTCTACCTGTGCCACGACTACCCAACAACCAATCGCACAGCGCCTTGTCACGAGGTTACGGTTTTGGATCAGCGCTCGAACTTGCAACTTTCAAATCGCGATGCGGCGGCGTTCGTTGCTTTTCGGCAAGCCAGAGACGCAACGTTGAGTGCGCCCCAGCTGTTGTATCTTGCGATTCAAATCAACTTGGCAGCGGGTCGGTTGCCAAACCCGGAAGACAATGGACAGCGTTATTTGAAGTTGCCGATTAAGGAAACGGCCTAATGGATTTAATGATTTTGATTCCGTGCGCCCTGGCGGTGGGATTAACTATGGGGCTATTGGGTTCGGGTGGATCGATTTTGACCGTGCCGATCTTAGTGTATTTGATGGGCCTAGATGAAAAAGTGGCAATTGCCAGCTCGCTCGCGATCGTTGGTGGGGTAGCCGCACTCACCACGGTGCTGAACATCCGCGAGAGATCCATTAACTGGCGAACCGCGATTTGGTTTGGGGTGCCGGGCGTGGCGGGCACTTACCTGGGCGCGGCCTTGTCGCAGTTTGCCTCGGGGCAGGTGCAACTCATGGTCTTCGCAGTGGTGATGTTGTTGTCTGCTTTATTCATGTTTTGGCCGCCAAAGTCTAAACCCGTGTCGGGTGATCAAAAGCGCTTGGCCATTGTCTCCGAGGGATTGTTAATTGGCGCGCTTACAGGTTTTGTTGGAGTGGGTGGCGGCTTCATGATCGTGCCGGCACTGGTCTTGTTGGGCGGTTTATCGATGACCACCGCGGCGGCCACCAGCCTTGTGATCATCGCTGTTAAATCGACAGCGGGGCTGGTTAAATACTTAGAATTACTTGAAGGGTCAAGCTTGAGCCTGGATTGGACGCTCATTCTGATGTTTATTGGCTTGGGAATGTTGGGCAGCTTTTTGGGAAGAGCGCTGGGCCGGATTATTGAACAACGTCGGGCTGAGCAGGTTTTTTCAATTTTTTTAGTGGCTATCGCGGGCTGGATCTTAGCCCAATCTTTGTGAAGCGAGGCGCTTAAATGAATCAAAAAGCGACTATAATTGCGTTTGCGATGGTGGTTGCAGTGGGGCTTTTTGGGGCTAATACGGCCTCGATTTTTATTTTTTTAAATTTGGAAGATAGTCATATGAATGACATAGCAGGTCGCGTTTCAGTGGGACCACAAATTCAGCTAGCCGATTTGGCCGTTTTGAAGGCTCAGGGTATTGAAGTCGTGATTAACAACCGGCCCGATGGTGAGGTGGCTGATCAGCCGAGTCATGAGGCGATGGCTGAGGCCTCGGCAGCGCTGGGTTTGAGTTACTACTTTATTCCAGTCTCGCCAAGAGGCTTAACCCAAGAGAATGTTGATGACATGCACGCAGCGCTTGTTGCGAGTTCTGGGCCGGTTTTTGCTTACTGTCGTTCTGGCAACCGTTCTGGCATCTTATTGCAAGCGGCGACCCAAGGCGGGTCTTAATCGCCACCTGAGGCCGCAAGGGCGCCAGCGAGCAAGGGCTCCAGCGAGCAAGGGCTCCAGCG
>JAQWWC010000180.1 GCA_029249645.1 Pseudomonadales bacterium
GGTGATCACTTGCGTTTACAGGGTGATTCGGCGTCAGGCGGCGGGGTCTCCATCGAAGATCAAAAGGCGTACGCGCTGTTTCGGAAGAAAATGCGGAAATACGCAAAATTGATGAAAACGGCCTATGACACACGCCCTCCGAAACTGGTTGAGCATGACCTACACGACAAGATGACTTTGGCCAAGCTTGGCCTCGGCATGAAACTACTGGGCAAAGACGACATGAGCGATTTGATGCGTCTGATTTTGATCAACATTTTTGACGTTATGAAGGAAACCTTTCAGTCGCCTAAGCTGCAAGCGGCCCTCGCGCTGGATGCGGTGATCGGAACCCCCATGGGGCCGCGATCCCCCAATACGGTTTTTACCTATCTGCATCGGTTCATGGGCGAAGTGCTCGGTTTTGAGGGAGCAACCCAAGTCAAAGGGGGCATGGGGACGTTGGGCGTCGCCTTGAGCAATGCTGCTACCGACCTCGGCGCGGTGGTGCGCTACGACACCTCGGTTGTCAGCATCGATAAAACCCATGATCGGGTCACCGGCGTCACGTTAACGTCAGGCGAGCAATTAACGGCCAAACTCATCGTGTCCAGCGCAGATCCCAAGACAACCTTCAAATCCTTGTTGGGTTATCAACATATGGAGACGGGCTTGGCGCGTCGAATCGAGCAAATTCGCTTCAAAAGCGGCACGGTGAAAGTTCACCTCGCCCTTTCCGGCCTGCCCACCTTTACCGGCCTCGATCAAAGCGCACTCGGTCAGCGCCTGATCATTGCACCCAGTCTGAACGCCTTGGAGTCGGCGTTTAACCCTTTGAAGTATGATGAAAGCTCTGAGCGGCCGGTAATGGATATCAGTATTCCAACGATTCACGACCCAAGTCTTGCGCCAAAGGGGCAACATGTTTTATCCGCCATCGTGCAGTACGCCCCGCTCAATCCCAAAGGCGGCTGGGAGGCCCTACGCGCGCCCTTTATGGCCGCGGTGATTGCGGAACTCACGCGTTATGCGCCAGACATCGCGTCACTGATCACGGCTCAAGAATTGCTAACCCCCGCTGACCTTGCAGACACCTTCGGCATGACCGGCGGCAATTGGCATCACGGGGAACTCACTATGGATCAGGTGCTGATGACGCGTCCAGCAACCGGCATTAGCCAATACCAAACCGGCATTGATGGTCTTTACCTGTGCGGCGCGGGCAGTCATCCTGGCGGCGGCCTGATGGGCTTGGCCGGAAAGAATTCAGCTCAGGAAATTATTCGACAGGGAGAACTGGCATGAACCTACCCTCGCGCGCCACAATGCTTTTAGAAACCCCGTTCCACTCAAGAGTTGCCGAACGCTGTGAGATCAATGACTGGGGCAATTGGATGGGCTACACAACCCCCAACGCCTTCTTCGATGTTGAGCTCGAGTACTTTTCAATTCGCAGTACCACCGGCGTGTTTGATCTCTCTCCCATGAACAAGTATCGGATTCAAGGACCCGATGCTGAGGCCTATCTCAACCGAATGGCCACCCGCAATATTTCCAAAATCGGTATTAACCGAGTGGGTTACACCGTTTGGTGTAACGATGCGGGAATGGTGATGGATGATGGCACCATTTTTAGACTGGGCGAATCCGACTACCGTTTGTGCTCTTACCAGCGCGCCATCGACTGGCTGCTTTGGTGCGCCATGGGCTTTGACGTCACCATTACCGATGAAACCGAAGACCTAGCAGCGCTGGCTGTTCAAGGCCCAACCTCTTGTACATCGCTCACCGAAATGGGGTTGACCGATCTCAATACGCTCAAACCGTTTGGGATGCGCACTTACGATTTTGAAGGTGAGAAACTCATGGTGAGCCGCACGGGTTTTACGGGCGATCTTGGTTATGAGGTTTGGGTTTCTCCAGAGAAAGCCGAAACCCTTTGGGATCAGCTTTTTGATGCGGGCAAGGAATATCTAATCAAACCGTTTGGCTCCTATGCCTTGGACATCGCCCGCATCGAAACCGGATTTATCCAAGCTGGCGTTGACTTTGTGCCAGCTGAAGAGATGGTTCGCCCCGGCCGCGCGCGCAGCCCCTTTGAGCTCGGCCTAAGTTGGTTAGTGGACCTTGAAAAGCCCCTATTCAACGGCAGAGCTGCCCTTCTCAAGGAAAAAGCCAATGGCTCACGGTATCGATTTGCCATTTTAAATGTTGACGGCAATAAGCCCGCCGAGCACTCCTTTATTATGAAGGGTGATCGCCAAATTGGCACGGTTACCTCAGCAGCTTGGTGCCCAACGGCAAAATCGAATATCGCCTTTGCTCAGCTCGAAATGCCAGAAGGCGGTATTGGCGAAGAGTATGTCGCTGAGATTTACTACCAGCGTGAACTCCATTGGACACGTCTACTCGCGCCCTGCACAGTGATTGATGGACCCATTTTTAATCCGAAGCGACGTCGAAAAACACCGGCCATTTCGCATTAAGATAATCAGACAGAACCTGACCCAACGAACTCCGGGAGGCACCTAAGCGTGACTTTGATTGCGACGGATGTTGATGACTCAATCGAAAAACTAAGCAGCAAGCTCTCAGCGGAGCTTGCTCGCCCCACTCACGCGATCGATCCCTATTTTTATCGATCGCACTTGGTGCATGAACGTGAACTCGAGCATCTCATTTTTCGAAGCTGGATCTATGCCCTGCATGCGAGTGAAATCCCAAATAAAGGTGATTATCAGCTGCTCGAGATAGGCGAAGACTCCATCATCATCGCTCGCGATGATCAGGGCGAACTCCACGGCATGCATAATATCTGCCGGCATCGCGGTGCCGCAGTCTGTGAAGCGCCTTGCGGCAATCGCAGTACCTTTGTTTGCCCCTACCATGGCTGGGTTTACAATTTGGACGGCTCAATGCGCGCGGCTCGAGAGATGCACGTGTCGAGCGAGTTCGACGCCCAAGATCATGGTCTGAAGAAAATTCGGCTGGTGAACTACATGGGGCTAGTCTTCATCAACTGTGACCCCAATGCAGTTGATTTTATAGGTCCTTTGTCGAACTTGGACAAGCCCCTAGGTGCCTACCAACTCGCGTCCGCGAAGGTTGCTCACAAAAAAACCTATCACATTCCCGCCAACTGGAAACTAGTCCTTGAAAATTATCTTGAGTGCTATCACTGCGCCACCTCTCACAGAGCCTACGCAAAAATGCACACCCTCAAAGACTTAGAGGAAAAGGTTGAGCCGGTCGTCAATGCGATGCTCGCTCGCAGCGATGCGGTGACCGGCGTCGACGGAATGAGCACCAGCTATCGCAAGATCTACCTTGAAGCAGAAGGATTTGGCGCCTGCAGCTACACCAGTCGATACGGTTTGTTTGACGGGTACCTGACTGGCAGTCGAGATGGGCAACCTGTGGCGCCGCTGATGGGCGATATACAGGGTTATGATGGCGGCGCTGGCGACTATCAGATGGGTCCGCTCACCTTCATGCTGAATTATCCCGATCACTGCGTCTTGTACCGTTTTCTACCTAGGACACTTACTACGACCGACGTCGAGATCGTTTGGTATGTCAATGGTGATGCGCAAGCGGGGGTTGATTACGACGTCGAAGACCTAATCTGGTTATGGGACCATACGACGCAAGAAGATGAGTACATTATTTTGCGTAACAGCAAAGGCGTAAACTCTCGGTTTTTTGAACCTGGTCCATACCACCCTGAATTTGAGGCCACCCTGCAAGATTTCGTCCATTGGTACCTGCATACGCTCAGACAAAGCTTACCGAATCAAGCAGCTTCGTAATCGACTGGGCGCACCCTATTAATCAAGGCCGGACCCCGAGGACAATTCGGTTGTTATACGATTCCAAGCCGTCGCGCGAATATTACGATCACCGGCTTCAGCGCGCCAACGCTCGATACAGACCTGCTGCTGATCCTTACCCATTAGGCTTCGGCAGAGTAATTGCGTCCTGCTACCTGCCTCATACATCGTAACTAGGCGGGTTGAAGACAATACGTCCGTGCGTCCGAAGCTCGCAAGCAGCGCTAACGGTTCAGACCAACAAGCCCGCTTTTCTAAACACTGCAGCAAGATCTGCTCTCCATTCAGCGTCACGATTTGATTTTGACGCTGACACGCAACTGGCGCGGCATAGGACGCAAACGCCGCACCACATTCAAATCCAGCACGTTCAAGTTTTTTAATTTGCAGCTCTGGCGCTAAGGAAACCCGAATATCAAACGCCAAAGCGCCGGCGCTTACGCCAAACTGAAGCAAGATGATGACAACCAGGCTTACAAAACCATTTAATTTGAACATATTTAGCTTTTTTCTACTGCCTTAGCAAAGTTTCTAACTTTTTGACATGGCACAAATAGTTTCGTTTCAAAGATCCTCAACGTGAATATAATAAGTTCGGCACAGGGTGTTAGCAATTGATCGCCAGACCAATCTCCACGCTCTGATATCTTGTGCAAACTAGAAATAAAGCGGAAGAGACCAATAAGTTGATAGTTTCACGCATTTTATGACTAAAAATACCAAATTATCGAAAGTTTAGACGGCTATAGCGCCTTTCTCACGACTTCCTAAAAAGAACCAAATTCGCTTCACTTTGCGCGAAAATCACCGATATGTAGGTTGTTTGGTCGTCAACCAGACGGATAAACACACCGGCGCTAGCTTGGCTGATACGCTATTTTTTTGAATTGCGGATGTCTCGGGTTCTATTGCCGTGACAATGAGGACAGGCCCGATCTTGGCTCACAATCGGCTGTTTATGCCCTAAACAAAATATCCGGGGGAGACACGATCGTCCAGAAACTCGACTCTGATCAACACGGCGGGAACTGAAATTTGCGTTGTGCTGCGGTTCTATGCTGGCGCACCAATTACGCTCTAACTTCATCATGATTAGAGCCGTCCTCGATCGCTGCCCGCCATTGCTTGAGATTCCACTCGATCGCCCAAAAACCACCGATCCACAATGCTTGATCAAAGGCGTAAAGGTAGTGACCCGTAACCAGCCAAAAGAGCCCGTCGAAGATCAGTACGCCGTAACCAAATCGAGCGATGGTCGCGAATAAGACCAATCGACCTTTTATCACCGCGGCATTTTGAAGCCGTACGGATAGCTCTATCGCACAAACGACTAAGAGCCAGAGAAGCGCATCTTGTAAATTGATCCAAGTGTGCCAGCCCGCCATTTGATAGCCTGAGGTATCCGTCACCACCTTGGTGTCTAAATAAAAGAGCCTCTCATCAGGGGTCAAGGCATTGCAATTTTCTTGGGTGATGCGTTGATACGCGAGATTCTGAGTATAAAAAATGTCTTGATCGGCTAACGTACAGACGCCAACCATTTCAGGCTCGGGATCAATCGCTAAATAGCTTTGCGCGGTATTGAGATTGCTCACAATGGTGTGCGCCAAAAGCACATAACACATCAATCGAAGCCCTTGAAGACTGAATCGAACCCAGCGCACCGACAGTGCCTGATATGACAACCAATAGGTTTCAAACTCAAAAGCCAAAAGCAAACCAATCCAGCCCAACTCATCGATGGTGGTAACAAAAACACCCGTCCAAGCTAGCAGCGGACTTTCTGCGCTGAGCATCAACCTTGCTTGTTGCGCTTCTTCGAAAAAATACTGGACGAAATTCAGAAGCAACACGCCATAAATGACATATTTCAACGTTTGACCATTCATCAAGGCTTCAAACGCGCGTTTTGCCCTACCGCCTTCTCCTCTTTTCGTTGTCATTGTTCCACCATCATCAAGCCCCGATCGTTGAGCCTTAGCACGAACCCTGCTGTCGTACCTCAAAGGCGCGCCACACTGGGTTGAGTCTGCAACTGCGTCCCTGCCAATACAGGCGTTCTGAAACCAACTGTTGCGTCATCGCAAGCTCACCGTCTGTCAACACTTGAGGCCGAGGAGCCCCCATACACGGCACCGGACATCACCGCATAAACATCGCATACTGAACAAGACCTGTAAAACCTTATCCTCAGACACAAAACATTGGCACCCTCGCTATGCACCATCCGCATTCGACCTAGGCCCCGCAACCCCTATCGCCATCATTACGTCCCCTCGTGTGTGCTTAGACCTCGACGGTTTTCAACTTAAACTCGTCAATTCCTGACAGTTGCATTGGCTATATTGCAAACACTTGGATGTTATCAACGGCAACGAAGTCGCAGATGTTACGAGCTTCCTCAAATGATCTACAAAAACCTCGATTGACACCCGATGATTCCAGCCGCAAGGTACGCCTAAACGGATTTCAAAAGGAACATCATGAACGCACCCATTTTGGCCCCTGCTGCAATTTTAATTCTTTGGTCTTTAATCATGCTGGTTTGGATGGTCGCAACCCGGCTTCCAGCCCTTCCCAAAGCCGGCCTCGACCTTTCAGGCGCCGGTGGGCGCGGACAAGATATTGACCCCCAGTTACCACCGATCGCCGCCTGGAAATCCCATAACTATGCGCATCTTATGGAGCAGCCCACCTTGTTCTATGCGGTTGTGGTCTTACTCACCTTAGCGGGACAAGGCGATGGCCTTAATGCGCAACTCGCGTGGGCCTACGTGGGCATCAGAATCGTCCATAGCCTTTGGCAGGCCTTGGTGAACACCATACCGCTCAGGTTCGGCTTATTCGTTTTATCAACGCTGTGCTTGTTTGCGTTGAGTCTTCAACTGGTGATGGCAACTTTGTCATAACATTTGGTAGAGAAGCGCATCCTGGGGCTACGCGCAAAAAAGTGCCACGGGCAGGTCTCACCGGGCGCAAAGACCTTCACCTCAGGCCTGCGCTCGTTGATCCAACTCAGCTCTAATCGACGCGTGCACGGCTCGCGTTATTTTATACCGGGTCACTAAAGCAATTGGGATCAAGTACAGCAAGGGCAACAAAACCCCAACCGCAAGACCAAGACGAAAAATCATCTCCTCCGGAACCTGGCTGGGGTCAACCTGAGTTGGAAATTCGATAAGTGTCATTAAAAGACCGCCAAACATAATGCCAACACCGCTAACCGCCTTGCCCGAAAAGGACAAAGCCGCATTGAACATGCCCTCCTGGCGGTAGCCCGTGTGCAGTTCATGCTGATCTAACACATCGGCTAATAGGGACGCGGAGATAACGCCCTGAATCACCGCGATGGCAACGGCCAAAACACCCATTCCAACTAGAATCATCAGCAATCTTGGGTCGCCATTGTCTGGTAGCAGATCAAAAAACCGAAGATTAATCAGGGTAATACCGTCGAGCAGGGACACAACTGCGCAAACTAAAATGATCGACTTCTTTTCCCACCGCTTTTGAACCAGAGCAATGAGCGGAAACGCAATAAAAGCGCCCAGAGCAGACAACGCGAACCAGCGTAAATCCGCCGTGTTAAACCCCCAAAAGTAGGTGTTGATGTAGATTCCAAGATTGACCGTGGTGCCGCCAATGGCCGAAATCATAATCACGATTACAAAGATTAAAACAAACTGCCGATTCTTCATGGACCGGACCAAATCTCGAAGAATGAGCGACAGGCTGAAGGACTCGCTAGCGGCCACATGTTGCCTCAAATACGGCACTTGGTTCAGGGTCAACAGACTGGTCACCACCGCCCCCCCAGTCAGCAACAAACCCGCGGCAATCCCAACGAGGGGATAACCTGACAAGTTCATTTGCCCAACGGGAAAGGCCTCTGTGCTGGGCAGTAAAAAACTGTAGACAAACAAAGGAAAGGCTACTCCAACGGCCCAACCCACAGCGTAGCGATACGCCATGACCGAGGTTCTTTCATGATAATCATCGGACAATTCTGAGGCGATTGCGGCCCAAGGTACGAAATACAGCGTCATCATGCCGCGCGTGAGCACCATGCAGACCAGCAACCAAGCCATCAGACCCAACTCAGACAGATCCGCCGGTGGGGAAAAGGTGAGATAGATGCCTAAACCAAGTGGCAAGGACGCGACGAGCATCAAGGGATGCCGGCGCCCCCAACGACTCTGTAAATTATCAGAAAAGGCGCCGACGATCGGGTCGGTTACGGCATCGAACACCATAGCGACGGCTAGAATGGCGGAGACCTGAAAGGCATCCAAACCTAACAATTGACTGTAGTAAAACAACACCAGTGTGTTAATGACCCAATTCTTCACCGTGTCCGGGATTGATCCTAGGCCTTGATAGAATTTAACCTTAAAGGTTAAGGGCCCAGATCGTTGCATTCTTGAGTAGATTGGTCCCACAGACATCCTTGCGTCAGCCCTTAGGCTGTAGTGTTCGTTACGTTCATTCGTGCCAATACTATTTTTCCAATACTTTCAGTTCCGAAACACGGCCCCCAAAATCAGCATAGAAACCATCATCATTCTTACAATAAAACGCTTACCTTACTCTGGCTTATGCCCCGCCAACGTATCAAAGGACCTCAATTCTCGTTCACCGAGACCCGCCTCAATCGCATCACGCCGTAGGGTTTGATAGGAAAACGGCGCAAGCACTTGGCGACGCGTGTGCAGGACATTCACCAAAACCCCCCAAAGATTCAAGCCAAGACACAACCCCACCACCCAGGTTTGGATCAGCGGTAAAAAGAATCCGAACATCAAAATCTGCAGCCAAAACTCAGGCTTCGTTAAAACGACCGTCAAACCCAGGCGACCCGGCATTAGGGTCATCCAGATCGTCATCATGAGCAGCCCGAGGCTCACGAAACATATTTCCAGTTCAAACCGGGTGACCGCGCCTTCAATCAATCCATTCAGGGCTATAAAGCCCAACAAAAAACACAAACCGCCATGCATCTTGTGCCCGACCTTTTCTTTAATCATCAAGTAGCTGTTCGGCGTACTGCCGAGGGTCATCCACGATTGGGGCTTTACTCGAAAGTCATCTAATATTTCGTACACACCAATCCCCAGGTAAACAATCACTTCTACCCACAAGATCCCCTTCAACAAGGGTGTCAGAGCGTACAGTTCTGTTGCAGATAACAAATGTGACTCCTCCTCAGCACCATCGATCGCTTTGGCGTGCTAACTTGTTTTTAGGCGATGAACTCACTTTAAACTACTTGCCTTCGAATAGTATATTTTCGGCATTTTGATTCTAATTCTTAACATTTGAACGACTTTTAGACCCTCTAAAGTAAGCTAACCACCTCTGAAAGACTAGCGCTGTCCGTGCGTTAGGTCAAAGCCATCTTTTTAATCCGGTGCGTCTTGCTTATCGACAATTTCAATGGACTGACCGCACCGCGCAATCTGCGGCAAGATTCCAGCCTGATGCGGCGACAGGACCATGATCAACACTAGCCGGCAGATAAGTTCAGCCATTGCCGGCGAGCGCTCAAAGCTGTAACCGCCCTATCCAGCGAACCAAAAATATCCGGCCAGCCTGGGATCAGCGCCAACGACAAAGTTGCCATCCGATGCAAAAGTTCGAAGGCCTGCCCAACGGGATTAAATTTGATTTACCGGCAGACCGGACATTGTAAAATCGGTCAATCGCCATTTCTGGCTCTGGCTCGTGGGATTTATTTTTGGTCTTAAGCACGGCTAATAAAATGGCTCACCAAAATGCGCATCAACTCTCGACCAGTTAATTCATACCGGACGCTCAGCTTGATGCGCTCTTCGAGGCTGTCATCCAGCTGATAGATGAATCTATCCTCAACACATTGGTCGCCAACGAAACGATGGTTGCTTTCAAAGGCGCAAAGGTAGAGGCCCTGCCCATTGACCAAATGCAAGACCTGATGCGAGTGGCTGAATAATTCAGAATCTATTTCCGAAATAGATTTGACGCACCAGCGCTCCTTAAGGCAGGATTCGCGTGACTAAGACAGAACACCCCCGAATTAACCTTTACAGTTCATCAAAACAACAGAGAGAAGCAAATGCTGACGTCACATCAACTGGGTACCAACACCGGCCTGAGAGTTTCCAAACTGTGTTTAGGCACCATGAATTTCGGCGAGCCCGGCCGAGGCCATCAAGGCGACTGGACCCTCGGAACCGATGACGCCCGCCCGATCTTCCAAGCCGCCATCGAGCACGGCGTAAACTATTTCGACTGCGCGGATATCTATGGGGTCGGCGCCTCGGAAATCGTCGTGGGCCAACTGTTGAAAGAACTCCTTCCCCGGGATGAGTACGCCCTTACCACAAAGGTGTCGATGCCCATGGGACGCGCCGCCAACCAAGGCGGGCTGTCTCGGAAACACATTATGGAAGGCATTGACCAATCGCTTAAACGACTTGGGCATGATTACGTTGATCAACTCATTATTCACCGTCATCCCCATGGTATTCCGGGCCTTGCTCAAACGCCGATTGAGGAAACCATGGAGGCCTTGAACGATGTCGTCAAAGCGGGCAAAGCGCTTTATCTTGGAGCCTCCTCCATGTTTTCCTGGCAATTTGCAGAACTTCAAATGACGGCTGCCAACAACGGCTGGACGAAGTTTATCTCCATGCAGAATCACCTGAATCTTATTTATCGGGAAGAAGAGCGTGAGATGATTCCGTACTGCGTCAAAACGGGCGTGGCAGTGACCCCTTGGTCGCCCTTGGCACGCGGTATTCTTGCCGGGGCTTATAAAGGCGATTTCGGCAGTGGCTCCACCGCCAGATCCTCAGGCCAAGACCGCAAGCGAACCGAATCGCTCTACCACGGGGAGAATATTTTCAAAATCGCTGATCGCGTGGTTGAGGTAGCCCAGAAGTATGGCAAGACGCCAGCGCAGATCGCTGTTGCCTGGCTGTTTACCGTTCGTGGCGTTGTTTGCCCCGTAGTGGGCGTCTCAAAGGCCTCACAACTAACCGACCTGGTCGAAGCGACAACCATCGAGCTTGCAGAGGACGATGTCGCCTACCTTGAGGCGCTTTATCAGCCGGTTGAGAACTTGTTGTCGAACGGAATGTCTTAGGGAAACGATCAGGCATGGATTCGATCGATATAAAAAGTTGCTCTTGGGGCGTCAATTTACGCCACCCTTTCTTCAATGACCCGGCAAGTCAGAAGCTGAACTAGGCATAACAACTTGCAAAAGGAAAAGATGGTGGCGCTAGGCACACTTGTTGCCAGAATCCTGCACCAATTCGCTTGTCAGCTACGGTAGATCAATGGCTTACGCATCCTTGGTTCACTGTCAAAAGCAGTAGAACGTCTACCGTTTCGTCTACTGATAGCTTTTTAAAGCTTCCACCCGCTGCGCCAGCTGCTCAGAGGGCGTGTGGTTATAGGTCGAGAGGATTTAAAAGCTTGAAGGGGGTGGGCAGAAGGACATGCCGCTCCTTCCCGTATGTAACAGGTGGTCGGAAAATTTGACGCGGTTGAGGATGTCCATATTGCAGGTATTACGGCCACGCCTCACACATCGAAAGCAAGCCCTATCTTGCTGCTTCTCTCGCAAAAAGCAGCAAGAGAATTATGCCAACTAACCACGACAGCACATACATATAAAAACCTAATCCCGGTTCAGGCAACAAGCGAAGCAGCCGGGCCGCACCTGAAGCCAAGAAGTAAATGCATAGCGCCGAAAAACTAACGAGAACCCCGGAAACCTCCTGCCGCAACAAAAGCAGAGTATAAAATCCTGCTATCAAAAAAAGGCCAAGGAAAACCCGAACCTTATGAACCTGAAGGTCAGCTGGGTGACTAGTGTTGCTTATGCCAGCGAGGGAAAGAGGCGCACCGGCGAAAGTTACAACAAAAACTAAGAATACAAGAAACGTACTTATAGCAAGATACGCCTTGAATGCTGAAGTCTTGTCTCGCAGAGCCTCCCGAAGACTGGATAACTGAAAGTAAACGGGTCCACCGCCTAGCAGAATTTTTTTCTCTTCAGTAGTTACAATATCTCCAAGCCTTTTATTATCATTCATAAGGCGATTTCTCTACGTCGGGCTTCCATCACCATGTAGATAATCGTAATCAGGTAGATCGGCCTTAAAAATTGAAGCACCTTCCCCGAAAGCAACTCAGGCATATAAAAGACGTTTTCTAACACCATAAAGTCTTCCAAGAATGCCACCCAAGAAATCAGAGCAATCGCCCCTAAGACCACCGCAGTCTTTTGGCCAGTTAATCTAAAACCCAAGTAAACAAATAAAAGAAAGCTGGTAAAAACAGCTCTAAAAGTAGCCATCTCTTGCACGAGATAGATTGAGTCAGACAATGGGGGCTGGGGACTGCCGTATATAGGAAGTAGCACTGAGTGAAAAACGACCATAACCGCGAACAGTCCTACCACTAATTCGCATACAAAAAAGGAATCGTATTTATAGTGAGACATAGAGACCCAATATTTTAGATTTTTTTCTACCTGTCCTTTACGATTGCTAAAAGGTTTTAGATTAGCGGCATCGCTTTTCTTTTCTTCGATGGATAGATCTTGACACAATTCGTGTCGCGTCAGTTAGCTACTTTATCGCTCTAAGATTGCGCCTAACGTCACTCATTCCTCAGGCCTTCAGCCAAAACCGATTACTCGTTAGATTTCAGACAATTCAGATATTTTTTAAGCTTTTAAAAGCCTTCCCAGTAGTTCATGTTTTTTCAGCCCTGGAAAGGTCTTGAGGCGGCGCTCAAACGCCCCTATTTCAAACAGGGATGCCGCGGCCTGTTCAATGCGATATCGGGACGCCTTAGGACAGACTTTGGAACCTAACTCGTGTACTTGGATAAATAATGTATGCCGATAATTTCCTGCGCGGCGCCAGTCTGTTGGAAAAGAAACGTTAGATAGCGTGAGCGTGTTGTGAACACTCGTACACGGCAGCCCTTGCAAGCTATCCCTTAGGCGGACCTCAGGGATAGGCTCACGTGTGCAGTCACACTCTGCGACAGGATTGGTCTGTCAGGTGCCTAGAGCCTGGGCGGCGTAGGGCTGCGCTTGCGGTTGTATGCCCGCTACGCGAAATCTCTCAGCATCTTTTTGATTTCTAATGCATGCTGCTCCTCTTGCCCAATTTGACTCCTCGCGTATTCTTCCAACATCACACTTGCGTCAGTAACTTGATCTAATAATTTTTTGTACAAAGCGATCGCGTGTTGCTCATGCTCCAGACTTTCTTGCAGTATCTGTTGGATGCTGTGGTTATGGTTTTCTTCTATCTGTGAAATCTTCTGGCTTGGATGTCCATCAAACCCAGTTATGAACTCCCCTGCTTGCAGAGCGTGGGCCAGGCTTTCGTTTGCTTGTTCCTGCAAAAAACCCACGATCGGTATACGAAACGGTCCACTTATCATCAATGAGCTATGCGCATAACGCACAACGCCTGCCATTTCGTATTCCACTATTTCATTTAATATTACGTTCACTGCCGTGATATCTAAATTTTTCATTTACCTTAATTCCTCAATGTGGGTACACAGTTAGTTAATTTGGCTAACTGACAGCAGCTGACTGCTATTTAAATTAACTTGAGCCAGTTTACGTTATTTATTCACAACAAGTTTTCTTTTCGAACCAGCCAAGTCGTAAAGTCCAAGGTTCCATGCGCCCAAAAATTCCGAGAGTTTCTCTTTGTTGAAGCGTGGCTGCCCTAGGGGTGGGGCGGGTGCTGATCGTCGACAACCCGAATGTTTATGTTGGCCACGAGCTCTTTGGTCTCCAAAATCCCCCAAGCAGCCTGTCTTCAAATCTAGGGGGTATCTTTCTGAATCGGGGAATCCCGCAAGCGCTTTTAGCTTTAAAAGCCCAATGACTAGGGGTTGCAACCTAAGTTCAATTCCAGCT
>JAQWWC010000181.1 GCA_029249645.1 Pseudomonadales bacterium
ACAACAGCCCTGAGCGAATAACAGCTCTGAGGCCATAACAACGTTGAGCAAACCACACGCTCTGCCAAGTCGCGGTAGCGACTCATTCAAGAGGAACAATCGAATATGGAAACCCGCCATCAAAAACTTCTGATTCTCGGATCTGGACCTGCGGGCTTCACCGCTGCGGTCTATGCGGCCAGAGCCAATCTTAATCCGGTGATCATTACCGGCATTGAAACCGGCGGTCAGCTCACCACGACAACCGACGTCGACAACTGGCCCGGTGATGTCGAGGGGTTGCAGGGACCCGAACTCATGCAACGCATGCAGCAACACGCGGAGCGCTTCGAAGCCGAAATACTCTATGACCACATCCACACCTGTGATCTCAGCCAGCGTCCTTTTGTGTTCGAAGGAGATCAAGCCATTTATACCTGTGATGCAGCGATCATTACCACCGGTGCCTCGGCCCAATACTTAGGGCTGCCTTCTGAAGAAGCGTTTAAAGGCAAAGGCGTTAGCGCTTGTGCAACCTGCGACGGTTTCTTTTACCGGGGTCAGACAGTTGCCGTCATCGGTGGCGGTAATACGGCCTTAGAAGAAGCGCTTTATTTGTCGAATCTTGCTGAAACGGTCTATCTGGTTCATCGCCGCGACAAGTTCCGAGGGGAAAAAATCCTGCAAAATCGCGTACTTGAAAAAGACAACATCCAAGTGATCTGGAACAGCACTCTTGACGAGGTGTTGGGGGAAGAACTGGGCGTCACGGGGATGAAAATTCGGGCGATCGAAACCGGTGCCGTGACCGAGATACCTTTACAAGGCGTTTTTATTGCAATCGGACACACTCCTAATACCAGCCTATTCGAAAACCAACTGGCAATGAAAAACGGATACCTAACCATTACCAGCGGACTCGAAGGTGGCGCCACCGCAACCAGCATCCCCGGTATTTTTGCCGCGGGGGACGTTGCAGATCACATTTATCGGCAAGCGGTAACCTCCGCCGGCTTTGGCTGCATGGCCGCACTTGATGCCGAAAAATACCTTGACGAATTGGCGTGATCTGCAGAGCTCGGCATGGCAACTGCCCTAACCGAATTAGATCAAGACCTCTGGTTTCCACACCCTGAGCAGGCGCTGGATGACCCAGAGGGTCTGCTTGCAATCGGCGGCGATCTTTCACCGAGCCGATTGCGTCTAGCTTACCGTCATGGCATCTTTCCCTGGTATGAAGATGAACAACCGCTCCTATGGTGGTCGCCGCCTGATCGCGCGGTCGTATTTCCCGAGCGATTTAAGCCATCAAGAAGCCTTGCCCGGCTCCTCAACAAAAATGCATTTTCTGTAACGCTCGACGAGCACTTCGATGCGGTGATTGCAGGGTGTCAGCAGCATCGCTTGCAGCAAGGCCTTGGCACCTGGATCACCCAAGAAATGATAACGGCCTATAGCCTTTTATTTGCAGCTGGAGACGCGCATTGCATCGCGTGTTTTTCTCAAGGACGTTTGATCGGAGGTCTCTATGGCGTGAGCGTGGGTACTGTGTTTTGTGGAGAATCCATGTTTTCACTCGAAAGTAATGCCTCGAAAGTCGCTTTTTGTCATCTTGTTCAGACTTGCCGCACGCTGGGCGTTAATCTTATCGACTGCCAGATGCCCAATCCTCATTTGCGATCACTCGGCGCAGAAGTTTTACCCCGCACCACGTTTCTAAGCCTATTAGCTGACCGCGCGGACCGCGCAGTCGATTGGTCCCAATTAACAGGTGCATTACCACCCTGGAACCAGGGCGCAGGGTATCGGTCATGACAGCGCTTGAAACGCTGAAGTTTTTCCAAACTCCAGATCATCCCTGCAGCTACCTGCCAGAACAGTTGGCGACCACCGTGTTTGTTGACCCAGATGCCATCATCACCACCACCTTGTATTCTAAACTTTCACAACTCGGTTTTCGTCGGAGCGGCGCGCACCTATATCGACCGCATTGCGCCGCGTGCAATGCTTGCGTCCCGGTTCGGTTACCCGTGTCTACCTTCGCGCGAAAACGTCGCCATCAGCGGGTACTGACGCGCAACCAGGATTTGTCCAAGCAGCAACTGACACCGCATAGCAACGATGAAATCTGGACGCTCTATGAGCGTTATATCAATCATCGACACAGTGATGGGGACATGTATCCAGCAGACCGTGAGCAGTTCGCCAGTTTCTTGGTAAATGGCAGGCCCGAAGCCCTGTTCACTGAATATCGACTGGGCAACCAACTCATCGCGGTGGCGGTTTCCGATCAACTCAATGATGGCTTGTCTGCAATCTATACTTTTTTTGATCCTGATCACGCCCAACGCTCGCTTGGGACCTTCGCGATCCTCGATCTGATTCAGCAAACCGAGGCGGCCGAGTTGCCGTACCTTTATCTCGGCTATTGGATCGAAGCCAGTAACAAGATGCGTTACAAAGCCGAATTCCGCCCGCAAGAGCATCTCACGACCGCGGGATGGCAGCGAAAAACTTAGAGATCGAAGCGCAAATGAATTCAATATATGGTGCAGTTGCAGGCGCTTTGCCTTGCCCTAGCAATTAGTGCAAAATGCGCTCACTTTAAACGAGCTCGACAATAGAGGCGCAATGGCGAAGGAAGAACAAATTCAACTGTCTGGCACGGTAATCGATACCCTGCCCAATACGATGTTTCGAGTAGAACTGGAGAATGGCCATGTTGTCATGGCTCATATTTCAGGGAAAATGCGAAAGAACTACATTCGCATCCTGACAGGCGACAAGGTTAAGGTCGAGCTCACGCCTTACGATCTTTCTAAAGGACGCATAACCTTCCGAGAATAACCGGTTGGTGTTCTTGCCAGTTCGCGATGCACTGGCAAGAACCTTTTCGTTAAACGACCGCCTCTTCTTCAATATTTAGCACCAAGTCGCCATCTTCGATGTCAACCTGCACCACACCACCGTGCTTGGCTAAGCGTCCAAACAGGATGTCTTCGGCTAACGGCTTTTTAATCTTGTCTTGGATTAGCCGCTGCATGGGTCTCGCGCCAAGTAGCTCATCATAACCTTGCTCTCCCAACCAGGACCGGGCAGCCTCGCTGACCTCGAGTAAAACCTTTTTGTCGTCCAATTGAACCTGAATTTCAACCAGAAACTTATCGACCACCGTCTTGATCACGTCTCTGCTAAGCGGTCCGAAGGGAATGATACTATCCAGACGGTTTCTAAACTCGGGCGTGAACATCTTCTTGACGACCTCTAAACCATCTGTTGAATGATCCTGAGTCTGAAAACCAATAGAGCTCCGAGACATTTCCTGAGCACCAGCGTTGGTGGTCATGACCAAAATGACGTTCTTAAAATCCGCTTTGCGGCCATTGTTATCTGTCAATGCACCGTGGTCCATAACCTGCAACAGAAGATTAAAGACATCCGGGTGCGCTTTTTCAATTTCGTCTAGCAATAAAACACAATGAGGTTGCTTGGTGATCGCCTCTGTTAGCAACCCGCCTTGGTCGAATCCGACGTAGCCCGGCGGCGCCCCGATCAGTCTCGAAACAGTATGTCGCTCCATATACTCCGACATATCGAACCGAACCAACTCGACGCCCATAATCCGGGCCAGTTGCCGACAGACTTCTGTCTTGCCCACCCCTGTCGGACCAGAAAACAAAAACGAGCCAATCGGCTTTTCACCTTCTCGCAAGCCTGCTCGGGCGAGCTTGATCGCGCTAGCCAGCGAGTCAATGGCATCGTCCTGACCAAAAATTACCATCTTAAGGTTCGCATCGAGATCTTTGAGCGATTCTTTTTCATCGGAGGTGACACTGGCTGATGGAATCCTTGCGATCTTCGCGACCATCCGTTCCACATCCCCGACGCTGATTTGCTTCTTGCGACGGTTCGCAGGCTGCAGTTGCTGAAATGCCCCAACTTCATCAATCACATCGATCGCTTTATCCGGCATGAAACGATCGTTAATGAATTTCTGCGAAAGTTCGGCTGCGACCCGCAAGCTCCGATCGGTGTATTTCAGGTTGTGGTGTTCTTCGTATTTCGCCTTCAGCCCTTTAAGGATCAGGTACGTATCATCAACGCTCGGCTCGGATACATCGATCTTCTGAAATCGTCTGGACAAGGCGCGATCCTTATCGAAGATTCCGCGATACTCTTGGTACGTCGTGCTGCCCATACACCGAATTTCTCCTGAGGCCAACATCGGCTTCAACAAGTTAGAAGCATCCATCACCCCGCCAGATGCCGCGCCAGCACCAATAATCGTATGGATCTCATCGATAAACAAAATCTGACTCTTGGACTTTTTAAGCTCGTTCAGCAGCCCCTTCAGCCGTTTTTCAAAATCGCCGCGATATTTGGTCCCAGCGAGTAATGCCCCCAAATCCAAGCTGTAAACGATACTGTCCCGAATAATCTCAGGAACTTTGCCATCCACAATCAATCTCGCAAGGCCTTCTGCAATCGCAGTTTTACCGACCCCCGACTCGCCAACCAGCAAAGGGTTGTTCTTACGGCGTCGCGATAGTGTTTGTACAACGCGCTCGACTTCTTCTTCTCGACCAATTAGCGGATCAATCTGCCCGGTCCTGGCAAGCTCATTCAGGTTGACTGCATACGCTTCAAGCGGGCTCTGCGGGCGCTCTTCGCCGTCTTCGCCTTCGCTCTCCTCTGCGCGCTCTTCGGTTTCTTCGATCCCGTCTTTCCGTGTGCCGTGAGACATGTAGTTCACAACATCAATTCGATTGACGTCCTGATCCTTTAAGGCGTATACGGCGTGGCTTTCGCCTTCGGCAAACATCGCGACCAAAACATGTGCCCCGGTGACTTCTTTCTTCCCAGAACTCTGAACATGGAAGACAGCGCGTTGCAGGACGCGCTGAAACCCGAGGGTCGGCTGCGTTTCTCGGCCGTCTTGATCTTCTGGAATAATCGGGGTTGTTTCCGCAATAAACGTCGCGAGCGACTGCTTCAATTTTTCGACGTCGGCATTGCAGGCGTTTAGAACGGTCACGGCGGCTGTATTGTCCAATAAAGCCAACAGCAAATGTTCTACGCTCATCAGCTCATGGCGCTGTGCCCTGGCATCTTTGAATGCCAAATTTAGGGAAACTTCTAGTTCACGACTTAACATCTGTTTAACCTTCTTTGTAGCGGTTTAGTCCACGGGTTCAATATCTGACACCAGTGGATGTTGATTTTCTTGCGCGTATTGATTGACTTGGGCGGATTTGGTTTCGGCTACATCCTTTGCGTAAATGCCGCAGGTTCCTTTCCCCGTTTGGTGGACGGCCAACATTATCTGAGTGGCTTTCTCACCATTCATGCCGAAAAAAATCTGCAACACCTCAACTACAAACTCCATTGGCGTGTAGTCATCATTTAGCAACGTTACCTTCCAAAGCGGCGGCTTCGCCAACTTTGGCTTCTCAGGCGCGACAATGACGCCGATCTCTCGGTCATCTTCAGGATCCTGACTACCGGTTATTATCCAATCTTTGTTCATCACGCGCCTTGTTTCCTGCTCCTACCTTTTATGGGGGCAATGATTCTTTTTTAAAGACCCTTGGTGGTACGCTTTATCCTGCCAGTCGGCTTTCTGCTGGGAACTCGAATCACTTCTTGAGACTGAGTATGCGGGAAGCCCTGTCAGATAACCAATAGACAGCCCTAGGTATTTTCTGGACAATCGAAACCTTCTTTTATGCTTCTGCAACCATGCAGCACGACCTCATCTTGTTTCACAAACCCTTCGGCGTACTCTGTCAATTTACGGGTGCGCCGCCGACTTTGGCAGATCATATTGATCTTCACGGGTTTTATCCGGCAGGCCGTTTGGACAAAGACTCCGAGGGACTCCTCCTCTTGACCAATTCTGGCGTTTTACAAGCTCGCATCACCGAACCCACTCAGAAAATGGCAAACACCTATTGGGTGCAAGTGGAAGGCGAGTGCCAAGCCAAGGCGGTTAAGGCCCTGCAAGACGGCGTAATTCTGAAAGATGGGCTGACGCGCCCTGCAAAAGTGAAGATCATTGCGCCGGATCTGCCACCGCGCACGCCGCCCATTCGATCCCGAAAAAATCAATCTACAAGTTGGCTCGAAATCACACTAACAGAGGGCCGAAATCGTCAAGTCCGGCGCATGACAGCACACGTCGGGCATCCAACCCTGCGGTTATTTCGACGCCGCATTGGTCCTTGGACAATCGATGCGCTGCCTCCTGGCAAGTGGGTCCAAAACCGCATCAACCTGCCTGGTCCGGCGGTTCAGGTCAGGCATCCCAAGCGGTCGTCTTCGTCTGGTCGGAGGACCTAGCCTCAACCCATCGGTGACCGTCTGGAATCGATTCTTTTTTCCAAAAAGTGGCATTCGTTTTTAGATAATCCATCATCATCTCACAAGCTTCGAATGCTTCACCTCGATGACTGGCCGCGACGGCCACCAAGACAATATTATCTCCCGGCATCAACTGCCCGATGCGGTGTATCACGATCACGCCATGCAGCTGCCATCGGCGCGCAGCCTCATCGACAATTTGATCCAATTGACGCTCCGTCATACCGGGGTAATGCTCCAAGTATAGACCGCCAACGACTTCATCAAGATTCGAGTTTCGGACCGCGCCGGTAAAGAAGCACAAGCCACCCGCAAGACCCGATTGCGTCTTCAATTCAGCCAAAGCGTCGTCAAGACTGAAGTCTTCGGCTTGAATTAAAATAGATCGATACATCTCAACCCCCTGTAACCGGCGGGAAGAAGGCCACTTCTGAAGTAACTGAGACCGTCGCCAAATCATCGACCATTTCTTGATCCACTGCCGCCATAATCGATTGGTTGCGGCTTGCCGCACTAAGCGTTTCGCCATTCGGCAATTTAATCATAGCCTTCAAAGCTCCGACCGTTGTGGGCGCCTCCAACACAATCTCGATCTCACTTTGCCCCATGGTTTCCCTGAGCGCTGCAAAGAATAAAACCTTCACTGATCGACTCCCCAGTCTCCCGACCGGCCGCCCGATTTTTTCAGCAATTTCACCTCACCGATAACCATGCCTTTATCGACAGCTTTACACATGTCATAAATCGTAAGCCCGGCAACGCAAACGGCTGTTAGCGCTTCCATTTCAACCCCAGTACTACCGCGCAACCGACATTCGGATTGAATCCGGACCAAGGACGCGGCCTCATCAATTTGGAACGTGACTTCAATTCCAGTTAACGCTAACGGATGACAAAGCGGTATTAAGTCTGAGCAGCGTTTCGCGGCCTGAATGCCAGCAATTTTGGCAACCGTCAGCACATCACCCTTCTTATGGCTCGCTTGAACAATCATCGACAAGGTCTCTGACGCCATCGCTACCTGGCCACTGGCTCGAGCAATGCGCAAGCTTTCTAGCTTATCGCTCACATCCACCATAGTCGCTTCACCATCAGCATCGATGTGCGTAAGTATTTTTTCGGGCATAATCAACTTCTCTCATAAGATCGATCCGGAGGCAACTTGAGTTGGCCACCCGAAATAACTGTCGCAGCTATTGTAACCCGGAATGATACATTCCTCATGGTGGAAGAGATCGAACACGGTGACCTTGTTATCAACCAACCCGCTGGGCACTTAGAGCCGGACGAGTCACTCGTCGAGGCCATGATTCGAGAGGTGCTCGAAGAAACCAGCTATCTCACCCGACCAGAGGCGATCGTTGGCCTGTATCAGTTCCAGGCGCCTAACGAGGGTCCGTTATATTTTAGAGTTTGCTACTTAGCCCGCGTCATTGAAAAGACCCAACAAGCGCTCGATCCTGATATCCAAGCAGCGCTTTGGCTTACCCAAACAGACATCATGCAACGCAAGCATCGCAGCCCTTTGGTTGCCCGCTGCTTGCTGGATTATCAAAACGGGCAGCGTATTCCGCTCGAACACTCTGCGCTGATTCCATCATGATCCGAGTCAACCACAAACACTCTGCTGGCGAGGTGCGGTCGTGAGCGCGACCAAGCGCGTCATCGTTGGCCTATCGGGCGGCGTCGACTCATCCGTCAGTGCTCTTTTGCTGCAAGAGGCCGGCTATCAAGTCGAAGGCTTGTTCATGAAAAACTGGGAAGAAGATGATGGTAACGAATACTGTACGGCCAAGCAGGACCTGCAGGATGCGCAAGCTGTCGCCGATCGTCTCAACATTCCGCTGCATCAAGCCAATTTTTCAGCCGAGTATTGGGATAATGTCTTTGATCATTTCTTGGCAGAATATCAAGCGGGTAGAACCCCAAATCCGGACGTACTCTGTAATCGAGAAATCAAATTCAAAGTCTTTTTAGATTATGCCCTGCTCTTGGGAGCCGATTTTATTGCAACCGGTCATTACGCTCGATTAAAAAGAACGTCGAATGGCCAAGTCGCCCTGTTAAAAGGGTTAGATACGAATAAAGATCAGTCTTACTTCTTACAATCCGTTTCGGCTGACCAATTTGAACGCTGCTTGTTTCCAGTTGGCGAGCTAGAAAAGAAAGAGGTTCGAGCTCGGGCGACAGACGCCGGTCTTATCACCCACAATAAAAAGGATTCAACCGGCATCTGCTTTATCGGCGAACGTCGGTTTAACGACTTCCTGAAAACCTACCTACCCAGCCAGCCTGGGGAAATCCGGTCGACAGACGGCATTTTCCTCGGCCAGCATCAAGGATTGATGTACCACACCCTTGGCCAGCGTCAAGGCCTTGGAATCGGCGGTGTCCGAGGGACGCCCGATGCCCCTTGGTACGTGGCAGGTAAAAACCTCAAGGACAACACATTACTCGTCTGCCAGGGTCATGACCATCCTAGCTTGTTGTCGCAAACCGTAACCATCGGTCAACTACATTGGGTTAATGACCCACCTAAAGCCGCCCGAGTGGCAGTCAAATTACGATATCGTCAAGCCGATCAATTCGGCGAACTGACGTGCCGTGATCCAAATCATGAGCGCTTAACCGTCAGCTTTGAGACGCCCCAACGGGCGGCAACACCAGGACAGTGGGCCTGCTTTTACGACGGCGATATTTGTCTCGGCGGTGGTGTCATCGAATCCAGCACGGGCGTTGTGCCATGAACCCCATTCAAGGTCGAACAGTCGCCTTAGCCGCTTTGGTGCAAGCAGGATCACTCTGCCTAAACGTTGCTAAATCAGGCTTATTAGCCAGCGATGCAGTGGAAACCTGTCGAGAAAGTCTTTTTCGATTTGACGCGATCACCCCTTTCGATATTTACGATACGGGCGACCTGCTCGCACACGGCAAGCACAAACTCGGACAGATGCTCAGCCAACCGACTGAATCCGATCGCGACCTGCTTGCTTTGGGGGGGCAAATTCTAGGATTAGCCCGCAGATTTAAAACCAATGATCAGGCCCAGCGCGCGGTCAGAGCAGATCTGTTCTCAGCGCTTGAAAGAGTTCAAGGATTGCAAGACAGAGCCGAGAGAGTGTCCGCCCTCGATCACAGTTGCGCCACGCTCTATCAAAAGCACATTAGTCCCCTTGCGCGCCGTATTATCATTCATGGCAACCCAGCCCAACTCAAAAGACAAGAGAATGCCGATCGCATCAGAATGCTATTACTGGCAGGTCTGCGCGCCGGCGTTCTGTTTTATCAGTTAAAAGGATCCCGCTGGCAACTGCTCATGCAGCGACAGCAAATTCGCCATCAATTAAACTTCATATGAAGTATCCATCCGAAAAATTTGAGAGCCGCTCATGGACCTAAACTCCCTCACCGCCGTTTCACCACTCGATGGTCGCTACAGCACCAAAACAAGTCAACTACGCGAACTGGTCAGCGAGTATGGGCTGATCAAAGCGCGGGTTCGCGTTGAAGCCGAGTGGCTGAGCTTTCTGGCCATTCAGGCACAGCTGCCGGAGCTGAGCGATTTTGGGCAAACCCAAGTCGAGCGCTTGCAACCACTCATTCGTGATTTCAGTGCCGAGCAAGCCGCTCAGATCAAAGCCATTGAGCAAACCACGAACCATGACGTCAAGGCAGTCGAATACTTCATTAAAGATTTCATTACGGCATCACAAGACCCTATTTTAATTAAACATTTAGAGTTTGTTCACTTCGCCTGTACCTCAGAAGATATCAACAATCTATCGCATGCTTTAATGCTGAAATCCGCCATGAGCACGGTCATACTACCGTTGATCAATCGGTTACTGGCAGGCCTTCGAGACCTGGCAACCCAAACGCTAAATCAACCCATGCTGGCCCGCACCCATGGCCAAACAGCTTCTCCCACGACGGTTGGCAAGGAATTAGTCAACGTCATCGCCCGACTTGAGCGTCAGGTTAAGCAGCTCAACCAACAGGTTTACCTGGGCAAGATCAACGGCGCTGTGGGTAATTTTAATGCGCATCATCAGGCTTATCCTGAACTCGACTGGCCCGCGCTCGGTCAGCAATTTGTCGAGAGCCTAGGCCTAACCTTTAACCCCTTGACCACTCAGATCGAGCCCCACGATTATATCGCCGAACTGTTCCAAAACTTGGGCCGCTTGAACACCATACTGATCGACTTTGATCGCGATATTTGGTCCTATATTTCGATTGGCTACTTTAAACAGCGCGCGGTCGCTGGCGAGACCGGCTCCTCCACCATGCCGCATAAAGTCAACCCCATCGATTTCGAAAATTCTGAAGGCAACCTGGGCCTGGCCAATGCCGTATTGCATCACCTGGCTGAAAAACTGCCCATATCGCGCTGGCAACGGGATTTAAGCGACTCGACCGTTCTGAGGAACCTGGGGACGGGACTGGCCTACAGTTTGATTGGCTATGAATCCACCCTGAAGGGGCTCGGCAAACTGGAGCTGAACGCGACCGCCCTTGACACCGACCTAGAGCATGCCTGGGAGGTGTTGGGAGAAGCTGCACAAACGGTAATGCGCAGGCTGGGCGTTGCAAACCCTTATGAAATCATCAAAGACAAAACCCGGGGGCAAGGGTTAGACCAGGCTGGCTGGCAAACCTTGATCGCGGCGCTGGACCTGCCGGACCCGGTTCGCCGCGAGTTATTGGCCTTAACGCCGGCCGCTTACACCGGCCGCGCGGCGGCCCTAGGCGCAGATTACCTTGCGCAAAACGATGTCGACTGACCCAACCGTCCGTAATACCCGAGTTATCCCAGCTACCTGGCAGAGCGACTACAGGGCACTCAAGGCCATCCGCACCACAGTCTTTATCATCGAGCAGGGCGTGCCCGTTGCAGATGAATGGGACCAACTCGACGCCACGAGCTGGCATTATTTAGCGTTTAATGCCGAAGGCCAACCCATCGGATGCGGGCGTTTAACACCCGAAGGCCAAATATCGCGGATGGCGGTCCTACAGGCGTATCGCGGGCGAGGCGTCGGCCAAGCGCTCATGGCGACGATCCTCGCGTTCGCGCGTCCGCGATTCAAAAGACTCCACCTGCATGCTCAACTGCCGGCGATCGCGTTTTATGAACAATTCGGCTTCACATTAATCGGCCCAACGTTCGAAGACGCCGGCATCCTTCATCGCCCCATGGCGCTCAATGCTCCGCAAAAAAACCAAGGGTTTTCAGACACTCGGCCGACTACGAGCTTGATCCGAGCGCCAGAACTGGCCATCGATGAGGTCTCCGCCGCAGACTACATCGCAGCCATCGCAGAACTTGTCGACGTGACGCCTGCGCCAAAGTCTGATGCACACAACTCGTCAAGGCATGTCGAATATTTCATCGCAACCGCTTTTGACGTTATACAGGGTAGCTTGATGCTACTGGATGGCGCCTGTATAGACACTATCCGTTTGCGCACAGGCGCAATCGATGAGGTGGCTCTCGCGCTCGTTGACGCGGCTAAAAGCAAAGCCTTGCGCTATCAATTTGATCAGTTATATCTCAATGATCCCACCTTTTCTGCACAAGAAGCTGCCCAATTTGGCTTTGAACTCCGCGACGGCGCCCTCAGCCTGGCACTGGCCAACCTGGCCGAACCAACCAGTGCGGCGACCATGAGTGCCGAACCATCACAAACCAATTTTTTGGATCTGGACGATCCCAAAACCCGGCAATACATTCGAGGCCTGCCGGATTGTATCGTCGCGATCACATCGCTCGTCCAGTTGAGCGCGACCCGGATTCGCCTTTGGACCCCTACTGTCGACGTCGCGTTGTACAGCCATGCAGCACTAATGGCGCACTTCAAAAACCTGGCGCTGAAAAATAAACACACTCGCATTGAAATTTTGCTCACCGACAGCCGGTCCCTGGTGGAACAAGGCCATCTTTTGGTGGAACTCAGTCGACGACTACCCTCGAGCATTCAAATCAAACGCGCAGCCCCAGAACATGCAGACTCCGTAGAGGAAGCGTTGTTAGTTGACGACCGCACCGTTTTTTTTAGACCGAACCATTCTGATTACCACGCGTGGGTGTGCCTTGATGACATTCTAGCCGCGAGGCGTCTGCACGAGCCGTTCAAAGTCGCCTGGCAAAATGCCCTTGAGGATCCACAATTGCGGGTCCTGAAGCTCTAAACAAACCTGCCTCCGCGTAAAACCACCTGCCCAAGGCTTGCTAAGTGATTTAAGGACGCTTGACTGAGCAGTTCAACGAAACTTGAACCGTGTGATACCCAGCACCTGAATTCGTCTTTAAACTGAACCACACTCCAGCCCCACGCAATCTTCACCCGGATTGACATAGAAAGACCCCAACGCTTGCCGTCACAGCCTAGATACTTTGGTATCATGCTTGCTGCCTCACGACGAGCTCCACTTTGAAAGCTGATCTGCACTGTCATACCCATCTCTCCGACGGCCAACACACCCCGGCCTTTGTTATTGACCGGGCCCGCGCGAACCTTGTCACGCATCTTGCGATTACCGATCACGATGTCAGTCAAGCGCTACCGCAGTCCATGGACCAACAAGGCCTTAAGTTGATCAATGGCGTTGAGATCTCTTGCCTCTGGGAGTCCTTTGAAATCCACGTAGTTGGCCTATTCGTCGACCCGACCAATACGCGCCTGCAAACGCTGCTCAGCGCGCAGCAGGCTCGACGGCGTGAGCGAGTCGCTCAAATCGACGACAAGCTCACAGCCCTTGGCACCACAGGCCTGTTGCGCGACTTACTGGCTCTGCCTGCCATCGCGTTAACCCGCAGCCACGTCGCTGATTTCCTAGTGGCAAACAATGTTTGTAAAAATAGGCAGAAAGCTTTTAAAACGCATCTAAATCGATCCGGCAAGTTGTTTGTCGCCGCGCAGTGGTGCGACTACACCGAGGCTGTGCGCGCTATTAAAGCAGCAGGGGGCATCTCGGTGCTCGCGCACCCTGGCCGGTATGCTATGAACAAGACAAAGTTACACCGGTTGGTCGAATGCTTTGCCGCAGCAGGCGGCGAAGGTCTTGAAGCGTCCTATCCGAATATTGCCCCCAATATGAATCAGTCTCTGATTCAGCTCGCTGTCGAACGAGGATTACACCTCTCAACCGGATCAGACTTTCATGATGCCGCCGCGCATTGGACCGATGTGGTTAAGTTTCCAGCCCTTGACCGCACGGCGGCACGGCATGGAATTTGGCATCATCCTATATGGGCGCAACACGCAAACACCGAGGCAATGAGTCTCCCAAAACGTCTTTAGAGGAGATCTTTATAATTCATTTTAGGGCGGTGACCTTGAAGCTGCTTCAGCTCAATCGCCAAAGCAAGCGAATTGACTACTTACTAGGCTAACTCTAATGTTGAAACCATAATCCCTGCTAACCTCAAACGCCAAAAGGAACCTTACTGCATGAAACGAGTAATTTTAGCCTTCGGTCTATCGCTGATGCTTAGTGGCTGCGTCACCGCAACCTTGGCGACTGCGGTCGTCAAAACAACCGCCGCCATCGTAACCCTGCCGGTTAAAGCCGTGGGCGCTGCTGCCAAGGCCATTACGCCGGATGGTGAGGAAGCTGACGAAAAAGCCAACGAATCAGACTAAGCGGCACCAGCGCACGTCTGTCGAGTACCTCGGGAATGGGTATCACGAGCGGCATGCAGTCTTTTTGCATTCAAATTTTTGAGGTCTCATCGACTGATCAGCGCACACTGGGATGCATCGCGCGCGCTAGAACACTACCTGCGACACACCGCGCAGAAATGTTGCCGCGCGCCGGTGCGTTGGCTACCTTGCTGTGCCTCTGCGGCGTCAAGATTGATTTGGGTAACAGGCTAAAACAAGCATCCCCGAAGGGATCGGGCAGCGCAGCACGGATTAACGACACTTTAGAAATCGCTCAACTAGGCCCTGATAAACGATCGTTGCCACCGGCCCAATCGCCACCCATTCGAGCGCCATTGCGTCAAGCTCAGTCTGATTATCACGCATATGTTGCCCAAGGCCTTGCTGCAGTCGCGACATTTGCATTTGCATCCGCAACGCTGTGTCCGTCTCCGGTGTGGGTCGATCGCACAGAATCTCAGCTCGAATGCATAAGCGTTGCAACGCCAATTCATTTTCGTCTGGGGTAATATCGCCCACGCCGCGCGCCAGTTTTTGTTCTAACGCTTTAAGGCCATTTTTAGGCCACTGGTCAACGCCTGCAATAAAAGTCCTAGCAGCGGCCTCAAGACTCGCGGACGAACCCATATTTTCTGGCAGTTGGCTCACCCGGATATGATCTGCAGCGGTCAGCAAATCCAGCCATACTCTTTCTTTTGCAGCCTGCAATTGCTGAGCAACCAATCCAGCAAAACGCTCAACTAACTGCTTAAAATCTTGTTCCAGGCGCGGCCCTTGACCGCGCGGTAGGGCACCAAGTCCATGAAAGGCTTGCTGGCAGGCCGTCACCTGGGCCCTAGCATCCAATAGGGCATTGCCCGAAAGCGCTAAATATCCCTTCAACTCATTCAGCAAGGCTAGCGCAGCGGCTTTATTGACTTCGAGGTCTGCTTTAAAAGCGTCTGCCTGCTGCTGTCGCTTTTCAAACAGCGCATCGCACCCTGTCCGGAAAGCTTTCCACAAGCCCTGCTCTTCTTTTCGCAAAGCAGGCCCGGTCGCCTTCCATAGCGCCTGCAGGCGTTTTACCGCCTCGATCGCTTTTTGATTATCCTCGTGATCCGCCAACTTAAGTGCTTGGTCGATCAAACCACGCTTAATGTCCGCATTTTTCTGGTAATGCGCATTCAGTTGATTCCGGATCAAATCCAACATTCGATCAAAGTCACTCTGTACTGACTGATTCTGACTCCGTTCAATCGGAACATACCCGCGCCACTCCCGAATCGCCGCCGCGAATACCGCCTCGACGGCTCGCGCCTCAAAAGGCCGAGCACTTTCTGTGTCCCAACCCTGGGATGACACGTAGTCCTGCAATTGTGCGACCAACGCTATTCTGCGATCCAAATTTTCGCGACGAACCTTGCCTTGTTGCTCAAAGAACACTTTACAGGGCTGGTAGGCCGTCTGGGACAATTGATGGAATGTTTCCCATTGCGCCTGATCCTGCGCGCCTTTACTCAAGCCCTTCCAATCATCCTGCAAGCGACTAATTTTTATCGCCAATGCCTCTGGGTTTTCTGGACTGTCTACCAAGGCCCGCATTTGTTCAATCAATTGTTGCTTCTTAGGTTCGACCGCATAGTCTTTCCAATCCAGCAGCTTTTCTAAAGCCGTATCCAAAGCCATTAATTGCTTGGATACCGTGAGTGGCAGCGCTTTGTCTTCAGACTGCTTTTGCTCAATGCTTCGTCGAATACCCAAGGCTTCGCGAGATTGCCCTGCGTCTGTCGCAGCTTGGGCTCGTCTTATCAACGAAGTTAATTGACGCATCTGATGCTTCTCGGCGTCCATTCGCGCTGTCAGCTGCTGCTGCCGCTGCGAGACTAACGCCAATGCAGCAGAAACCGACTCGGACACCAAAGCATCCGGAAGCAGACCCGTCGTTTTAAGACGAATCCGAAACGACTCAAACGTTTCATCGTGCCCCGTATCCGCATCATTATCCGATGATTTTGTCGCAATCGCATTCGTTAGAGCCGCCAGCTGATCTCGAAATCCACCCTGCTGCTGCAACTGTTCTAACTGAAACGTGATGCCATCGACTAATTCTGCAAAGGCTTTCTCATCCGCTTTTCGCGGCATCTTAATCAGCTCGGCTTTTTGCCATTGTTCTCGGCATGCATCTACATTCTCTTGTCCTGAGCGGATCTCTGACTCGGTTGCAGGGCAGTCAAACAAGTGTGCTAGGCGCAAGCGGAGCTGCTCGATCAGCAATCCTTGCTCCTTAACTGCCTTAACCTCTGCCATTTCCTGCGCGGCAAGATCAGCCTGCTGCTGCACAACGAAATCGAGCGTTTGCTGGCATGTCAGCATCGCTTGCTCCACGCGCGTTGTAACCTCAGCGTCTGCTGCGTGTTTCAAAAGCGACCATTTTGCTTGCAGCTGCTCGGTTTGCGTGGTGAAAAATTGATCAAAGGACCGCTTACTGTGCGCCTCTATACGCTGACACAAGTGCGCAATTTCGATCTGAGTTTTTGCCGCCTGCTGATCCCTTTCGCGAAAGCCATCACATTTTGCTTTGACAAACTTATAAACGAGCTTGTCCTTACCCTTCGTCACTTTGAGCAATTGATTAAGCAAGCCTTCGTCCTCAATTCGCTCGACCGCCAACTGTCGCGCCTGAGCCGACACACCTTCTAAAGCGATCTGATAGAACAACATTTCGTCGCGGCTGGCATTTAAAAGCTGCTTGAGCAACTGATCGTGTTCGCAAAACCCCACCACAGCGAGCTGCGCTAAAGGCCCAACGCCATCCGTTGAAAGCTGTGCAAGCGTAATCACCCCGTCATCCAAGAGCACCGAGAGACGCTGCCGAGACGCCTGTTGAACACTCGCCATGCCCCCCTCAAAAGCGAGCGCGATGAGCGTAGGGTCATAATCCAATCGGGCAATAGCCGCTAATCGCAGCGCGACAGAGTCATCCGCCGCCGCAATCTCCATAAGCCCTGCCATGGGCAATTGCGCAAGATCGGCAAGTTGCTCTTCTGAGCTTTTAGGCTTTGCTTTAAAATTACCGAGTATTCGAGATAGAACGGTCATATTCAGTTCCTGCTACCGATCAAACTGTAAAGGCTACCACTACCCATAGCCAGGATAAAACCACTGTAACTGCGGCGCCTCGACCGTTGAGGCCTAAAGCCGTGCCGTTATAGTCTATGCGATCGTCGTCGTGGCCCCTAACCCGCAAGCCCCAGCTTTCAATAATTGGCCCATAACAAGTCAAACGGCGCCTTCAGCGTGTTGCGTCACAAACCATTCAGGCCCAAAACTTCGAATCAATCGCTCCTACACCGGTCGCTTAACCTGAGGCAGACTGCCTCAACCTCGCCACGATTGCCTGAAGGCCCATTACACGCCGACGATCCAACTGCTTGGCTATGGTGAAGCATCAACCGTCTTGCGTTTTGCGTTTCGGATTAAGTGCGCGGCGCCTTAGGGTGCTTGCAATTACACCGTGTAAATCAAGGCTTGTGTACCACGATTCATCAATCGAGTCGGCCGCGTTAGACCATTTACCTCGAGTTCGCCGACGTGACCCAATTGATCATGCCCCAGACGCGCAAATCTAGGCAGGTAACGTCAGAGCCGTCGCGCTCACCAAGACCCCATTGTTGTCCGCGTAGGCAAACTGCCCCGGCACCCACTGTACCCCGGCAAATGACACTGTTTCATCAGCGCGACCAATATTGCGTTTAACGCTTTTCAATGGATGGGTTGCAAGTGCTGCGACGCCAATCGGCAGTGTCTCAATAATATCAACATCGCGAATGCAGCCATAAATAATCAATCCAGACCAGCCATTGTCAAGCGCCTTTTGAGCGAGGTTATCCCCCAATACGCCGCACCGCAGCGAACCACCGGCATCGACGACCATGACTCGCCCGCGTCCCGCTTCTTCAACGCGGGCTGCAATGACCGAATTATCCTCAAAGCAAGTTACCGTCGCAATTTCACCCGAAAAACAGTCATTGCCGCCATAGTTATTAAACATGGGTTCGGCCACATGAACGGCATCGGGGTAGGCATCACACAAATCTGGCAGGGGCAATCTCATCATTCATTACACTCTTAGGTCGGTTGATCGGGCGCTTTTTGCGGATGCCAAGCGGCATCGCTTTCCGTTAGGGCTTATGATTTATCTCAATATCAGCAATGTGAATGCCCCTCGCGCTTTAGCCGTAAAGCGCGCCAGTGCGATCTCGCATCAATGCTCTGCTTTTGCATTTCGTTATGGGATCGCGCTTATCCTCGGTTCAACCCGGCTCGCAAGACCGGAAACCGAGCGCTACCGAATTGTATTAGCGAGCCTCAATCGGCAGGTACGGTCGAATGTCAGGTCCAATGTAATCTGCGCTGGGTCGAATCAAGCGGTTATTGGATCGCTGCTCCATAACATGAGCCGCCCACCCCGTGAGCCGAGACATCACAAAGATCGGCGTGAAGATCTTAGTTGGAATCCCCATGTAGTTATAGGCCGAGGCATGAAAGAAGTCCGCGTTCGGGAACAAGGCTTTGCGATCCCATAAGGTGTCGGCGATCTTGCAGGAGATGTCATACAAGGTGGAATCACCATTTTCTACTGCGAGCTTACTCGACCAGTCCTTGATCACAGCATTTCTAGGATCGGACGTGCGATAGATTGCATGACCAAAACCCATGATCAGGTCCTTGCGTTCCAGCATGGCATCGAGTTCACCCTCAACCTCATCAACGCGGCTAAACTTCTCAATCAACTCCATCGCCGCCTCATTGGCGCCGCCGTGCAAAGGTCCGCGCAACGAACCTATTGCCCCAGTAATACACGAATACATATCGGAGAGTGTGGCCGCACAAACGCGGGCGGTGAAGGTGCTCGCATTGAACTCATGCTCAGCATAAAGAATCAGTGAGGAATTCATCACTGCCCGGTGCAATTCGCTCGGGGATTCATCCGACAGCATTTTTAAAAAGTGGCCACCAATTGAGTCTTCGCCAGTATCCGTACTGATTCGAACGCCATCATGACTAAACCGATACCAATAGCAGATAATCGCAGGGAGCGACGCCAATAGTCGGTCGGCCGCTTGGTGCTGTTCATCAAAACTCATCTCAGGCTCTAAATTACCCAGCATCGAGCAGCCGGTCCGCATCACATCCATGGGATGGGTTTCTTTCGGAATCGCTTCGAGGACCTTTCTCAGGGCCTCGGGTAAATCCCGCATGCCGGTCAACCTTGCTTCATAACCGGCCAAGGCGTCCTGGGTGGGTAAATGGCCGTAGAGCAACATGTAAGCAACCTCTTCAAACTTGGCGTTGGCTGCGAGGTCTTCGATGGTGTAACCCCGATAGGTCAGTCCAGCACCCTCTTTACCCACAGTGCACAAGGCCGTGTCTCCAGCAGATTGCCCTCGTAACCCCGCGCCGCCTAATTTTTTATCCACCATCATCCTCTCCTAATTCTGGAATTGCTCCCATCTGTTTGTCATCATAACGCCTGATAGCCTAATACGCGCCAAACCAACCAAGCTGGTTCAAATCATAGCTGAAAGCGGCGGGACTGACGCATCTCACACCAACCCGATGTTAATCTTTTGCTTTCTCATCGAGAAACAACTCGTCAAGTTTCGCCTCATATTCGTGGTAGCCGAGAAACTCGTAAAGCGCCGCGCGCGTTTGCATCTGATCCACCATATGGCTTTGCGTGCCTTTTTCTCTTAAGCCTTGATACATCTTTAACGCGGCGAGATTCATTGCTCGAAACGCCGACAAGGGATACAGCGCCATATCGATGCCCGCCGATGCCAATTCCTCGGTGGTGAACAGCGGGGTTGCACCAAATTCTGTAATATTGGCCAAAACCGGAATATTCACCGACTGAGTCACAGTACGGTACATTTCTAGATCGGTCATCGCTTCAGCAAAGATCGCATCGGCGCCCGCTTCCTCACAAAGCTGCGCTCTAGCTATCACCTCATCGAGTCCGACCACGGCTAAAGCGTCTGTGCGTGCCATAACTAAAAAGTCCGGATCGGTTTTAGCATCGACCGAGGCTTTTATCCGATCTCCCATCTCGGCTCTGGAGACTATTTCTTTATTGGGTCGATGCCCGCACCGTTTCTGCGAGACCTGATCTTCGATATGCATGCCGGCCGCGCCGGCTTTAATCATTTCCTTAACCGTACGCGCTATGTTGAACGCGCCGCCCCAACCCGTGTCAACATCGACCAATAGCGGCAAGGCAGTGGCATTAGTAATTCGGCGCACATCTTCCAGCACATCATTTAAGGATGTCATACCCAGATCGGGCAACCCGAAGGAGGCGTTTGCAACCCCTGCGCCAGATAAGTAGATGGCTTGGTAACCAACCGATTCTGCCATTATCGCGGTATAAGCGTTAATAGTCCCTACCACTTGTAGTGGAGACTCCGCTTTAATGGCTTGTCTTAATCGTCGACCAGCACTATCCATCTGTTTTCTCCTTACTAACTAATTTGATAAACGCTTGCAGCGCTTTTCCGGCAATCCGCCACACGGCCTTGCTTGGCAAGCTTGTAATGACGGGGTGATGTCGGCTTCAATCCGTTTCGTACCCCATGTCTCGCCCCAACACGCCTCGACATTTAGCCAACGCATACTGATTTAACGCGGCGTAGCATCTTTAAGGACTGCCTCGGGCGCCCAAGAATACCACAGATATTTGGGTGGCATCGGCGTTGTTGCAGGCGGCTCAACCCGCCCGCGCGGCCTCATCAATCATTGTCCGCAACACGGCATAATCATCTGTTGATTTAAATTGCGGGAACTCCGCCTTAACATTATCGGGTGCCTTAAACAAAAACCCCGTGTTCGCAGATCCAAGCATTGTGGTGTCGTTGTAGGAATCTCCTGCAGCAAAAATGCGGTAGTTCAATCCTTTAAAGGCCTCAACGGCCAGTCGCTTCGGGTCCTGCTGCCGCAGGACATAGTCTAAAATTCGCCCATCATCCGAGACCCGCAAGCGATGACACAATAAGGTCGGCCAAGCCAGCTGTTGCATCATAGGCTGCGCAAACTCATAGAAGGTGTCTGACAGAATCACGACTTGGTAGGCCTTCCTCAGATCCTGCAAAAAGCCGGCGGCGCCCTCCAAGGGCGATAGCCCGCCGATCACACGCTGAATCTCCGGTAACGTGAGCCCATTCTCATCGAGTATTCGCAGACGTTGCTGCATCAACTCGTTGTAATCTGGGATATCTCGGGTCGTCGCGCGCAACGACGCAATGCCCGTTTCCTCGGCGAATGCGATCCATATTTCTGGAATTAAAACCCCTTCCAGATCCAAGCACACTAAATCCATTGATCATCCTTAACTGCGTAGCAAGCGCATTGTTTCACGGCACCCCCTTGTCTTCAACGTATGAACCACGTGTTTTCCGTAAAGTTATAAGACTAGTGCAAAAGATCATTACACAATGACGCGCATCCGCCGTACATTTCTGTCCGTTATCCACTTCCCATCGAAACTTATGAACCTTGATCGCTTAGTAGAACATTCGACCGCACTGATCCAAGAATTTTGTAAAGGTGGTCATCCGATCACCTGCGCTTTTAGCGGCGCGGAAGATGTCGTTGTTCTGGATCTAATGCAGCGCGCGACATGTTCCGTCCCGATTTTTGCGGTTGATACGGCTCGCTTGCACGCAGAAACGATCGCCTATATCCATCACGTGCAACAACACTTTACGCTCGACCTAACTTGGATCAAGCCTAACCCAGATGCCGTGACCGCTTTTGAGCGTGAGAATGGGCGATTCAGCTTTTATGAAGACGGGCACTTGGCTTGCTGCAATCTTCGAAAGACTGAACCCCTTAGAGCACACCTTGCGCACTTTGACGGCTGGTTAACCGGTTTGCGTCGTGATCAGAATCCAAATCGAACGGCCTTACCTGAGCTGCAAACAGATCCTGTTTTTAAGGGTTTGAGTGGGCCTTTAAGAAAAGCGAACCCGATCGCGAATTGGTCGCGAGCCGACGTTGAGACTTATATCCAGCACCAAAATCTTCCACAGAACCCACTCGTGCTTAAGGGTTATAAAAGCATCGGATGCGCGCCCTGTACCCGCGCGCTCAAACCGCAAGAACACGAGCGTGCTGGCCGCTGGTGGTGGGAGACAGCCTCAAACAAAGAATGCGGCCTACACCAGACGCCTGTGCAGATTCTTAACTCAGTTGAGGACCTGCCTTTAGCGAAGCGGTAGCGCTAACTCTGAAAAAATCTGATCGACAGCGGACTGATCGACGGCCTCAAATGCCGCGACCACCCGTTCTTTGGTTAGGTGTGGCGCGAATAATTGCATGAATTCATACATATAGCCTCGCAGGAAGGTCCCACGTCGAAATCCGATCATAGTCGTCGAGGATTCGAATAAGTGGCTAGCATCGATCGCCACCAAATCGTCATCCTTGACTTCATCGAACGCCATCTTAGCCATAATGCCAATACCCAACCCTAACCGGACATACGTTTTGATGACATCCGCATCCGTCGCGGTGAAAACGACTCTCGGCTCAAGACCAGCATCATCAAAGGCCTCGTCCAACTTCGATCGACCCGTAAAACCAAACACATAGGTCACAATACGGTGCGCCGCGACGTCTGCGAGGGTTATGCGCTCAATGGAGAGTAAAGGATGACCTTTGGGCACCACAATGCAACGATTCCATTGATAACACGGCAGCATTACCAGATCAGAAAAGTGCTCGAGGGCTTCGGTTGCGATGGCAAAATCAACTTGCCCATCGGACGCCAATTCCGCAATCTGCAGGGGCGTTCCTTGGTGCATATGCAACCCGACTTCCGGATAGTCCGAGATAAACTGATCAATCACAGGCGGCAAGGCATATCGTGCTTGAGTATGGGTTGTCGCGATACTCAGCTGGCCCTTCTTCTCGTCTCGGAACTCTTGCGCCACCTTTTTTATGCTGCTGACCTGACCCAAGATCTCGCCCGCTTTTTTAATGACTTGCTCGCCCGCTGGTGTAATGTGGGTAAGGTGTTTGCCACTGCGCGCAAAAATTTCGACGCCAAGCTCATCTTCGAGCAATCGAATTTGTTTACTGATCCCGGGTTGCGATGTGAACAGGCTTTGAGCCGTCGCGGAGACATTCAAGCCATGCCGCGAAACTTCCCAGATATATCGTAATTGCTGCAACTTCATAACAATCTACTTAGGTTTTGTGCGCTGTAGGCCCATCATTATATAACCAAATAGATATATGAAAGTACTTTTAATTTCCTATAAGCATAACGAGGCACGCATTTCTGCAGGATCGTTCTGGGTTTACTGGCCGAAAATCAAAGGCCCCGCCCATTCAGATTTCTGCAAATCGGACACGATTTTCTTTCGACGAATGCCTTAACCATAAGAACTCGGCACTAAGGCATTCACCTTTGAACGGCTCAGACATATTGCACCGATCAAAATGGCGGTCTCTAAACACCCTGCCAAAACGCAGCGAGACTCACACCCCCCGAGGATAAAAAAGCTTCCAGAAGAATTTAACGCGGGTTTTTAACGCCATGCGGCACATGACCTGACACAACCACCCGACTGGCAAGGTGGCAGTGCTCCGCCTGATCATCAAAGAAAATATCTGCCCCATAAGCTGCTAAAAACTCAGTTTTATCCAGACCGCCCAAGAACAAAGATTCATCCAGACGAATTCCCCAACTACGAAGTGTTTTGATCACGCGTTCATGGGCAGGCGCCGACCTTGCCGTAACCAACGCTGTTTCGATCGGGCAAGTATCTTCTGAGTAGACTGATTGAACTTTGTGCAGCTGCGTTAAAAACGCAGCGAACGGTCCTCTCGGCAAGGGTTCATCGGCAGAAGCTTGTTCTTGGGCCGTAAACGCGTCAAGACCATCACTTTGATACAACCGTTCGGCGACATCGGAAAATAGAACCGCATCGCCATCAAAAGCAAACCGAATCCGAGGCCCGTCTTGATGCCGAACCGAACCTGGTAACACCGAAGCCGCCGCAAAGCCGTTATCCAAAGCATCAACCACATCAATTGGATTAGCCGAAAGAAACAAATGACACCCAAAGGGTCGCATATATCGATAGGGCGCCGCCCCGCCTGTGAAGGCCGCCCGCCGAATATCCAGCCCATGAGCCTGAATTGAGTTAAAAACCCGCAACCCGGTATCCGCTGAATTTCGAGACAATAAAATCACTTCTACCTCAACAAGGCCCTCCGCACCCAGCGCCAGTAGCTTGCTCACTAGTGAAAAGGCAGCGCCGGGTTCTAAAACCTGTTTTTCTTGCGCGACCTGGTAGGCGCGATACGCCTGCAGTCCTTCCCGCCGAAAAACGGCGTCACTTTGCCTTAAGTCGAACAACGCACTGCTGGCAATTGCAAGCACAAGTCGAGTTCTTGACGACATTTTCTAACCCTTGGCTAATGTCTGCAGGCAAATACTTGCAGAGAAGAATAAAGCCTATATCCTTACCCTTAGATGAGCAAGAATCCCACGAGTCAAAACGAGCCGGCACAACCCTCCCAAGCGGTTGCAACCTTTATCGCCCAAGCAAAATCACCTGCAAAACTGCCGGGAACACCGATCGAAAGCAGGATCATTTTTGGCATGGATGCCACAGCATCCCGAGAACCAACCTGGGATCAGGCCAGTCAAATTCAGCACGAAATGTTCGCAGCGGTGCAAAGCAACCAACGCCTAGCGGTACAGTTGTGTTTCTACAGCGGCTTTCGAGAGCTTAAGGCATCGCGTTTTTGTCATTCTGCGACCGAACTGCAGAACCTAATGAGCAAAGTACGATGCAAAGGTGGCCACACCCAAATCGGCCGACTGCTGAAGCATGCTCTGAAGGTCTCACGTACCGACACTCTCAAAGCAATATTATTTGTCGGCGACGCCATCGAGGAGTCTGTCGATGATCTGTGCAATCAGGCAGGTCTACTGGGTCTTAAAAAAATACCGCTATTCATTTTTCACGAGGGTCGTGACGTGGCGGTTGAACGAACATTTCGCGCTATGACGAAACTGTCTGGCGGCGCTTATGCGCCCTTCGATCT
>JAQWWC010000182.1 GCA_029249645.1 Pseudomonadales bacterium
AGTCTCGTTCACTTCAGCGACAATCGCCTGTTTTTCTTTAAGTCCAATCGGCACTTTTGTACTCCTCGACTTGTTACGTTTCCCGTCAGCTTGCACCTGCGGGGGTTAACGGTGACAAGGCTCATGACTCTGAACCGCGCTCAACCGCCTGCGTAGGCCTGTAAACCCCAAATTAACCGGCTAATCGCCGGACCTACGGTCTTTGACGAGTGATGACCAGCGGCCAGCCACTCCAAAGAAGTTAAATTCTCAGCAATTTATGCCTCTAAAGAGGCTTGATCTATGGCGATACCGGCGCCCATCGTCGTTGACAGAGTTACCTTTTTCACATAAATCCCTTTAGCCGATGCCGGCTTGATCTTTTTCAGATCCACTAGCAACGCTTCGACATTTTGCTTAATAGCCTCAGGGTCAAATCCAACCTGACCAACACCGCCATGAATAATGCCATTCTTGTCCGTTCGATAACGCATTTGACCTGATTTTGCATTCTTGACCGCTTCAGCGACGTCTTGTGTGACGGTGCCGAGACGCGGATTCGGCATCAAGCCTCTTGGGCCGAGCACCTGTCCCAACTGACCAACGATCCGCATGGTATCGGGTGTTGCAATTACGACGTCAAAATTCAGATTACCCGCCTTCACTTCTGCAGCAAGATCTTCCATCCCAACAACGTCAGCACCGGCTTCTGTGGCTTCAGTCGCCTTTTCCCCTTGGGCAAACACTGCAACCCGTACCGTTTTACCGGTACCGTTTGGCAAGACGGTTGCGCCTCGAACCACTTGGTCAGATTTTCGCGGGTCTACGCCCAAGTTAACACTTACGTCAATCGACTCTTTAAACTTCACGGACGATAATTCATTCAAGATCGCAACAGCTTCAGCAACTGCGTAATTCTTGGCCGGATCAACCTTTTCTTTGAACGCTTTAACTCTCTTACTTAGCTTCGCCATTTACACACCCTCCGTTTCAATGCCAGCGCTACGAGCACTTCCGGCGATGGTTCGAACGGCCGCATCCATATCTTTCGCCGTTAAATCTGGCATTTTCATCGTCGCAATTTCTTCCAATTGCGCCCGATTAACTTTACCGACTTTATTGATGTGCGGCTCTGGACTGCCGCTCGTAATACCTGCTGCTTTCTTCAAAAGGATCGAAGCAGGCGGCGTTTTCTTAATAAAGGTAAAACTCTTATCGTTGTAGACGGTAATAACGACAGGGATTGGCATCCCTTCTTCCATCCCTTGCGTCTCTGCATTAAAAGCTTTACAAAATTCCATGATATTGACGCCGCGCTGCCCTAACGCTGGGCCAACAGGCGGACTCGGATTGGCCTTCCCGGCTGGTACTTGAAGCTTAATATAAGCATCTATCTTCTTTGCCATGATACATTCTCCCGTGGGTGCAAGCCCTGTTTAACAGCGTACTACTGCGACAGGTCCCCTTTAATAACGACGAAACGGCTATTAGGTCGCTACATTTAACGTCTCTGGCTAGGCTTTCTCGACCTGACCAAAGTCCAGTTCGACCGGGGTAGACCGGCCAAAAATTGTTACTGCGACATGCAGCCGATTTTTTTCATAATTCACTTCTTCAACGACACCGTTAAAGTCATTGAACGGTCCATCGACTACACGAACAAATTCCCCAGGCTCAAACACCGTTTTGGGGGTAATTTTCTCGCTACCGACTTGAACCCGCTGCAGGATCGCCTGTGCTTCGGCATTAGATATTGGCGCGGGATGATCCGCTTTGCCGCCAATAAAGCCCATTACTCGAGGCGTCTCTTTAACAAGGTGCCAGGTGCTCTCATCGAGCTCCATCTCAACTAAAACATATCCAGGGAAGAACTTTCGCTCGCTGCGGCGCTTCTTCCCAGCCTTCATTTCTACAACTTCTTCAGAGGGCACCAATATTTCGCCAAACTTATCTTCAAGCCCTGACAGCTCTATGCGCTCGAGAAGCGTTCGCATAACCTGCTTTTCGAATCCAGAAAAAGCGTGGACTACGTACCATCGTTTATTCAATGCGTCACCCATTTCCTTAGGTAGAAGTCCGTATTAGCCAATCAATCCGCTGACAGACCAACTCAGTGTCGAGTCCAGAGCCCATAAAATAAGCCCCACAAATATCACCATCACAACCACGATCAGCGTGGTTTGAGTTGTCTCTTGCCGTGTTGGCCAAACAACTTTTCTGATTTCAACGCGCGCTTCCTTAGCCAAATCCCATGTGGCCCTGCCCTGAACAGTGGTCAATGCGATAGCTACAAAAACCCCTGCGATGACGACCCCGGCGAGCACACGATACACCAAAGTCAGCGCAGCATACTCGGCATTTGCATAGAGACCTGCCATTAAAACAGCTAACGCAACGAGCCATTTTAAGGCATCTAATTTTCCAGCGTTGTCAGATACTGCGCTCACAATTACCCCTACAATCCATATAACCGCTAAATCTATCCCGAACTCTGTGCAACAGCTTGGCAGGCCAGGAGGGAATCGAACCCCCAACCTGCGGTTTTGGAGACCGCTGCTCTGCCAATTGAGCTACTGGCCTAGCTGCTTGCGCAAAACACTCAGGATAGAAATACTCGAGACCCGTTCAGCCTTTAGTCTTTAATTTTTGTTACAACGCCAGCGCCAACTGTTCGGCCGCCTTCGCGAATCGCAAATCGCTGACCTTCTTCCATCGCAATCGGGGCTATTAGCTCAACATCCATCAA
>JAQWWC010000183.1 GCA_029249645.1 Pseudomonadales bacterium
TCCATGATTCCAACCAAGACCGGGGCCGCGGTTGCTATTGGGGAAGTGCTGCCGCAATTGGCGGGTCGGTTGGATGGGCTGGCGGTGAGAGTGCCAACGCTGAATGTGTCGCTTGTTGATTTGACCTTTACTGCCAAGCGAGCGGTAACGGCACAGCAGGTCAACGATCTGATGCGCCAAGCCGCGGCGAACGATCAAAAAGGGGTTTTGGCGTATAACGACCAACCGTTGGTTTCGATTGACTTCAATCATTCAGCGTTTTCATGCAATTTTGATGGCAACCATACTCGCGTGATGGGGCATCTGGTCAAGGTGCTCGCTTGGTATGATAACGAGTGGGGATTTTCGAATCGAATGCTGGATCAAACGCTGTTGATCGGTCAGGCCGAACCGCTGGTGGTTGCGGCCTGATCCAAGGTCATGAGGGCGCAGCGGCAATCGGTCTTGGCATGTTGCCGGCAAGGACAGGTTCGCCGGCTGCGTCGTGCTTGAGCAGTCCTAAGGCCGGTTGTCTCTATTGCCCGAGGCATAAGACTCCCTGCGGGTGGCTCGCGACTTTGATGGTGCGGATACGCAGCGGTGCGGTTTTGATAAAACCGGGTTGAGTAATAGGTTCGGTAGGCCAGGCAAGGCCCTCGCCTGATGTTGAGATGTTGCCAACGCCGGTTGCTGAAAAGCCATTCCCAGCGCGCAACGTGCGACAAGAATTGGAGAAAGAGTCAATGGGTTCAAAGCAGTGGGTCTAATCGGCTTGGGCGCACACGTTGTCATGCTGCTGGCGTTCTGCAGCACCGCGCTGGCCGCGCTTGAGGGATCATCGCCACCGCGCTCGGTCCTGCAAGGCGTTGTCTCACTGAACGTTGGCGGCAAAGCCTATGTTGCCAGCGATGGGCGTCGTTTCAGCCACGATGTTTGCGCTGTTGCGCCGCCGCAAGCCAGCCAATGCGCTGAGATGGCGTCGATGAAGGGCACGCAGCATAATCCCTTGTACCAATCCTATCGCGCTGGCGAACAAATCCACGTTTTTAATGTGCCAAACGGTGACTATGCGGTGACGTTGCACTTTGCTGAGCCTTTTGACCAAGCCGTTGGGTCGCGCGTGTTTGATGTGCTGATTCAAGGCCAGCCTATGTTCCAGCAACTCGATGTGCGCGCAAATCGGGATGGGCATCATCAGGCAGCATTATCCCGAACTGTCGATCATATTTTGGTCAGTGATGGCCGGCTTGAGGTTGAGCTCAAAGCGGTGGAAGGTGCGCCGATTCTCAGTGGCATAGAGGCATTTCAAAGACTTGTCGCGTCCGATAAGGCAGGGCCGCTTATTTGGTCCGATGAGTTTGACGCAGCGTCCATTGAAGGCCGTCAGGTTCCGCGTTCAGACCGCTGGGCAATCGATATTTGGCCTGCCAGAAAAGTCAATGATGAAGATCAGGCCTACACCGGGCGCCCTAAAAATGTCCGGGTTGAAGCGGGTGTTTTGATCCTTGAGGCGCATCAGGAGGCATACCAGGGCGCCGAATACACGTCCGCCCGGGTTCACACCAAAGGTTTATTGGATCTGCAGTATGGGCAGATTGAAGTGCGGGCTAAGTTGCCCCGTGGTCAGGGCACTTGGCCTGCAATTTGGATGTTGCCGTCTAACCCGTTTAAGTTTGCCACGACCTGTGATGCCTCGGTGGCTGAATGGCAGGGCAATAGTGACTGCGATGCCTGGCCCAACAGCGGCGAAATCGACATTATGGAACATGTGGGCTTTGATCCCGGCGTCGTTCACGGCACAGTCCATACCAAAGCCTATTATTGGGCAAACTGGAATCAACACAAAGGCAGTATCGTTTTGCCGGATTTTGATCAATTTCACCGCTATCAACTGATGTGGACGGCCAATCAAATCACTTGGTTGGTCGATGATATCCCCTACTTTAGTTATGTCCGTGAATCGCAGGATTGGGCGGCGTGGCCGTTTTCAGAGCCCTTTCATTTGATTTTAAACCTAGCCATTGGTGGCAACTGGGGACGCGCTGGCGGTCCCATTGATAACCGCGCGCTGCCTGCTCGAATGGAAGTGGATTATGTGCGGGTTTATGCGCTCGAGTCGGATTCCTCAGAGCGCTAGGGCCCGTAATGAGCGCCTCGGCCCCGGGTGCAAGACGGCATCCTTATCATCGCCTGCGGGGTAGGGCGCCGAAGCTGGCCTCGAACAAGAGCCCTGCTTATGAGATTGCGGAGTCAAGCCCAAGGATAGACTGGATTTTTCGAAGCAGGCCCCTATTTTCTGGGTCCTGGGGCCGAATTTTGCATTTCTGCGCTAGCCTTTCCGTCTCACCGCATATATCTCCCTATTCACCGTTTTGGGCTGGAGGTGGCCCGATGCCGCGCAGAGAATGTAAAGGTTAAAAATCTATGGTCCGATCCGTTCGATCGGATACAACTTAGCTAGGGGAAGACATGCAACAGCAAACTAAAGTCAATTCGTGGGGTCGGGTTGCGCACTTAGGCAAGAAAAATGGTGTTGTCTCAGCGCTTGCGCTGGCCGGCATTCTGCTGCTGTCAGCCTGTGGTGGGAGTTCAAGTCAGATTGCCAAGAACGACCTTCCTGATCCAACCACGGATGGCGTTGCGCCAACCTTGACCGCGGTTTCCATCAAACAAGCAAAAGAGAAGGTCGGATCTAAAACGGGCATTGCTAAGTTGGGTCAAAGCGTCTCACTGAGCTTTACCGCAAGCGAAGGCTTGATGACCCCGACAGTTATGATTAATGGTCAAACGGCGACGGTTCAAGGCAGTATTCAAAATTGGTCAGCAAAACGGGAGCTGAACGATGCTGATGTGGACGGCATGGTCACCTTTGAAATCCAGTATGAAGATGTGAGTGGTGAGAAGGGTGCTGCTGTTTCGGCGACAACTGATGCGAGTGCGCTTGAATATTGTGTTGAAGGTTGCGCGGATCCCAACGACAACCCGTTGGTGGGTGACTGGCGCCTAGCAGGCGCTGGGTCGCTCAGAGTAGGCCCTGCACCGCTCGATGGAGGCTGGTACAGCGTGAGCGCCTCGGATGTTGTGACCCGAGCGTGTCAGTTTGATGATATTTTTCGATTTAAGGCCGATGGCTCTTTTGAAAACGTTCAACAAGACGATACCTGGCTTGAGAATTGGCAAGGTGGCGGTGATGAAGGTAGTTGTGGGCTGCCCGTTGCGCCACACGACGGATCAACCCCAGCATTATGGGACTACGACGACGTTGCAGGAACGCTAACGCTGCAAGGCATGGGTGCGCATTTAGGCCTGGCCAAAGCCGTGAACGAGGGTGAATTGCCGAACGTTGGTGCGCCTGAGTCAGTGACGTACACCGTTGAGACACTGTCGGCCAGTGGCACCGATTTGGTCGTTGTGATTGAATCCGGCGCTGGCGTGTTTTGGACGTTTGAATTTAGGAAAGCGCAATCTAGACCCCCGATTGTTGGGAGCTGGAAGTTGGCAGGCGAAGGCTCGTTCAGGGTTGGTCCGCAGGCGCTGGATGGTGGTTGGTTTAGTCCCGATGCGGTGGTGATCGCAACAAGAGATTGCCTGATGGATGATGTATTTTATTTTGGTGAAGACGGTTCCTTCTCCAATCTTCAAGGCGGCTCGACCTGGCTAGAAGGCTGGCAAAATGGCGGCGCCGATGAAGCTTGCGGCGCGCCCGTGGCGCCACATGATGGCAGCGTGAAAGGGTACTACATGTTGGACGAAGCGGCCGGCACCTTAACCTTGGAAGGGAAAGGCGCGCATCTTGGTCTACCGAAGGCCGTTAATACGGGTGAAGTAAATAATGGTGCGGCGATTCCGGATCGATTGACGTACACGATTGACGTGCTGGGCGCGAACGGTTCGGCGATGACGGTTTATATCGAATCTGGAGAAGGTGTATTTTGGACCTTTGATTTTGTAAAAGTCAGCGATGCGCCGATCATTGGCAGCTGGAAGTTGGCGGGTGAAGGCTCGTTTAGAGTCGGCCCAGCGCCACTTGATGGCGGCTGGTTTAGCCCGGATGCGGAAACGATCGCACTCCGAAATTGTTTGATGGATGACGTCTTCTACTTCGGCGCTGATGGCACGTTTGCGAATGTACAGGGTGGCTCGACTTGGCTCGAAACCTGGCAAGGTGTTGATGCAGAAGTATGTGGTGCGCCGGTTGCGCCGCACGACGGCAGTGGTGCAGCAACCTATAGCTATGATTCGGCTGCAGGGACCTTAACCATTGACGGCAAGGGCGGACACATTGGTTTGCCAAAATCAGTTAATACGGGCGAGATTAATAACGGGGCGCCGGTACCGGATTCCCTAATCTATACGGTTGACACTTTAACCAGCGACGGCTTGTCTATGACGGTTTATATTGAGTCCGGGGCGGGCGTATTCTGGACCTTTGATTTGACCAAGGTGGCTGACGCGCCGATCGTGGGTAGTTGGAAGCTGGCAGGCGAAGGGTCCTTTAGGGTTGGCCCGGCAGCACTAGACGGCGGTTGGTTTAGTCCAGACACAGCAATCGTGACAGAGCGTGCCTGCTTAATGGATGACGTGTTTTATTTTGGCGCCGATGGTTCGTTTGACAACGTGCAAGGCGGTTCAACCTGGCTCGAAACTTGGCAAGGCGTTGACGCCGAGGTGTGCGGCACCCCTGCAGCACCCCATGACGGTAGCGCGGACGCAACCTATGTTTACAATGCCGAGGCTGGCACTTTGACGATCAGCGGTAAAGGCGCGCATGTCGGATTACCCAAAGCAGTCAATACGGGTGAGATCAGCAATGGCGCGGCCATTCCCGATGAAGTGATATACGTGGTGGAAGCCTTACCGAGCGACGGTTCTGCGATTACGGTGTATGTCGAATCAGGAAGTGGTGTGTTCTGGACCTTCGATTTAGTGAAGTAGGATCTAGCAGGCTCATAAAAAAAGCGGCTACAAGCCGCTTTTTTTATGGCCTACGATTTATTCATTAAGCGTAAACCATTAAGCGCGCGTGACAGGACAAGCTGGAAAGGGCGTTGAGCGGGTTAACTTTCGATCGAGCTTAAGACGGCAAATAAGCGGATAAGAAGTCTTGATGGCTTGGCAGCGCCTTGACCATCGCCTCAACCCGGCTGCGTTGCGTGTTCAAAAACGCTTCCAGTTCAGCCTCCGGCATCATGTCGACGATGTGATGGTAACGCTTGGGCCGCAATCCTTGACCAAGCATGACCTGCGTCCAACTGTTCTCGCCAAAGACGTCGCCCTGGGCCTGGAAAACGCGCCCCGTTTCCTGAAACAAATCTAAGCGATGACGCAGCGTATCGGGAACCCGCAGGTTGGCCATATCACGCCAGAAAGGATCATCTATCCGGTCATTGAGATGGTAGTGCAAGATAATAAAGTCTCTCACGAACTCAACCTCGGCGCGCATCTGGCTGTTGAACTCTTGAATGTCGGACGCGCTCGTTTGCTGATGAGGGTACATCTGCATTAGCCGAATAATAGCGCGCATAATGAGGTGAATGCTGGTGGATTCCAGTGGCTCAATAAAGCTTGCGGATAACCCGATTGCGACGCAATTCTTAACCCAATGCGCTTGTCTTTGGCCCGTCTGAAATTTGATCAGTCTTGGATCGGTGCGTTCTTCACCCGTAATGTTCTGACGCAACCTGTGAAGGGCCTCGTCCTCTGAGTAGTGTTGGCTGCTGAACACAAGGCCGTTGCCAACTCGGTGTTGGAGTGGGATCTGCCACTGCCAGCCTGCCGAATGCGAGATCGAACGCGTATAGGGCCTGGGCGGCCGGGTGCTTTGCGTCTGAACCGCGATGGCCCGGTCGCAGGGTAGCCAATCGCCGTAATCGTCAAAGCCAACACCGAGCGTCTTGTCGATGAGCAAACCATAAAAGCCGCTGCAATCAATAAAGAGATCGCCCGAGATTGTCTCGCCATTAGCGAGTACGACGGATGCAATGTCCCCGTTGTGTTTTTGTAAGACGTCAACGATTCTGCCTTCGATACGGCTTGCCCCATTGGCTTCAGCGATTTCACGAAGAAATCGTGCATAACCCGATGCGTCCATGTGATAAGCATAGTTAAGGGCTGCCGGTTTTAGAAACCCAAATTTTTCGGCCTGGGCAGCGACGAGTTCAGGGGCATACTGGCCGTAGTCGGGAATCCCAAAGCCCAACTGCTGTCCTTTCAACCAGAAATGCTGAAAGCCTGCGGCCCAACAACCTTCACCGGTATAGCCAAAGGAGTGGAAGTACTGGTGCGCCTCTTTTTGCCAGTTTTCAAATTGAATGCCGAGCTTGATTGTGCCCTGGGTCGCTTTTAAAAAGGCAGCCTCATCGATCTTCAACAAGCGGTGTAAGGTCATGAGGGTCGGGATCGTGGCTTCACCAACGCCAACGGTGCCGATTTCCTCTGATTCAACAAGGCGCACGTTGAGGGTCTTGCCTAAAAGCTTTGAGAGTGCCGCAGCCGCCATCCAGCCGGCGGTGCCACCACCGACGATCACGACATTGGATTGGGGGTTTGGGTTTGTCATGGTTTTCTCGTCACCGTAGAAGTCGTCGGATGGTCGATCGGATCGTTTGACCAAGCCGCTGATTGATCGGATTTAGGATGCCTCTGGCAGCCTGTGGGATGTGATCGAATTGCGCTGGGTCCTGATTGAAAACATAGTAATCGAGCAAAGCCTGCCATGCCTGTTTTTGCTTAGGTTCAAGATCCTTAAAGGCGAGCATCGCGTGTTGCAATGCGGCGAGCGGTGGGCCGTGATGATGCGCGTTGGCGGGATCTTGGAACCAATAATTGATCAGTGTGTTGAGACCGCCGATGGCTTCGACTTGATGCCACCACATGCTGGGAATCACGATAGCGTCTCCGGGTCCGAGCAATGCGGTAAAACCGGTTGCTTCGGCAATTTTGAATCGTGGGAATCGTTTTAGGTCAGGGTGCTTAAGGTCGACCAAACTGATTGGTTGACCCGCTGGGGTGAGGTCCAACGGCCCAATATATAAATTCGGTAGCTGATCGGGTGGAAAGAGGGTGAACTGCCGGGTGCCAGAGACGACGCAGGCAAGATTGCCGGGAAAGTCAAAATGGGGCGCAACGACACTGTGATTGCTCATCCAAAGGCTTACTGTGGGATTGGGCAGGTCAATATTGAGAACATTGGCTTTACCGAATTCGGGCAGCCAGTGGTCAACATTCGTCGAGCCAATATAGAGGTTATCAGGGAGGGTTTGTTGCGCCAGCGCGTCAAACTGCGCCAAAGCCGCTTGCAGGGTCAGTTGCACGCGCGAAAAATTAAACCCATCAAAGCGATCGTTATAAAATATCCGGCCCTCGTGTTCTGCCGCAATCGAAAAGGCGGTCAGTGGTTTGCTGGTAGCCTGACGCGTCATGAGGTCCACAAAACCCGCCTGGCTCGTCTTCGCTTGCAGCACTGCCGGCCAATGATCAACCAGTCCTCGAACGACAATGGGCGAGGCGGTCTTGATGTGATGGTTGATATTCTGTTTAAAGGCATCACACGTGAGTTCGGGCAAGGATTGCATCGGGTCAGTGATCCAGAGCGTTTAAAATACGGTGCTGTTTCTTTTGGATTAAGCCAGACAATTGGCTGAGTGACGCAAGTGCCATGTAGGTGGGTTCAAGGCCGCCCGCCGTTTGAAGCTGTTTGAGGTCGGCCTCGCTTAAGGCTGCCAGTTGGTCTTCATCGATACCATAAAAGCCGGTGAGCTCTAATGGCGCCTCCAGTGGTACCTCAAGGGCCATCGGCGTAATAAGACTCAAAGCGCTCAAAGCGTCAAAATAATGTTTTGTTTGTTCGTGGCCTGCATGGATATCACCAAGGCATTCAATGGTGCTGTCGAGTAGCGCGCTGTTGGATCCATCTTCGTTGAAGACAAGTTCGCCCTCTGGGTGATGGGTTCGCGGATGGTCGAGATCAATCGATACCAGCAGTTCATCGGGTTTTTGACCGTCAAGGGATTGTCGTTCTGTGATCAAAAACGGTGCGCGTCTGGCGGAGAGCGGCAAGTACCGGGCAATCCACTGGCCGTCTTCCAAATACAGGTTCTCTTTTGGTTCCAGACCCAATAAAGCAAGCGCATAAAATTGCCCGGTCTGGCCATCTTTTCGAAAAAGAATCGGATATTCAGCTTGCAGCGTTCTGAATTCAAATGGGAACACCATGGCCGACATGACGTCATCGCCGAAGGCAGCACCTGGCTGGGTATTAACGCGCAGGGTTTGATGCTGTTTTGGATCAAGGACTTCAAAATTGGACATGCGGGCGTAATCCTTCTCAGTTCGGGTTAGACGGTCTGAAACCGATGTTGTTTGAGCGTCTCTAATAGGTCTCGATTGCTCGGCATCTGATTTCTGAACTGGTTCGCTTGTTTCGTCACCTGAGCAAAGGTGTGACGGGCT
>JAQWWC010000184.1 GCA_029249645.1 Pseudomonadales bacterium
CCGCTCGCGCCACATAGTAAATCATGAGTGCGAGCCAAAGGCCATGATTCTCAAGGGATTGTGTGAGCCACCAAGCTGCTAAGTACACAAAGAGCGACACAATCATGGCGGTACGCATTTCCTCGGTCTTGGTCGCGCCAATAAAGAGTCCATCATAAATATAGGCTGCGAAAGAGACAAAGGGTGTCGCCACCATCCAAAGGCTGAACTGCGTTGCCTCGTTGATTACCGCTGGACTACTGGTCAGCAGACGCATGATAAAGGGCGACAGGAAAAAGAACGCAAGGCTCAGCACTAAGGCTAATAAGCCACCGCTGATAAAGGCGGCTCGGATGATGTCGTCGGTTGCTTGGCGATCGCGTTTGCCGTGCGCCTCGCCCATGATGGATTCACTTGCGATCGCAAAACCATCTATAAAAAATGCAGAAAACGTCACAAACTGCATCAAAATAAGATTGGCCGCGAGGGACAAGTCCCCGAGTCGGGCGCCCTGGTCTGTGAACCAGGCAAAGGCAAAGATTAAGCACAGCGTGCGAATCATGATGTCTCGGTTTACCCGAAATAAGGCTTTAACGGCTTTTAACGCGAAAATTTGAGCAGGATCGAATGCGCCCGAAAAAAATTTAAAATGGCGGGCGAGAATCCAGAACCCGGCGATGAGCGTCACTGCTTCAGCAATCAAGGTTGCAGCGGCAACGCCCTCAACAGACCAGTTGAGCAGGACTACGAATAAAAGGTCCAAGATGATATTGGTGATGTTCAGTATCAACTGCAGGATCAGGACATAACGTGACGCTTGTTGGCCCAGCAGGTAGCCCATCATGGCGAGTAGCATGAGGTGTAGTGGCGCCCCCCAGATTCGAATTCGATAATAGGTCGCGGCGGCATCTTCAACTCCGGAACTTGCGCCGGTGGTCGAAAAGATGAGGTTGGCAATGGGTTGCTGTAGAAAGCACAGCAGAATCCCTAAAACGACTGCAAGGAGTAGGCTGCGGCTAAGATGGTCGCGGATAGCGGCGGGGTCAGCGCGCCCTTTGGCTTGCGCGACCAGGGCAGTTGTTCCCATTCGAAGAAAGCCAAAGCCCCAGAAAACCAAATTAAATATCATCGCCCCTAGGGCTAGCGCGCCGAGCAGTTGGGTTTGACCGAGCTGACCAATAACGGCGGTGTCGACCATGCCCAGTAGCGGCGTCGCCAAATTGGCCAGAATGATCGGTCCAGCAAGATGGTAAAGTCGCCGAGTGGTGGCATCAGTTTGGATCATTTCGGCTCGCCAGCTTTGAGCGTGGCATAGCTTTTATGAATGCGCGTGTATGTGGTCAAACAGCACATCAGCCCAAAAATCACACCGAAAAGGTTGAAAAAGCTCGGGATGAGGCAAATGGCTGCGATAAAAATCATGGTTTCGGTGCCTTCGGTCAGCCCGCCAAGAAAATAAAAGGATTTCGGTTGAGGAGACACGGGTGCAGGCTGCACACGATCCGCAAAAATAGCCATCGCCAGAAAGCTGCTGCCGGTGCCAACAAAGCTGAAAAGCACGAACGCTGCGACCAGTGCAAGGCTCTGATTGAACAGTGCGAAACTCAATACGATCCCTGAGTAAATAATGAAATCGAAAACGATGTCTAGATAACCGCCTGCCATCGTTGTGCGATCGCAGCGCGCGAGCGCACCGTCAAGTCCATCGAGGATTCGATTAAGCGCAAATAGGGCGAGTCCCAGCAGGGGATGGCCCAGCGCAATCAGGATCATAGCGAGTAGTCCTGCACTAAACGCAAGAAACGTGACCTGATTGGCGCGCACTTTTTTCTGATGCAGAGCCATCGCCATTTTATTCAGCAGGGGGTCAACGAGGGGTCGTGTGAGGTGATCCAGCATCATCATTTCCGAGTCATTTCGACGCAGCATGGACAGCCGGCGCAGATGAGTCAATTCCTTAAAGCACAGCCTGTTATAATGGGCGCATGAAATTCTTAGTTGGGACTTACACCGACCAAACCGACTCAGCCGGTATCTATGTGATCGATCGCCGTGGCGATGATCGCTTTTCGGTCTCGGAGCAGGCAATAATTTGGTTGCGGAACGCTTCTTATCTGATAGAGCATCCGGCGCTACCACTTGTTTATGCTGTGAGCGAGATTGGCGATGCGGCGGGCGGGCAATTGGCTGTGTTGCGGCAAGATGGCCAGGGTGATTATGGCCTCTGGCAGGTTGTTGCATCTGGTGGTTTAGATCCGTGCCATTTAAGTCTTTCACCAAATGGGCGAACGCTGCTGGTCAGTCATTACTCAAGCGGGTCTATTGCGCTGCAAGGCATTGCGACTGATGGTTCTTTTGAACTCAAGCAGACCATTGTGCCCCATGAAGCGCGGCACGTGGCGGCGCAGGCGATAGGTCGGAGTAGGCACCCGCGGCAACAGGCGGCGCATGTCCATTCAGCGACCTTTTTAGATGATCATCAGTTCGTGGTTTGTGACTTGGGTACCGATGAAGTCCTTCTGTATGACTTTTCCCCGAATCGGCCATTGCAAGCGACGGTGCGAAAGTGCTGGACTTTGCCTGCTGGTTCAGGTCCCCGCCACCTGGTTGCGGCCTCAAATCGGCTGTACGTGGTGGCCGAACTGAGTAATGCGGTTTTTGTGTTGGCGAATGCGCCAAACGATCAGCCCACCATTCTGTCTTCCTTGAGTTGCCTGCCTGATGCCGCAGGCGGCTTCAGTGAAGCCGCGGAGATTCAATACGATCCGCAGGCATCTGAACTCTGGGTGAGTAATCGTGGGCAGGACGGCCTGGTTCGGATTCCAATAGAGGGTGATACGCTGTTGCCGCTTCGGGCCTTATCTGAGCTTGGTGCGCATCCGCGGCACTTTTGGCTGTCTCATCAGATGTTGGTGGTCGCATCTAAAGATGATGACGTGGTGCGCGTGATTAGGCGGGACGCGCAAGGCTCGCTGGATTTGCAAAGTATGCAGCGTTTATCGATTCCATCGCCTGTTTTTATCCTACCCGTGCGTCAGGGCGATCGTGACACGTCCTGAAACTGTAGCTGCGTTAAGGTGTAGTACAACCCCTGCAGATGCATTAGTTCTGTGTGCGTGCCGATTTCTCGAATTTCTCCATGCTTTAGAACAACAATTCGATCGGCTTCCTGAATGGTTTGCAGTCGGTGGGCTATCAAAATAGAAGTCCGATTCTCCGTCAGGTGTTTGAGCGCGGTTTGAATTTTTTGTTCGGTTTCAGTATCAATGCTGGCAGTGGCCTCATCCAACACTAATATTTCTGGATCGCTCGCCAATACTCTTGCAAAAGACAGCAGTTGCCGTTGACCTTGGGACAGATTCTGTCCGCGCTCATGCAGCTGCGTATCGTAACCGTCGGGCAGGTCTTCGATGAAATCATTTGCCTGAACCCAACGGGCTGCTTTGATGGCGTCTGCCCGAGAGATATTTGGATTGCCCAGTTGAATGTTGTCGAGTACAGAGCCGGCAAAGATGTGGAAGTCCTGCAGCACAACTCCAACCCGGCGCCGAACGTCTGATGCTCGGATGCGATTCAGGTCGATGTCATCTAGGAAAATACTTTGATTCGGGAAATCATAGCTCCGAGCAAGCAGCCGTATTAAGGTGCTTTTGCCTGAACCGGTTGGACCAACAATTGCAATTTTTTCGCCGGGTGCAATAACGAGGTTGAGGTTTTTTAAGATCGGTTGATTGGGCGTATATCCGAAGGTTAAATTTTCAAAGCGAATGGCGCCATTGAGCCGATCGGGAAGCGCCAGTGGACGCTTGGGCTCTTGGATTTGCTCGTCCCAATCCAGTGCTTGAAAGATGCGCTCAGCACTCGCCATGGCTCGAAAGATGACGTTGTATTGCTCTCCCAAGACGCGGATCGGGCGGATAAACATATCGATAAACTGCGTGAACAGGATCAAACTTCCGAGTGAGATCGTTTGCTGGATGACATCGCCCCCGCCAATCCACAGAATCGCGGCGAGCGCCATATTCACCATGTTTTGCATGAAGGCGCCGTAGCCCGTCTCCAGTTTGATGGCCGTAATTTCGTGTTGTTGATTGACCTTGTTGATGGACTTGTAGAGCGAGAGGTTGATGGCCTCGCGATTGCTCAACTGCACGACCTGAATGCCGGACAAATTCTCCTGAAGGTTCTGATTCAATTGCGACATGCTGTTGCGAATTTGCCGATAGATTTGCCGGGTCGCCATACGGAAGACATAGGTGAGCAATGCGAACACCGGAAGCGCAATCAAAAGATACAACGTGAGTTCTAAATCAATGGACAGCATCAAAGCCAGAGCAATGAAAAACGGCACAAATTCGCCAACCAATAGGCCGAGTCCCATCAACATATCGAACAGCGCTTGGACATCATTCGTGATTCGGGTCATAACACGACCGACCGCAACCTTGTCGTAAAACGAGCTGGGGCGACGCTCTAGATGGCTAAACAGATCAAGCCGAAGGTCTCGCAGCGCGTACATAACGGTTGTTGCAAGTGTGGTTCGATGCCAGTGGTAGGCGATCTGGCAGAGGGCCAATAGCCCGCCATAGAGCAGGCAGGCCGAGGTTAGAGTCGACAGTTGTAGACCCTGCGCGATGACCTGAGTCAGCTGAGACATGCCAAGGTCCGGCGCGCTCAACCGTGGTTGCTGAATGAGTAACCCATCGATCACGACGCGGGTAATGATGACGGGCAATAAAACGGCGAGAAACGATGCCGTGATGACAAGGACTAACGATATTAAAGCCGTCTTCCGATGCGGACTCGTCCAGCCTAAGATACGTTTGAAGTCTCGGGCGCTCATGCTTTTGCCCGGCAGTTCCGCCTCGAATACAGCATGATCGCGAGGTAGGTTCGTGTCCTGATCAGGCTTCAAGGTCACTTCCTTTTAGACGCTGCTTGCGCTCTAAGTCGTAATAAAAGCCACCCCGAGAGAGCAAGGTTTGATGGTCGCCCATCTCGATCAACCGGCCCTCATCTAAAACCAAAATTTGGTCAGCATGGCGTGCGGTTGAAACGCGATTGGATACGATCAAGGTTGTAAGGCCTTGGCGCAGATTTTTGAGACCCGATAAAATGTGTTCCTCGGTTTCGGTATCGACCGCAGAAAAACAATCGTCTAGGACCAGTAGCGGACTCATACGGATGATGCCACGGGCCAATGCAGCACGCTGCTTTTGGCCGCCAGAAAGGGTAATCCCGCGTTCGCCTAGTATTGTGTTGAGGCCTTCGGGGAAGGCGTCGATCGTGCTGGAGAGTGCCGCGATACTTGCCGAGTCGAGTATTTCACCCAGACTTCGCTCTGGATTGTCATAGGCAATGTTGTCGCCTAGGCTATCCGCAAACAAAAAGGGATCCTGAAGCACCAAGCAAACCTTCTCCCTTAAATAAGATAACGGATAATCCTGGATTGGCCGATGATCGAGCAGAATCGTGCCGGCTGTCGGTTCAAGCAGCCTCACCATAAGCCTGAGTAACGTCGATTTGCCCGATCCGACCCGGCCAACAATCGCCAGGGTCTGGCCCGCATCAACTCGGAAAGAGAGCTGCGTGAGGGCATTCTTATCTTTGTTTAGATAGCGGTAGCTCAGGTTTTCAACCTGAATACCACCGGTAAGCTCGGGATGATTTGGCGTGCCTTGGTCTCTGATTTCGGGCTCAAAGTCTAGAATCTCAAAGACTCGGGTAGTGCCTGAGGCGCCTCGCTGCCACTGGGTAACAATCGTGCCGGCTTCTCGGATCGGCCAAAGTAGTAGGGCCAAATAAGAAAAAAAGGCCGTAAGGGTGCCGATAGAAATGTCGCCCGACTGATACAAAAAGCTGCCGTAGCCAAGAATAATCAAGGTCGAGCAGCCAGCGATGACTGGCATGATAGCGCCGATGGCTGAGCTGTCTCGAAAAAGGGCAATGTTGTCATCAGCGAATGTTTGATTCGTTGCGGCAAATCGTTCAATTTCTCGAGCTTCTTGTGCCATGGCTTGCACCGTACGAATGCCGTTGAGATTTTGCTCGACAAACGTTGAAAGCTCAGCGAAGCCCTCTTGGGTTCGTTGTGATCGAATGAAGATACGCTGCGCATAGCGGTGGGCAAAGAAGGTTATCAAAGGTGCTGGAATGATCACCGCGAGGGTAAGCTGCCACGACAGGCTCAGCATAAAAAGCAGGCCAACGATAGCGGTGAAGACCAGTACCATGGTGGTTCTTGAAGTGCCGGCAACGAGCTCTCGGACGCGGGTGATATCGTTGATCGCGCGAGCCATGAGGTCACCAACGGGGAAATGACCGTAGAAGTTTGGTCCCTGGCGCTGTAAATGCTGGTACAAACGGTTACGAAGATCGAAGGCAACGTATACGCCGATCCGCCTAATCAAAATACGACTGATAATCGTGACAACGATTTGGGCCACGACGCAAAGGGCAATCGATAAGGCTATCGGGGCAATGAGGTTCGTGAGCACTTCATTGCTGTGATTATTTTGCGATGCATCGGCTAGGGCATCGATGCCTTGTTTCAGAAAATAAGGAATGGCCGCTTCAAAGAGCCTTGCGGCCAGCAGGCCAAGCATGCCGCCCCAAAAGGTCCAAGCGTGTTGTCGCAAGTACGGCGCGAGGCGGCGCAGGGTCATCATGATCGTCATAATGTTGCTTTTAAGTCCTGCGATTTGTGGGCAAAGGTCGTCAATGATACTAGCCAATTGCGCTGGGGAGTAAAAGGGCCCTGGTCTGCCACGAACTTGCGGGGGTAAGGATGATGGCTTGAGTAGGCCATGAAGGCGGTTTGGCAAGGGGCAGCCGGTTGAGTACAGCGGTTGCTGAGGGGGTGTGTTGCGCGCGGTAAAGGTCTGATCGTCAAGGTGGATGATCGATGACGCGCTTTTGCTGGAATGATTGACAGGCGTCCCTTCGACCGTCGTCCGGCAGGGTTGCTGTCATTACGCCTTTGCAAACGACGGTGCTGCTAGGAGCGTGCTCAAAAGCGGGTTAGGTGGTACAACTATGGCTCGGGTTGGGCTATAAAGGATGAGATACCAAACTGGGTCGCATCCTGAAAGCGGCAGCTAGAAACAGTTCGCGTTCGATAGGGTTGGAGCGGACATTTACACAGGGTAGGGAGCCAAGATGCGCTTATCACCGACGACAGCAGACATTGAATTTGAACAAACGGTCTCGGCCTTTATTGCGGAGCACCTGGATCCCGCTATCCAACAGCGGGTGGCGAACTCAATGTCGATCGATAAAGCGATGCAAGATGACTGGACCCGCAAGCTCGCTGCTGTAGGCTGGGCGGCTCCAAACTGGCCGGTTGAGTATGGCGGGACGGGTTGGTCGATGCGACGTCGCCATCAATTTGAAGTCTTAATGCGCCGTCATAACGCGCCGGAAACCCAAGGTTTCGGCTTTAATATGGTCGGTCCGGCCATCATCCAATATGGCTCAGCAGAACAAAAGGCCCATTACCTGCCTTTGATCCTAAATGCAGAAACAAGCTGGTGTCAGGGCTATTCTGAACCGGGTGCCGGCTCGGACCTTGCGAGCTTAACGACGCGTGCCGAGGTTGTGGGAGACGATTATCGCGTCAATGGTTCCAAGATCTGGACGTCGGGGGCGGAACGCGCGGATCACATCTTTGCTTTGGTTAGAACGGATGTAACGGCCAAGAAGCAGTTGGGCATTTCTTTTTTATTGATCCCGATGGCATCAGCCGGGATACGGGTGGAGCCCCTTTATGCCTTCAATGGTAAACGGCTTTGGAATCAGGTGTTCTTTGATGATGTCATGGTGCCGCGATCGAATCGATTGGGGGCTGAAAACCAGGGCTGGACGGTTGCTAAAACCCTGTTAGGTGACGAGCGATTGATGGTTTCGCGAGTCGCTGAGAATAAGCGGATCCTGGCTCGTGTTCGAAGGCTTCTTCAAGACACCTGTTTGGAAGACGCCGTGTTGGAGTCCAAGGCGGCGCAAATCGAAATTCGATTGACGGCGCTTGAAGGCACTGCGCTGCGCTTGCTGTCGAGGTTTGATGGTGGTGGCAAGGTGGGTGCTGAGCCCTCGATGTTGAAGCTCCAGGGCAGTCAACTCGTCCAGGTGCAAGATCAGTTATTGTTCGAAATCGCCGGACTCTATGGCCTGCCGCTGGATGCTGAGTCGAGGCAAACACCGAGTGCACCGATCCGTCATGATGCGGTCGATATGATTGGCAGCGCCTTGTTTCATCATCGCGGCTATACCATCGCGGGTGGGGCAAGTGAGGTGCAACGCAATATCATCGCGAAGCAAGTTCTAGGTTTGTGAGGCTGCCTTTATCCATAAAACGGCAGGGTTCGTGCGCGTATTGACAGCGTTAACCTGATTCAAAAGCCAGGCTGCGGGCAGGACCGAGTGTTAGTTCAATCGGTCGAGATCTTCTTGGACAAACTCTCCCTCGATAATGTTTGGCGAGTTCTGTCCTGAACCCGGCGCATCGCGGTCAGGCCTGCCGGGGCCCGCGCCATCTTTAGGACCTGCGCTGACCGCCAGGTACAACCCAATGGCGTCGGAAAGAACGCCCGGTAAGCACAATAATATGCCACCGAGTATGGCTTGTAAGGGTCGAATGATGGACCAGGGTGTACTGGGAGGGGCCTTTTGGAAGCCTTGCATGAGGTCCCTCATAGATCGGCCAGAGCGCCGGATTAAAAGAATGCCGAGCGCACAACTCAAGAGGATTTGTAGCAAGGTTGCTGGCAGTCCAATTCGGTCGGTTAAGACCATCAGGCCAAGGAGTTCGAGCAGCGGTAGGCCAATAAAGAGTAAACGCAAGGGATAGCTCCCGATCCAGGAAGGGGTAGCCTATCATGAACACGGTAGGGCTTCATGTCATGAACACGGTAGGGCTTCGTGTCATGAACATGGGAGAGACCCATGATATGGATCCAGTCAGGTTGCAAGACGCTGAGACAGAAGGCGCTATGAACGGGCTGGCACGGGCAATTAAAACGCGCGTAACCCAAGTGGTTTCGCAGAACGCATAGGGTTAGAAGAGGCCAGCAGGAGATCAAAATTATGACCGTAGCTGTTAAGACGATGTTGCAAATTCCTGGTCCTCAGGGCGTTTTGGAAGCCAAAATGAACCGGATAGCAGGGACTGGTAGGGGGATTATCGTGATGTGTCACCCGCATCCTGCTTATGGCGGCAACCTGAACGATCGGATTCTTGAAACATTATCGAAGCAAGCGGTTCTAGACGGGTTCTCGACGCTTGCGTTTAATGCGGCGGGCGTTGGCGCGTCAGCTGGCCGCAGTGAAACCGCCGCCAAGGCTGCGCAGGATCTCGCCGCGGTGATTGCCTTTGTCGAGGCTTCAGAGAACGTAACGCCAAAATTGTTAGGGTATTCTTTCGGCGCTATTACGGTTTTGGAACATGCTTGCTCACGGCAAAATCTTGAGGTCTTATTGATCGCGCCAGTCCTGGCTTTGGGCTCGCAAAGGCTATCTGAGCAAGCTGCTTTAAGCGGACGCGTTATTGTTGGATCAGAAGATGCCTTCGCGCAGCCTGATTCGTTAAGTGCCCGTTTTGGCCCATCATCAGTTCAATTTATTGAGGGCGCAGATCATTTTTTTAATGGGTATGATGGGGCCCTGGCTCGAGCAGCAGAGGCATTTTTCAATGGAACTTAAGGTTATTCAAATGACGCGTCAGGCGGGCGTGGGTCGGATCACATTAAACCGGCCCCATCGCCATAACGCTTGGACCGGCAGAATGCATACCGAGTATCGCTGGGCGCTGGCTGAGCTTGAGGCAGACCCTTTAGTTCGAGCCATCATTGTTACTGGTGCCCAGCGCAGTTTTTGCGTCGGCGGTGATGCCCAAGCGCTAAAAGGTCATTCGGATAAAGGGGGCTATGACCCTGGTACACCGGATCCTTTGGCTCGTCCGGGCTATGGTGTGATGCCTGAGTTTGACGCGTCGTTTGCCTATCATTTTGGCTTGACCAA
>JAQWWC010000185.1 GCA_029249645.1 Pseudomonadales bacterium
CCACCGCTCCATAGCAAACCCCTGTACTCCCAAGGTTGCCCAGGCCACCCAATCTGCCTTGAAAACGGTCCAAGACCGGGTTACCGCCGTTTCCAGACTTCGGTGCAGCGACCCTGAGCGGCTCCGTGACAACAGCCCTGAGCGGCTTCGTTAAAACAGCCCTGAGCGGCTCCGTAAAAACAACCCTGAGCGGCTTCGTTAAAACAGCCCTGAGCGGCTCCGTAAAAACAGCCCTGAGCGGCTTCGTTAAAACAGCCCTGAGCGGCTCCGTAAAAACAGCCCTGAGCGGCTCCGTAAAAACAACCCTGAGCGGCTCCGTGAAAACAGCCCTGAGCGGCTTCATTAATTGGCCCCTGCAGCTTGTAATAAAAGACTTGGTCGTTTTTTCATAAAAACAGTCTTGACTGACTCTTTTGCCTTGCCTAGGCTAGAACTCTTGATTCACCTGTCTTATTGGCCGTTAGAGATTGCTTTATGACATCGTCGCACACAGGTCTTTCTGCCATTGTTACCGGAGGTAATAGCGGCATTGGTCGCGCCACGGCAGCAAAACTGATGGCCGATGGCGCCCGCGTACTCGTTGTGGATGTTCAATCCGAACCCACCTGGACTGCAGAGCACCTGCAGTATTACCAAGCCGATGTTGCGGCTGAAGGCAGCCCGGCAGGCATCATTGCCTGCGCCTTGGATCACTTCGGTCAACTCGACTTTTTGATCAACAATGCCGGCATGGTCGGGGGCAGCGATGTCGAGCGCATGACAGATGATGCCTGGGATAGAATCCTAGACGTTAATTTAAAGGCTGTGTTTAAACTTTCTCGAGCAGCTATCCCTCATTTAAAGAAAAGCCGCCGCGGCCGCATTGTGAACATTGGCTCAATCATGTCTTATCTTGCTGGGCCAGGCATGGGCGCCTACACCACGTCCAAGCACGCTGTCGCAGGTTTAACCAAAACGCTGGCTTTAGAACTTGGGGCTTTTGGCATCACCGCCAACTATATTTTACCGGGCGCCATCGCAACTGGTATTACAGCGCCCGCAATTGCAGCGGACCCATCCTTCACCGAGTTCTGGACCAAGAAATCTGCGATTGGCCGACTCGGACAACCGGAAGATATTGCCAACGCGATCAATTTCCTGCTTACTGCTGAAGCAGCATTTATTACTGCCCATGGCTTAGCGGTAGATGGCGGCGTTATGGTGAACCCGTAATCGACTGACCCAGAACCGTAAACCTGCAAAAAATTTAAACCGCAACATCAACCTAGGAGCACAGAATGGATTTAAAACTCACCGGACACAACGTCGTTATCACGGGCGGCACAAAAGGTATTGGGCGCGCCATCGCTGAAACCCTGGCGGGAGAAGGCTGCAATATTGCGATCTGTGCTCGAAGCGCTGATGACGTTAGTAGTGCAGTTGAAGCGTTGTCCGCTAAAGGCGTAAAGGTCACCGGGCAAGCCCTCGACGTTGCTGATGGCGATGCGTTTGCCGCATGGATTAATTCTGTTGGGGAAGAACTTGGCGGAATCGATGCCTTTGTCTCGAACGTTTCCGGCGGTAACGCGCCCGGCGATGCAGGCTGGATCTCTCAGTTCAACTACAACATCTTATCTGCGGTCCACGGCGTCGAAGCGTGCAAACCTTTCTTTGAAAAATCCGCCAATGCCAGCGTCGTCATGATTTCAACGACTGCCGCTTTGGAGCACTTCATGAACGCCGGACCTTACAATGCAATGAAAGCTGGTCTGCTCAATTACTCGGGCGCACTGTCTCAGGAATTAGGCGCGAAAGGTATTCGCGTTAATGCGATCAGCCCAGGGCCGATTTTTGTAGAAGGCGGTTCATGGGACAAGATCAAGCAGGGCATGACAGCTTTTTATGATTCCACGCTTGCAACAATCCCGCTGGGCCGTCTGGGTTCCGCAGAGGAAATCGCCGCACAAGCCGCGCTATTAATCAGCCCACTCGGCGGGTTTACAACGGGCACAAACGTTGTGATCGATGGCGGCATGACCAAGCGAATTCAATACTAGACCAATCGGAGTTATCCCATGTCAGAAACAGCCCTCAAGGCCTATCTGGTTGCCGCAGGCGACTATCATGATATTGATTATGCCCGACTAGAGCTGCTCAAGCTTTTGGCCGAGCACCCATCAGT
>JAQWWC010000186.1 GCA_029249645.1 Pseudomonadales bacterium
GAAAGAAAACCGCCAAGTTTTCTTGGTAAGGGTGAAATGGTGCGGTAAGAGCGCACCGCGCGGCTGGTAACAGTTGTGGCAAGGTAAACCCCACTCGGAGCAAGACCAAATAGGAACTCGATGACTGCGGCCCGCAGGTGAGTTCGGGTAGGTTGCTATAGGTGTTTGGCGACAGACATCACAGATGAATGATTATCCTCGACAGAACCCGGCTTATTGCTAACTCCCACCCATTTCTGTTTTGATATTCCAAAAAGATATAAAAGCTCTATAACTTAATAATCTACATTAAGTTAGGTCTTCATCTGCCTGTTCAAAATGACGAAGTATCTGCAAACGCATTTCCAGATTCCGAACCTTACCTAAACCCTTGTGAAACCTAGAGAAATTTCGATTCTACCTGCTTGACATCATAGGCGGGTCTTTTTATTGTTCGAAGTGCACAAATGTGGGTATTTGTGGAGTTTAGTGGGCAACTTAAATCTAAGGGATCAAGGCAGTGTTCAGAGGGGTTAACCAGGTCAACATGGATGCGAAGGGTCGCCTGACGGTACCGACGCGCTATCGCGATGAGATTTTGGAATCTTGTCGGGGTGCTGTGGTGGTTACCATCGATACTGAGGAGCGCTGCTTGCTGATTTACCCGCAGCCTGCCTGGGAAGATATCCAAAGAAAGGTCGAATCGCTGCCGAGTTTTAACACGGCTGCACGACGGGTGCAGCGTCTTTTGATTGGTCACGCCACCGACATCCCCATGGACAAAAACGGTCGTATTTTAATTACGCCGCCGCTCAGAGAATACGCCGGCCTGAACAAACACACGGTTTTGTTAGGTCAAGGCAATAAATTGGAATTGTGGGATGAGGCCACGTGGAGCGCTCGACGAGATCAATGGCTTGAAGTGCAGTCAGAAGGCGGTATGCCGGATGAATTGCAATCACTTTCACTCTAGGTCGAGGCGTCATGACGCACATTCCTGTAATGCTCGAACAGGCGGTCGATGTCTTGGTGCATCGATTAGATGGCTTTTACATCGATTGTACTTTTGGCCGTGGTGGGCATTCGGCAGCAATCTTGAGCAAGCTCTCAGATCAAGGGCGATTAATGGTAATTGACAAAGATCCAGAGGCGATCGCGGTGGCCCAATCTAGCATGGGGCACGATGCTCGGGTTTCGATTGTTCAAGGATCTTTTGCGCAAATTAAAGATCATGTGGCGGCTTCTTCGGTTGATAAAGTCGATGGGATATTGCTCGATCTCGGCGTGTCCTCGAATCAATTGGATGTTGCGGAACGAGGGTTTAGTTTTGGCAAGCCCGGCCCGTTAGATATGCGAATGGATAATACCGCCGGCGAAACCGCGGCAGAGTGGCTCAACCGGGCCTCTGAGTCCGAGATTACCGTAGTGCTGAAGGATTATGGCGAGGAGCGGCATGCGCGACGGATTGCGCGAGGGATCATTGCTGCAAGAGCTGTCGCGCCGCTGCAAACGACTCAAGATTTGGCGCAGTTGGTAGCTAAAGTTTCGCCGAGCCATGATCCCAATAAGCATCCGGCAACTCGGGTGTTTCAAGCGGTCCGGATTCAGGTGAATCAAGAGCTCAAGGACATTGATGAATGCTTGGCAGCAACGCCTGATTTGCTGGAAATGGGTGGGCGCCTGGTTGTGATTAGTTTTCATTCGTTAGAAGACCGTCGCGCTAAGCGGTTCATCAAACAGCAAGAAAAGAACGATCCCTACCCGTCCAAATTCCCAATTTTCGATCATCAGATTCAGCGACCAGTGCGCTCTCTCGGCAAGTGGCGCGCGCAGAATCCAGAATTGGCGCTGAACCCGCGGGCCCGTAGCGCGGTCATGCGTGCGATGGAGAAAATTGCGTGAGCGCTCAACCGTTAGTGCTGCAATGTTTGAGCTGGTTTGGCGGTGGCTGGCCAAGACGCGTCATGGTGCTCCTGGTTTTTCTTTTGGCGTCGAGTGTAGGCGTTATTTTGGTATCTCATGAAACTCGAGCGCTCTACAGCCGAATTCAAGTTGAAGAGCATGTCAGCGATAATCTGGATAGCGAGTACGAGCGGTTATTGCTTGAGCAAAGCGCCTGGGCCGGTTACAACCGAGTCGACCAACTGGCACGGGAGGAGCTGCACATGCAGACGCCGCGTCAAGCTAATTTGGTTTTGATGCGTCGCTCGCCGCGGCTTTTGCAAACTGCCAGCGTTGATGGAGACCAGGAATGACCCCTGCCTTCAGAATCCATTTGGCGGCGCTCTTGTTTTTGCTATTGATGGCAGGCGGCGCTGGACGACTGATCTATATTGAAATGTCTGAAAAAGACTTTCTTCAAGATCAGGGTGATGCCCGAACGATTCGAATGGAGCGGATCAATGCGCACCGCGGCATGATTTTGGACCGCCGCGATAATCCTCTAGCGGTGAGTTCACCGGTTGTCTCGCTTTGGGCAAACCCATCGGAGCTCCCAGACGACCTGCAAAGTCTCACCGAGCTATCGACCGGGCTCGGGGTCTCAGTTGATGAATTCACACTTAAAATGCGCCGCGCCGAAAGTCGTAACTTTGTCTACCTTCGACGCCGCGCTAAGCCGTCCGAAGCCGATGCCATCCTCAGTCTTGGATTGCCGGGCGTTTATGGTGAAAAGGAGTATCACCGTTTCTACCCCGGGGGTGAAATCGCGGCGCATGTTGTGGGCTTTACCAATATTGATGATGTTGGCCAGGAAGGCATTGAGCTGTCCTTCGATGACTGGTTGAGTGGAAAACCGGGCAAAAAGAAGGTTCTTAAAAACCTCTATGGTGAAATTGTTCGGGATATTATGCCGGTAGCTGAGGCGGTCCCGGGTCGGAATTTAAGGCTTTCGATTGATCAACGCCTGCAGTTCTTGGCTTATCGGGAACTCAAATCAGCGATCGCACAATACGAGGCACTATCGGGTTCTTTTGTGCTTTTGGACGTTCAAACCGGCGAAGTACTGGCGATGGCGAATCAGCCGTCTTACAACCCCAATAATCGTATTCAGTTAGATCTCTCGTCAGTGCGGAATCGAGCGGTGACCGATGTCTTTGAGCCAGGCTCAACGGTTAAGCCTTTTACGGTTGCGGTTGCATTAGAGTCGGGTCTCGATGTGGGTTACACGATCGATACCAGTCCAGGGTTCTTGAAAGTTGATGATGCTGTCATAAAGGATCCTCGTAATCGGGGAACCTTGGATTTGGGCGGCATCTTGGCGTATTCCAGTCAGGTTGGGATTAGCCGGCTCGCGCTCAGTCTTAACGAATATGATATTTGGAAGCAGTTCCAAACCTTGGGCTTTGGTGAGGTCACGGGGGTTGGCTTCCCGGGGGAAAGCAGTGGGTTTCTACCCAACCGTCGCCGATGGAAGGACATTGAGCGTGTGACCTTTGCCTATGGTTATGGTTTGACCGTGACCCCGCTTCAGCTTGCATCGGCTTATAGCACCATAGCATCCGGCGGCATCAAACGAGATGTCTCACTGATTGCCGGTCAGGTATCGGAAGGTCAGCGGGTGATGAATGCGCGGATTGCCCTGCAGCTGCAAAGCATGCTCGGACGCGTGATCACCGAAGGCACTGGCCAAAAAGCTGCGATTGAATCCTATGATGTTGGTGGCAAGACCGGAACAGCGCGGAAAATCGGTGAAAATGGTTACGACGATACGCGGCATATTGCATTTTTCGCAGGGTTCGCGCCGCAATATTCACCAAGGTTTGTGGGCGTGGTTTTGATCAATGAGCCGAAAACCGAACAGGTTGGTGGCGGCAGCATCGCGGCGCCGATTTTTTCTAGAGTCATGTCGAATGTGTTGCGATTGCTGAGTGTGCCACCCACTGACACTCGGGAGGCGGTGTGATGAGCGCTTCCTTACGCGCATTGGTGCCAAGGATTGACCTGCCGGATATTGCAGTAACGGGTATTGCGTTAGATAGTCGGCGCGTCGAGCCCGGACAGGTCTTCATCGCCCTGCAGGGTACCGCACATGATGGTCGCTGTTTTATCAAAAATGCGGTTGCTGCTGGCGCGTGCGCCGTACTCTGTGATTCGGCGTCGTCCCAAGACGACATAGGGGTCCCCGTGATTGAGGTGCCGAACCTGGCGGGCGAGATCGGTAATATGGCGAATCGTTTTTATGGAGAGCCTTCGAAACATTTGACGACGGTTGCTGTGACCGGGACCAATGGTAAAACTTCCGTGACTTATATGGCTGCAAGCGCGCTTGCTTATCTGAAGCGCTCGGCGGGCATTATTGGGACGCTTGGACAAGGATTCTTGACGGACCTTTTGGATTCTGGGCTCACAACGCCGGATGCGGTAGTCATTCAATCATCGCTTAAATCCATGCTGGATGCGGGTGCCGATATAGCGCTCATCGAAGCGTCATCGCACGGCCTCGTACAAGGCCGTCTAACGGGCACCACGATCCACGCTGGTGTGTTTACCAATGTCACGCGCGATCACCTTGACTACCACGGTGACATGGCAAGTTATCGTGAAGCTAAAGCCAAGTTACTGCAGTGGGAAGGGTTGCAGTGCGCGCTCTTGAATTTAGATGACCCTTGGCTGGCCGGCTTGGCGCAAGCAGTGCAGGTTCCGCAAGTGTTGGGCTTTAGTCAAATGAACGTGCCGGCTGCCTTGATCCGCGCCGAAGAAGTGCAATTTCAGGCGGCGGGCGTTCAATTTAGATTGTGTACCCCAGCTGGCACCACAATTGTACGGAGCGCGTTGCTTGGGCGGCACAATGTCAGCAATTTACTGGCGGTGGCGGGCCTGCTTTATTGGTATGGCGTTGAACTCGAGGATATGGGCGCGGCGCTTTCCAATTGTCAGCCGCCACCTGGCCGGCTACAGCGGGTGCCTCATGCAGATCGGATGGTACTCATTGATTTTGCCCATACCCCTGATGCTGTAACCCAGGTGTTGCTGTCGCTCAGGCTACATTGTCAGGGGCGGCTAATTTGTGTGCTGGGCTGTGGTGGCGATCGGGATCCAGGCAAGCGACCTTTGATGGGAGACGCGGCGGTCCAGCACAGCGATCTTTGTCTGTTTACCAGTGATAATCCACGATCGGAGAGCCCATCGTCGATTATCGATGATATGTGCCGAGACCTCGTCGTCCCGTTGGATCCAGCTAACTGTCTGACTGATCGCAAGGCGGCCATCCAGCGGGCCTTAACCCTGCAAGAACCGGGGGACGTGGTTGTCATTCTCGGTAAAGGACATGAGCAGTATCAAGAGATTCAAGGCGTCCGCTATCCGTTCAACGATGAGGCGATCGTTGCGGCGGAATTGATGCAGCGGAGCAGGATGTCATGAGTACGCACTTAGTCTCAGTTGTGATTGGTCTTGGACAAACCGGATTGTCGGTTGCCAGATTTTTAACACAACAGGGAATTGACTTTATTGTGGGTGAGGATCGAATCTCGGACCGGGCAAGGCAGGTGCTCCAGGAAATGGGGTACGACAAGCCCGTGCAGTCGATTGGTCAGCTTGTACCGCAATCCGGGGCGCACTGGTATATCAGCCCCGGGGTCCCTTTGGCTTTGCCGGCTCTTGCTGATGCTCGACGAAAAGGTGTGATCTTAACCAATGATATCAATCTGTTCTCGCAGCAGGCCCAAGCGCCAATGATTGGTGTCACTGGCTCGAATGGGAAAACAACCGTCACGACCCTCGTAGGTTTTCTCGCAAGCCAGCAGCTGTCGTCTGTTCGGATTGGCGGCAATATCGGTGCGCCCAGCCTAGATTTGCTGGATAACGCGGCGAGCTGTTACGTTCTGGAGCTGTCAAGTTACCAGCTCGAATTGTCAACTCAGCTGCCGTTAAAGGTTGGGGCGTTACTCAATCTTAGCCCTGACCATTTGGATCGCTATCAAACGGTCGATGATTACTATGCGGCCAAATCACATATTTTTTCGGCTGCTGAGAATAGTGTGGTTCATCGTGAACTCGCGGACTATGCCGCCGCAAAAGAGAGCCAGAAGGTACAATTATTCTCCGATAAGCATCCACAAGATGATGCTGAATTTGGATTGATTGACCGCGAGGGGCAGATCTTCCTCGCCCGAGGACAAGATGCATTGCTTGCGGTTTGTAATCTGAAACTCAATGGTAAGAGCCATTGGATGAATGCCTTGGCTGCCCTTGCGATCGGTAACAGTCTTGGCCTCGACTTGAATCAGATGCTAGTCGATTTATGCCAATTTTCTGGCCTCCGACATCGCTGTCAACGCATTGAGTTACACGATGGTAGAACCTGGGTTAACGATTCAAAAGCGACGAATATTGGTGCGACCCAATCGGCGTTAAGCGATTTTGAATCCGTGGGGCCAATGATTTTGTTGCTCGGCGGGCAAGCCAAGGCGGCAGATTTTTCTGAGCTTGTTCAACAAGTAACGCAGCTCCCCAGCCTTAAACGAGTTTTGGTCTACGGCGACGCGGGCGCGATGTTGGCTGATAGCCTGGCGCCATTCGTGGTCTCCGAGATCTATTCCGATTTCGATCGTATGGTTCAACGAGCGGTCCAGCTGGCTGACGAGGGCGATGTCATTTTATTGTCACCTGCTTGCGCCAGCCTTGATCAGTTTGCGAGTTATGAAGCTCGGGGTGATCGATTTGAGGCGCTGATTATGGGGCGGGCCGCATGAGCGCGATTCGTCTCAATACTTTGATCTCCAGCGAGGGTAGTCCAGTGGACCTAACCGTTGTGTTATCGGCAGGTCTTTTATTGATGCTCGGTTTGATCATGGTGACGTCAGCATCCTCCGAAGTCGCAGCTAGGAACTATGGCCATCCGCTTTATCTCGCGGGCAAACACGTCGCTTTTTTGGGTCTTGGTCTGGCAGGTATGCTGGGTGCGCTGATTGTGCCGATTCGGGTTTGGCAGCGGCTCGGTTGGGTGCTCTACGTTTTTTCGGTCATGTTATTGGTGCTCGTAATGATTCCCGGCGTAGGTCGTGAAGTGAACGGTGCAACGCGCTGGATACCCCTCGGGTTTTTTACGCTGCAGGGCTCTGAATTCGTCAAATTATTCGCGGTGGTCTTCCTCGCGTCCTATCTTGCAAGCCCCACAGCGCGATACCAAGAGCGCTTATCCGCTTATTTACTCCCGCTGGGGTTGACCGGTCTGCTGGTTGGTATGTTATTGCTACAGCCGGACTTTGGGGCCTGTGTGGTGATGATGTCTGCGGTGTTGGCGATGCTGTTTTTCGCCGGGGTTCCAATGCGCTACTTCTTGCCGACGCTGTTCTCCGGTGGGCTATTGGTGGTCGTTTTGATCGTGCTTCAGCCGTATCGCCTTGCCAGGTTGATTTCTTTCACAGACCCGTGGGCGCATCAGTTTGAAGGTGGTTATCAATTAACGCAGGCGCTGATTGCGATTGGGCGAGGGGAATGGTTTGGACTTGGCTTGGGCAATAGCGTTCAAAAGCTTTTTTTCTTACCGGAGGCGCATACCGACTTTTTGTTTTCAATTGTGGTCGAGGAACTCGGTATTGCCGGCGCGCTTTTGGTGCTGATTGGCTTCAGTGTTTTGGTGATCCAAGGGCTGCTGATTGGAAAACGTTGCTATCAATCTGGGTTTGCGTTCCACGGTAATCTTGCGACCGGTATCTCAATGCTGATCGGTGTTCAGGCGTTGATTAACTTGGGGGTGAACCTGGGGCTGCTGCCCACGAAAGGATTGACCCTGCCTTTTATGAGTTTTGGTGGTAACAGCTTGTTGGTGTCATTGGTGATGCTCGGCTTGTTGCTGCGCCTTGATTGGGAATGTCGTCTCGCGCCTGCGGTGCCAAAGAAAACCAAGGCGGCTCGCCATGCAAAGTAATGTTTTGAATCCGGGTTCAGGACGCGCCATGCGCCGTATCAATCACGTCCATTTTGTGGGGATCGGTGGCGCGGGTATGTGTGGGATCGCTGAAGTGCTGCTAAACCAAGGCTATGTTGTCTCAGGCTCAGACCTGAACGCGTCCGATGTCACCGAGCGGCTCCAAAAACAGGGTGCTCAGCTCTTTAAAGGGCATGCTTGCCAGCACGTTCAAGGCGCCGATGTGGTCGTGATTTCAAGTGCGATTGATGTTGATAATCCGGAGCTGAATGAAGCCAGGCGGCTGCGAACGCCGATTATACGTCGCGCCGAAATGTTGGCTGAACTGATGCGTTACCGACATGGTATCGCAGTTGCAGGAACCCATGGCAAAACGACCACGACGAGCCTGATTGCCTCGATTTTTGCCGAAGCAGGCCTAGATCCCACCTTTATTATTGGTGGGCTTTTGAATCGTACGGCCAGTAATGCGCAGCTGGGATCAAGTCATTACATGATCGCTGAAGCCGATGAAAGCGACGCCTCCTTTTTACACCTTCAACCCATGGTGGTCGTTTTAACGAATGTTGATCGGGATCATTTGGCGAACTACGAGGGCAGTTTTTCCAAGCTCAAAGAGGCGTTTCTCGCGTTTATTCACAACTTGCCTTTTTACGGTTTGGTCGTGGCCTGCGAAGACGACGCGATGGTTGCCTCGTTGTTGCCCAGCATGATGCGGCCGGTCACGACCTATGGTTTTTCGGATGAGGTTGACTATCAGGTGGTGAACTGGGTTCAAAAAGAACAATACAGCCGGTTTGATGTTATTCGACCAGCGCCGCATCCAATCTTGTCGATCGAGTTTGGCATGCCGGGCCGGCACAATGTTCTGAACGCGGTGGCGGCGCTTGTGGTTGCGACGGATGAAGGAATAGCCGACGAAGCGATTTGTCAGGGCCTCAAACAGTTTTCTGGTGTTGGACGACGGTTCGAGGTGCATGGTCAATGTGCAATAACTCAGCGGCAATTTTTGTTGATCGATGATTATGGTCACCATCCTAATGAGGTGCGGGCGACCATCGAGGCAGTGCGCAAAGGTTGGCCGGGACGCCGATTGGTCATGGTGTATCAGCCTCATCGTTACTCTCGTACGGCTGAGCTGTTCGATCAATTTATTGAGGTATTAGCTTTGGTCGATGTATTACTGATTTCCGAAGTTTATGCGGCAGGCGAGGCCGTCATTCCGGGCGCAACGGGCGCTGACCTTCATCGAAAACTTAAGGCCCGTGGGCTTTCAGAGTTGCATTGGTTGTCCGAGCTGTCGATGGCGACCGAGGTGCTCAATCAGTGCATCCAAGAAGCAGATGTCGTGCTGACGCAAGGGGCGGGCGAGACTGCGACGTTGGCATTTGACTTGGCAAGTCTTTACCGCTGTGAGGTGGTGGCATGATTTGTCATAGGGTGCCGTTCGGCCTATCCCGTCATGTCCTGCCTGCCTTGATGCTGCTGATAATGATGCCCTCGGTGCAGGCTGCAACGGAGCCTAATGGGGCGAGCGGTCTTCGGTACATGGTGATTGCCGGTGACGTTGGCGAGGGCGAGCGCGATCAAATTAGACAGGTTGTGTTAGCGATGGAGGATGCGCTGAGTGATATTGATGACGTGAGAGCCCGAGTTGAGGCGTTGTCCTGGGTTGCTGCGGCCGAAGTGCAATTCAATTGGCCCGACGAGTTAACCATTAGCGTCCATCCTGAGCGAGCGATCGCTTATTGGAATGAAACCGCTTTCATAAATAAAGAAGGCGTTGCCTTCCAGTCGACGTTTCATGCGGGCATTGATTTGCCGCATCTTTATGGGCCTGAGGATCAGGTAGATGAAGTCATGCGGCGATATCTAGAAATACGGCGTGCGCTACCGGACTTTCTGATTGAAATGGTTGAGGTGAGAGCGAGGGGCGCCGTTGCGTTTGAGCTTCGAGCGGGTTGGCAAGTTTTGCTGGGCAGCAATGATATCAGCGAGAGATTGCAACGCTCGGTTGTTGTGATCAACCGGCTCGAACGGATGGGGGTTGATCCAACCAACACGCGAATCGACGCGCGTTATACCGATGGCGTTGCGATTAATGGTCCGATTCCAACAACAGAGGTTCTCCTAACGACGCACCAAAATTCATTAGAGGGTAACAAGCTATGAGCAATGCTAACAAAAATCGCATTATTGTGGGCCTCGACATCGGAACATCGAAAGTAGTCGCCATTGTTGGAGAGATCAATCCTGAGGGCAGGTTAGAGATTATTGGTCTAGGGAGTCACGGTTCTAAGGGCTTGAAAAAAGGCGTGGTGGTTAATATTGAATCCACGGTGCAGTCGATCCAACGCGCGATCGAAGAAGCAGAGTTGATGGCGGGGTGCCAGATTCAGTCTGTGTTTGCCGGCATTGCCGGCAG
>JAQWWC010000187.1 GCA_029249645.1 Pseudomonadales bacterium
CCAAGCTCTGAAACTCTGAAACTCTGAAACTCTGAAACTCTGAAACGCTCAAACGCTCAAACGCTCAAACGGCCAAGCGTTCAAGCATTCAGACACTCAAGCGCCGAAGCACCCGAATATCGAGCGTCGAAGCCTGTCGGATGTGCGAGCAGGACGAGCCTTGCGGGGCGCCATGTTAAACCTGATAACCCTGTGAAGGATCGAGTTAGAAGGGCGCGCAGATAGTCTTGGGTTCACCACCTCGAGAGACGTGCCGAGTTAGTCTTTGCGGTTTTAATGAGTCTGCACAGGCCGGGATCAAGTCGCTAACGCAATCCTCATCAACTGGAGGTCGGGCGACTGTGTTGGCGCGCCTTCTCAGTCGGTCGGCGCCCAAGCAACCGGGAAGACCTCAGGAAAGTCAGACAAATGCTGGCCGTCTTGCGGATGATGGTCATACAGCTTCAGGGGATCAGGAATGGCTTGGCTGCGCCTACGCAGGTAGTGCACATCTGGACCTGCCCACAGCGAGGCATGGGCGCGCCTCGAATGGGGTAAGGTTGCGCCGCCCCGGGCCGAATGCAAGATGTGACCATGAAACAACAGCACGTCGCCCGGCTCGTATTCCCAGCCGAGAATTTCGAAGGATTCACGGTGTCCTTCAATATCGGGTAGCACTGGCAGGCTTGGGTCTAAAAAGGAATCAAAGTAGGTCCATTGTTCATGGGCCTCGCGACCAATCAGAATTTCGCCGGCGGCATGCGCTTGCTCGAGTTTAGCGGCGCCCACAGGGTCCGCTTTTGGGTCGAGGCCAACTGGTGGCCGATAGGTCACGTTCCATCGATGCGAGCCGCGGATAACTTCGATGCTGACGTCTCGCGGCGCCGGGTCTGCACAAACCCAAGCCCTAACCAGTTGATGGCCATCAATGTTGTAGTAACTTGTGTCCTGATGCCAGGCGCTTGGAAAGACCTTTCCTGCGGGTTTATAGAACATCTGATCCATATAAAAGCGAACGGGGGCCTCAAGCACCGATCCAACGATCTCAGAGATCGGGGATGTCTTCATGAGTTGGTCAAGGCACGGCGAGTGTGAGGCTGGAAACTGATCGATGCGCAGAGGCATGGCGACCCCAGCGGACATGCCGTCGGGGTTTGCTTGTGTGAACTCGAGGCCTTCCTCGAGCAGGGCGTTCCAGTGACTTGCCAAGACACCTTTTATAAGGACGGCGCCATCACGGTGAAAATCGTGTTTTTCTTGTTCGGTGATCGGTCGATGCAATCCGGATGTTGACATCAAATTTTCCCTCCCGTTTTGGTGTTAGCATATCAGAAACACATGAATTAATAGGGGGGCAGATGGTAAGGCAAGTTTTCGAACACATCACCTATGAAGTCGAACGGGGTCGAGCGCGGATCACGCTCAATCGTCCTGAAAAGCGCAATGCCTTATCGATCGAGCTGGTAGAGGAGTTGCGCGCGGCTTTGTGGGAAGCCGATGACGACAAGGCTGTGCATTGTGTCATTTTAAAAGGTGCCGGCACCTCTTTTTGTTCGGGCTACGACCTCACGCCGTCGCGCTCAGTTGGGCACGACGGCGTTGATCGCCGCAAAGGTCGAGGGATGGACGATGATGCTTGGCACATAGAGCGGTTCCAGCGTTGCCTGCGGACCTTAACCGAAATGCATAAACCCTCGATTGCTCAGATTCATGGACACTGTTATGCCGGCGGCACAGATCTCGCGCTGTATTGCGATCTGCTGATCTGCTCGGATACCGCAAGCTTTGGCTACAGTGCCTTAAGAAATATGGGAGCGGCGCCGAACCAGATGTGGCTGTATCACATTGGCCCGCAATGGACTAAGCGACTGTTGTTGACTGGGGACACGATCAGCGGCGCGGATGCAGCAAAAATTGGCTTGGTTTTGAAGTCGGTGCCGGACGCTTATTTAGAACAAGAGGTTGAAGGTCTAGCGGATCGTTTATCTTGGATCGATGCAGAAATGCTTTCGACCAATAAGCGCATTGTGAATGTTGGGATGGAGCTCATGGGCGCTCAGGTACTGCAACGACTCGCTGCCGAAAATGATGCTCGGGCGCACACTGCTCAGGCAGCAAAGGACGTTTTTAAACAGATTGCCAACGAAGGTTTGCGGGCCGCGCTGGCTGCGCGCGATGCGCCGTTTGGTGACAGTCGTGCAAGGGTTACGGGTCCGGAGTTTCGAGATGAGAAGGGGTATCTGATTCCGGATTCAGAAGAATGGTAGAAGGTGCCTTTTAGGCGCGATATTGGGGCACTTGCTGGATCGGGTGGGTTAACCGTAGGCAGGAAACATCGCAAATCACAAAGGTCATCGAGCATGATGGTTGCGCAAAATTAATATAAAAAGGAACGCGTCTATGCAAAACAACCAGAAGGTAGATGTTTATCTTGTCTGTAATGCGAAATATCACGATACCAATTTCGCTCGCCTTGAAATTTTAAAGTTACTGGCTGAAAACGAGGACATCCACACGCGAGTGGCCGAAGACTTTAGTGATATTGAGGCAATTCAGAATGCGGGTCTGCTGATTACCTATACCTGTGACCTAAGGCCCAGCTTGGCCCAGCAGGCGGGATTGGCGCAGTATCTAAAAGCGGGCGGTCGCTGGTTTGCCTTGCACGCAACCAATGCCCTCATCGAGTTCGTTAACGGTAAACCTGATACCCCGGACCTTGCGCCTGAATTTATGGCGATGCTTGGGAGTCGGTTTGTGGCCCACCCTTCAAACACCAGTTTCGAAGTACGGGTTACTGACGTCGATCATCCTTTAACCGCTGGAATCGACGATTTCGAGGTGCAGGATGAAGAGCCTTATTACTGCGAGCCGATCGGGGAGCAAACTGTCTTGCTTGAAGCGACCTACAATCAACCCTCAGCAGGCTACGTGCAATCGAATTACGGTACCGATCGGGACAGTCAGCCGCAGATGTACTTGCACCCCTTTGGCGAAGGCGAGGTGCTGTATCTTTCTTTAGGTCATTGCACTGGCAAGCACGACATGAAACCGATGGTGGATGTTGTGCCTGTAGTACGGGGGTCTTGGAATAATCCGGTCTACTACGAGTTGCTGCGCCGAGGAATTCGTTGGGGGGTTGGCGATCTGTAGGTGGGTTTTGCGATGAACGCTTAACCGCGCGTGTGGGTGAAGCGGCGAGCGCCCAATGACCCCACGGCCTCGCTAAGGCTGCTTATTTCCCGTGTCCAGGCGTAAATCGACTAGGCAGGCGTTGCAGCGGCGGAAGTGAGGATGGCGCTCTTGTCCAAGGGCAGTCCGTACTTTTAAATACAATTAATCCTTCTTAGTCCTAGCGCGCTGCGCATTCAGGAACTGAATAAGGGTTAACGCTTCCTCTGGATCCATACGCCCGATTGGAGAGTTGCTGTAGGTCGACATCATGACTTTGCCGGTTTTGGTAATCACAAACTCGCTGGGTTGAATATGATCACGGCGTTCCTCCCACCAGGATCCCATCGCGTCTCCGTCGGCGCGCGTCATGCCGTACGCTACCGGAAACCCCCAATCGCGAGACACATCAGCTGTTTGTTCCTTTGTATCAACCGTCCCAGCAATAATGCTGACGCCCTCTGCTAAGAACGCGGCACGGCGTTCTTCATAGCCGGCTAAAAGCCGGCGGCAGTAGGGTCACCAATGACCGCGATAGAACAAAGCGATGGTCATTGGTGTTTTAAGGTCGTCCGGCAAAGAAAAGGTGCCGCCTCCCGCCAAATTCAGGGAGATGGCAGGAAAATCGTCTCCCGGTTTTAGAAAGTTAGAGATAGCGTGCTTACTCCTTAGGTCTTCGTCTGCGATTAGGTGCGCCCTGACCTCTAGGCTCAGAACGCACTAAGCATGGTTACTGATGCGGTCTGATTAAAAACTTTTCACCAGTTGCCTGTTTTGAATAGGCTTTTATGGCGTCTTCGCTTAGCACATCCACTAGGGATATCTCTTTGGTGTAGTGACTATCAAAGGTAGAGGTGATTTCGTCTGCGACGCGCTGGCGCAAAGCGGCGAACGCTTCCGGACTAATCTTCTGGATAAAATAGGTGAGCAACCATCCGCCGAGACTCCAGGCCAAGCCAAATGATCGATTCAACACTGTGGGCGTTCGATCTAGGCCGCCATAGATGTAAACCTGTTTAAAGGTGGTTGAGCCGTAAATGCTGTGCCCCTCTGCACTCTTATTCGCAGCGATTTCCATGCCGGTTAGTATCTGGCCGGCAAGTTTGCCGCCACCAGTTGCGTCGAAGGCAAGCGTTGCACCGGTTGTGACAAGAGCTTGTACTAGATCTTCTTGGAAGGTTGGGTCGCTAGAATTTACGACATGTACGGCGCCCAAAGCTTTAAGCTGCTCTACTTGTTCTTTCTTGCGGACGATGTTGACCAGCTGTACATCATCTGCCAAACAAATTTTCACTAACATCCTTCCCAGATTTGAAGCGGCAGCCGTGTGCACAAGCGCGGTATGGCCTTCCGCCTTCATGGTTTCTACCATGCCAAGCGCTGTCAGGGGGTTCACGAAACAGGAGGCGCCCTGAGCGGAGGTCGTACCCTCGTTCATCACAATGCAGCTTGCCGCAGGTACGCATCGATACTGTGAGTACATTGCGCCACCAGCGACACCGATGGTTTTACCAACCATGTGTTCTGCGCCCGCGCCAGCTGCGATAACCACGCCAGCCCCCTCGTTACCGACTGGTAGCGCCGCATCGAGCCTTGCTTGCATTGCAGGCATCATGGCATCAGGGACATCCATACTCGCGACGGTGTTGTCGCCAGATCCAGCGATGCTGAGCGAAGAGACGTCAGCTGGCCCTAGCAACAACCCCAGATCAGAAGGGTTAATAGGGGAGGCCTCGACCTTTACCAATACTTCACCCTCGCTAGGTTTCGGCATGGGCACCGCTACAATTGAAAGCTCTAGTTTGCCAGCGCTGGTGAGTGTGGTTCGCAGTTCTTTTGATGTTTCATCGTGCATGCTATTTTCCTTTGATTGAATTTTTTTCAGGGTAATACTTGTGAAATTGTTGGACTTTATCGCGACGCACTAGCTGGCATAATGATATGCCAGCAACTGCCACAGCCTTGGGCGTATCCGAAAGGCTGTGTTGGTTGCCGATCGGCGTCAAGACCGGATCGCCTTCAGCTGTCTTGCCATTTTAATTCGAGCTCATGCAGTAGACCCATTGCCAACTGGCGGCTCACGCAATCTGTTGCATCATAAAAACTGAAGT
>JAQWWC010000188.1 GCA_029249645.1 Pseudomonadales bacterium
CTGCAGGGCATTTGGTTACGTCAGATGTACTGACGGATTGCGAGACTAGCGCATTTTGTGCAAGCGCGTTAATTTAGCACGGTGAGCAGTTGTGACGAAAAAGCGATCTTTCTCATTGATCGATAATCAATTTAAAGGTTCGGGTTATGGCAAGCCAAAAACAATTAGGTGACACAGATCAGCGACATCCAACCATGATTGAGTCGCACAAGCGCTTAGACAGGATGCGCGATGAGATTATTCGGCTTGGTCTTGAGCGCAATGTCTTGGAACTTGAGCTATATGGTTACACGATCTTAGAAAATGTTAAGCCCCTCGCGTTCTTTGATGCGTTACGGGAAACTATATTACGACTCGGCGAAGAAGATCGCGCCGCGGGTAAGCGCATTCCATTATCCGGCCCGAAAGGTAGTAGTTACCTTGTTGCTTGGCTATTGGCCCGCGGCAGGATATTTGAAGAAGCGGTAATGGCTGAAAAGCCTTTGGCGCTAATCACTTATCTGATGGGGGAGAGTTGCCAGATTAGCAGTAACCATGGTCATGTTAGGTGTGAGGGAGATCCACCTCAGGGGATGCACACGGATTCTCCAATGGTACCAGAGCCGATTCCTGCAGCCCCAGTGGCGAGTAACATGATGTGGGTAACGGATGATTTTTCACTTGAATCCGGCGCTACCTTGGTGATTCCTGGTTCGCATAAACGGCAGAATAATCCGTCTCCCGGTGCAATCAAACAGGCAATACCCATGGAAGCAAAGAAAGGCTCCGTGGCGGTATTTAATGGAAACCTTTGGCACAGCGCGGGAGCTAGGACAATGCCAGGCGAACGGGTCGGGATGACAGTCTATTTTAATCGGATGTATGTAAGACCGCAGGAAGATCTAAATAGTGTTATCAGCGATGAAGTTGTCTCTCGAAACCCGCCTCGGTTTGCGCATCTAATTGGCCGCAATAACCCTTATCCAGCGAAAAACTTTGGTTTCTTCAATGCCAAAGGCGCATCTTACTTCGGGCGCACCACCGATCCGAGAGGGTAACTGTCACTTCGGCTTGATCTTAATCTAACCAGTTACTGGTGTGATTTCACCGTCGACGTAAACTTGGTTTCGATTCGATGATTATGCTTTGTACAAATGCTCATCTGCGTGGGATGACCTGCTCTCTGGCGTATCAGTGTCTTTCAAAATCGATGCCCCTAAACTGGGCAACTCAAAAGGAAGCTGGGTTCAGGCCCAATTGATGGACTGCTGACGAAGAATCAAAAAGTCTTTTATTTAACGCCTCTAGGGTTGTTGTCATGCCCCTTCATAAAACAACTTTAATAACCTTGCCAAGAACAGTATGGTCTGAGCCCTTACCGGCCTTAGCATCCGGCGACTAAGATAGTAGTAAACCTTGTTACCAAACTCGTGCTGATGTTTTCAGAAGTCATTGTGACGCACACCCTACCCCACGCCCGGCTGCTCATGACCGAGGTGGTGCCAGTGGATATTGAAATAAATGCGGCTCAGGCTGACCAGCCTCTCAGCGCATGACCTAGTTGACAGGTTTCCCTCAGTCTGATTGTATTGGCTATGCTCGTCCTTGGAATTCAAAGCAAATTTTATGAAAATAATTAAGATTGCCGCGGCGATATCAGGGTGTCTTTTGAGCCTTTTTATTCTCATAGCGCCTGTTGGCCCAGTTCCGGGATTCTTCATCGGTGGTACGGCGACGGAAGCTCCCGAAACCTGGCCTGATACCTCTGGCGTTGACGAGATCGAATTACGGGTCGCCGGCACCCTGCCCCGAGTCGTCGTCATCTGGGTCACTCAATATGAAGAGGAGCTTTACATCGTCGGGCGCTCAGAGAGCACCTGGGTGAACATGATTGGTCAAGCCGCCGCTGTCAAAATGCGCCTCGGTGAAAATACCTATTCACTCACAGCGTCCATCGTACCCGCGGACTGGCAGCCCATGATGAGGGCCTATATCCAAAAATACGAGCCTAACTATCCAGATATTGTTGCCGACCTTCCAACGGTTGAGAATGCGCTGGGCAAGATCGTTGTTTTCAAGCTCTCTCGTTAAGAACAACCCAATACAGAACAAGCAACATTTCTTCAACTCTAAGCGCTCGGCCACAAGTTTCTCTACAGCCGGTATTGCGTTTGGCATGGTTGATCTCGCAAATATCGTGGCTTATCCCAAGCGTCGAAGCACGTCGTAAATCGAGTGGTGTCTAAAGGGCTAACGATGTTCACCACGAACGGGAGAGGCCTCGTCAAAGTCGGACGTTACCCTGACGAACATTGTTCTGAAAAAAGCCACAGAACTTTGGGCTAAATACAAAAGCAGGCAGACGGTATAGCACAGTGCTTTTTCTTCGATCCAGCCAACGACCATAAAGGTTGAAAGTACAAATACAACCGACAAAATGCCTGTTTGAACCGCGAAAATATGTAAAGGGAAGAGCGTCACGTATCCCTCAGCGCGCAGGGACAACATCTTCTGAGGAAATACCATCAGCCCGAATAGCGCATAAGAGGCCAGCGTCCAGGTCACGATTCGCCACGCGTGATGACTGTTCTCAAGGTCAAACGCAGCAAAGGGCAATAATGCGGCAAACAGCGCGCCGAACCCCGAAAAACTCAAAAGCCGAATTCTGAAGTCATCCGGTTCACTCAATCCTGCTTGGGACCGGTTTAGTCCGATTAGAATTGCGGAAAACCCCACAATGCCTAATGCAACTTCCGCGATTAAACTAAGTGCTTCAAAATTAGGTGCCATGTTTACGACCTTAATTGATTTGGTTGCAAGCCCCAGGGGTTGCGCGCGCCTCGCCTCACGCACCAACCTTTGTCGGTCTTGCGATGCCTTGCGCTGGTTAGACCGACGGCCTCTAGGGCAGACAAAGATGCTCTAGCGTAGCGCTTCCCCAGAACGTTGGCGGTAAAAGCCGCCGCGTTTTTCGGTGATGGACCGCAACGCTCGTATCGTCAACGTTACGCTGTAAATCAACGGGCGGAAACCCACGCGCCAAAATTTCTAACGGATCCGCCGATGGGATTCTCGATGCGGTTCGAAACCGGCGGGCGCGCATTGCCATCGTGTTGGCTTCATTTTTAGAGAAAATGATTCGGCTTCTGAGTCAGAAGCGAGCGATGCCAACTGCTCTGATGATTGTTGTTTTAAAACTCGGTCTGGGTGCCTTGAGTTGGCTGTTAGCTCGAGCCTATCGGTCGATGATTTAAAGAGACTATAAGCGGATTAGAGGGCTTGCGAGCAATATTCATGGGATCCATCATTATGATGATGCGGGTAGCGGGTAGGGGCACTTAAGGAATTACGGGGTACTTTTAAAGCCACAATTGCTCTCATCAAAAGTCTTTTAGCGTTACACAGCCCCCATCGTCAGATTCCCTGATAGGAAGTTCATTTTTGACTGGGCTCTGACTAGTCTTGAGCCGCGAACTCGCCCGGCAGCCAATAATCTATAAGCGTCCAATTATATTTGCTTGAAGCCCACTCCGATGAATCGGTAAGTCCCATTTACCGCCTATGACCAGTATCAATGTGGGTTTTAAACGTAAACGAATCCAGCAGATATCGAGCCGCCTAGGCATTACGGAGCGCTTCTGGTGCCTACAGACAGCAAGTATCATCTGATCCCCGTTATATTGAACTGGCGAACGAAGTGTTATGAAAGCTCGTTTGGGGAATTTTCAAGGATTCCTTGGGCGCCTTACAAAGATACCAACGGAACGCGCGCTTTATGGCTATCATGCCTAATTCAGGCGTGTGTTCAGCTTCGATTTGAGAATTTTTTAAAGCGCTTTGGCTGAGTCCTTGAATTTTGAGAATTAGGGCTTATATCACTAAGAACATATAGCGTGGTTCAGTAATTGGCATAAGCGGCCTTGGATCAACAAGGGCAGGCGAAAGAGCGCTCAGAGTCAGGTTGCCAAAAGCGCGTTCAAGAAGTTTTGATGGAGGATACAAAGCAAGTGGTCTTTACCCAATTGAGACTTCAGCTTTTATGATGCAACAGATTGCGTGAGCCGCCAGTTGGCAATGGGTCTACTGCATGAGCTCGAATTAAAATGGCAAGGCAGCTGAAGGCGATCCGGTCTTGGCGCCGATCGGCAACCAACACAGCATTTCGGATGCGCCCAAGGCTGTCGCAGTTGCGGGCATGTCATTATGCCAGCTAGTGCCTCATGCCAGCTAGTGCGTCGCGATAAAGTCCAACAATTTCACAAGTATTACCCTGAAAAAAAATTCAATCAAAGGAAAATAGCATGCACGATGAAACATCAAAAGAACTGCGAACCACACTCACCAGCGCTGGCAAACTAGAGCTTTCAATTGTAGCGGTGCCCATGCCGGAACCTCGCGAGGGTGAAGTATTGGTAAAGGTCGAGGCCTCCCCTATTAACCCTTCTGATCTGGGGTTGTTGCTAGGGCCAGCTGACGTCTCTTCGCTCAGCATCGCTGG
>JAQWWC010000189.1 GCA_029249645.1 Pseudomonadales bacterium
ATTGAAGAGATTGAAGATTTGCTTGAAGACTTCGATCAAGCGCTGTCTTCACAACGCTAAACAAAGATTATTAATTTGAGCGAAAAGGTGAAATTGTGCAGGCATTACTAGAAACCAACCTCCCCCTTCCCAACAAGCGAACCGGTAAGGTGCGGGACCTCTATGACGTCACGTTGCCGAATGGGGATGCGGGGCTTTTGATTATCGCTTCGGATCGAGTGAGTGTTTTCGACGTGGTCCTCGAAAACGGAATCCCCGGTAAGGGCGCGATGCTGACTAAGATTTCAAAGTTTTGGTTTGACTATTTCTCTGGGCGCTACCGTCACCATTTGGTGAGCACCAATATTCGGGATGTTAGTGGATTGTCTGAGCAGGACTACCAGGTATTGGACGGCCGAATTATGATCTGCCGTAAGAATCAGGTGGTGCCGGTTGAGTGTATTGTTCGAGGGTATTTAACGGGCAGCGGTTACAAAGATTACCTTAGATCTGGGCAGGTTTGTGGTATCGCGCTACCGGCCGGGATGGTCAACAGCGATCGGATCGAGGCGCCAGTGTTTACGCCGAGCACCAAGGCGGAATCAGGGCATGACGAAAACATCAGTTTTGAAGAGAGTTGTGATATTGCTGGGAATGACCTCATGATGTCGATTCGAGATACCTCGATTGCTATCTATAACGAGGGTCGAGCCTATGCCGGGGAGCGCGGGATCTTAATCGCCGATACTAAATTTGAGTTCGGGCTCGAGCCTGGGTCACCTGATCCTGTGCTGATCGATGAGGTGCTGACTCCGGATAGTTCACGATTTTGGCCAGCTGATGCTTGGCTTCCAGGAGAAGAGCAAAATAGTTACGACAAGCAATTCGTCAGGAACTATACGGAAGGGCTGGTTGCCCAAGGGTTGTGGGATAAAGAAGCGCCTGGCCCGGCGCTACCTAATGAGGTGATCGAGCAGACGCTCGCGCGTTATGATCAGGCCTACCAAAAACTGCTGTCATAAGGACAATCAGTCATGCCTAGATAAAAGTTCCTGCTGTAATCAGGAACTTTTAATCAGCAGCTGCTGAGCGGTCGTTTTCGCGATCCGAAATACGCCTGTTTTAATAGCACACGCCCGTTCCACCGATGCCGCAATAGCCGTTCGGCACCTTCGCCAGATATTGCTGATGGTAGTGTTCGGCGTAATAAAAGTGTTGATCAAAAGCAAGTTCGGTTGTGATCTCCGGATAGTTTGCGGCGCTCAGCTTAGCCTGAAAGGTGGTCGCGGTTCGCTGCGCTTGATCAAGGTCTGCTTGGCTTTGCAGGTAGAGACAGGATCGGTATTGGGTGCCAAGATCGTTTCCTTGCCGCATGCCTTGGGTTGGATCATGACTTTCCCAAAAGGTGGCGAGCAGCGACTCCAAAGACAATTGACTTGGATCCCAAACGACTAAAACCACCTCGGTATGGCCAGTGCCGCCTGAGCAGACTTCTTCGTAGGTTGGATTGGGGGTGTGCCCGCCGGCGTAACCCGCGGCTGTGGTGTAAACGCCGTCCAGTTGCCAGAATTTTCGCTCAGCGCCCCAAAAGCAGCCCATGCCTAACAAAAGCTGGTTATAGCCAACGGGAAAGGGGCCGCTAAGAGGATTGCCGTTTACAAAGTGCTGGCTTGGCACGGGCATGGGGTCACGGCGTCCGGGTAAGGCCGTCGCGGCGCTGGGTAGTGAAATGGCTTTTGAGAATAATCCCATGATGTTGTGCTCCTGGTAACATTTTTTGGCGCCGAAGCCCTAAGTATAAGCGGTTTCGAATGATGTCGACAGCGTGTCGGGACCCGCTTAACCCTCGATTTGTTGTAAACTTTGGGGTCCAAGGGTGTGGCGAAGAAGAGGTCCAAACCGTGAATCCTGATTTTGATACGATCATTAATCGCCAAGGGACTTGGAGTTCCAAATGGGATAAATATCGAGAGCAAGACGTGCTCCCGATGTGGGTGGCTGATATGGATTTTGCGGCCCCGGATGAAGTGACGCAGGCGCTTCGTGCGCGGCTTGAGCATCCAATCTATGGGTATACCGTTACGCCTGACTCTTTAATTGGCGTCATTCAGGCCCGCCTACGCAACCGCTATGGTTGGTCTATTGAACCTAGCGATCTTGAGCTTGTTCCAGGTGTTGTCCCCGCTATAAATCAGGTTATCCGCGGCGTGGTCAGGCCAGGTGGGGCAGTCGTGACCGCGGTTCCTGTATATCAACCTTTTTTGGAGGCTCCCGAATACATGGGGCGGCAATTGTTCACCCTTGAGATGACTGAGGCGACGCATTGGGACTTTCCGGTTGCTGAATTTCGAGCCTTGGCCGCCGCGCGGCCCGAGATTGAATTGTTGTTGTTGTGTCATCCCATGAATCCTGTTGGGCGGGTAATGCCGGCTGCGATTTTAACGGAGATTCTAGAGATTTGTTTGGCGCACAATATTGTGATCTGTTCGGATGAAATTCATTGTGAGTTGTTGTTGGATGGACGGGTTCATACCCCGATGGCCGCCATAAGTGCGCTTGCCGCAGATCAAACGATTACCCTGCAGGCCGCCTCGAAAACGTTTAACTTAGCCGGTCTTGGCTGTGCCGTGGTGATCGCGCAAAATCCTGAGCTGATGGCGCAGTTTAAGGCGGGCGGCGCTGGGATTATGGCGCACGTCAATACCTTGGGTTATGTCGCAACAGAAGCTGCGTGGTCCGAGTGCGATGCCTGGCACGAATCGTTGCTGCGTTACTTAGCCGCTAACCGCGACTTATTGGTTCAGCATGTCGCCGAAATGCCGGGTGTCAGCGTGGGGTTGACCGAGGCGACTTTCCTCGCCTGGTTGAACGTGACCGAGCTTGGCTTGATCGATCCACAAGGCTTTTTTGAGTCAGCTGGGGTAGGCTTGTCGGCTGGTGCGCAATTTAGGGGAGATGGCTATATTCGGTTGAACTTCGGTTGCCCGCGTCGCGTACTGGAAACCGGACTAGATCGAATGCGAAAGGCTTGCGATACTCGGATGCGATCGTGATCATTCGAGCGTGATTTGAAACGAGTGGGCGTGGGCGAGCTAAGTCGGCGCGCCTGAATCTATTTCATCAGAACTGGAACAGTTTGGAGACGGGTTATGGGAGAATTTTGTCGGGTTGAAAAAGAAGGTCGATTAACGATCGTGACGATCGAGCGTCCGGATGTCATGAATGCCCTGCATCCGCCAGGCAATTTCGAACTCGCGGAAGCCTTTGATGACTTTGCGTCGGACTCAGAGCAATGGGTTGCGATCATTACCGGCGCGGGTGATCGGGCCTTCAGTGCCGGTAATGATTTAAAGTATCAGGCCTCGGGTGGCAAGATGGGCGGGCCAAAATCTGGGTTCGCGGGTTTAACCGCACGGTTTGATAATTCGAAACCGGTGATTGCTGCCGTTAATGGGCTAGCCATGGGTGGGGGATTTGAAATTGCATTGGCTTGTGATTTGATTATTGCCGCCGAAAACGCGATCTTCGCCTTACCAGAGCCCAGAGTGGGTTTGGCTGCATTAGCCGGGGGAATCCATCGACTGCCGCGTGAAATAGGTATGAAACAGGCGATGGGTATGCTTTTAACTGGTCGCCGGGTACCTGCCGCGGAAGGCCAGCAGCTGGGGTTTGTGAATGAGGTGGTGCCGCAAGGGCAAGCTCTAACGGCTGCTAAGCAGTGGGCCGCGCAAATTTTGGAATGCGCGCCGATTTCGGTTCGCGCCAGTAAAGAAGCCGCGATGCAAGGCATGGCGGCGGAATCGCTCGAGGCCGCGATTAAAGGTCGGTATGATCAGATCTCTGCGCTTTACGCGAGCGAGGATTTTATTGAAGGGCCTAGCGCCTTTTCGGAAAAACGCGCTCCCAATTGGAAAGGTCGTTAGTAATAGCAATCGCAACGAGAGATATGTCGACAATTAAAAAATGGCGTGCCCTCGGACCTGGGTTGTGTCTGATGGCGTAAATGGATCATGTGTTTGTCAGTGCATCAAGTAGGGGGCGTATCGAGATGGTGAATGCCACCTTAGGCATCACCGCACTGATCATCTTCGTTGTTGTGTATCTCACGGTCATTGGCGGGTTGTTCATGCATTTGCGAAGGTCGAATCCGTGATTTTAGCGGCGGATCTGATCTGGTCGATTAATATTTTTTTTAGTGAATGGGGTTTAACAGGAGTCCTGTAATGAGTGACGCGTTAAAGATCGCGCTGGTAACAGTGTCAGATACTCGCACAGAAGAAAACGATACCTCCGGCGATTATCTTGCTGAGGCGTTGAGCAGCGTGGGGCATGAGCTGGTTGATCGGGCCATTGTGATTGATGATTGTTATCTTTTGCGCGCAAAAGTTTCGAGTCATATCGCAGACCCACTGGTTCAAGTCGTTCTTATGACCGGTGGGACCGGTTTTACGGGTCGGGATTCGACGCCTGAAGCCATCGGCCCGCTGCTCGATACGCGTATTGATGGCTTTGGTGAGCTGTTTCGGCAGTTGTCTTTTGCCGAGATAGGCACCTCAACGGTTCAGTCTCGGGCCCTGGGCGGGCTTGCGAACAATACTTTGATCTTTTGCGTGCCGGGCTCAACCGGTGCGTGTAGAACCGCTTGGGACGGCATTTTGGTTTCCCAGTTAGATAGCACGCATCGACCTTGCAATTTTGCAGAGTTGATCCTTAGAGGCCATCACTGACACAGAGGCAAGTTGGCATGACGTTAATGTCAGTAGAAAACGCGCTCCAGCGGTTGTTGTCGCAGGCAGGGCCTGTCACAGCTTGTGAAACCATTGCTTTGGATCAAGCGCTTGGCAGAATCCTAGGGGACGATATCATCGCAACGCGGGCTGTACCGCCGGCGGACAATAGCGCAATGGATGGTTTCGCGGTTCGCTCGACCGATGTCGTGGTTGGGCAGCCGTTATCGATTCATCAAATCATCCCGGCGGGAAGTCCTGGAGAGCCACTCAACGGTGGCAGCGCCGCGAGAATCTTTACCGGTGGGGAAATGCCCATCGGGGCGGATGCGGTCCTAATCCAAGAGGATGCGGAATTCGATGAAGTGCATCTCGTGCCAAAGGCGACGGTTAACGTTGGTGAGAATGTTCGCCCAAAAGGGCAGGATATTCAGGAAGGCGCCCAAGTGCTGGCTTGCGGGCAACGATTGGGACCAGCTGATCTAAGTCTTTTGGCCAGTCTTGGGAAGGACAACGCACTGGTCTATCGAAAGCTCACAGTTGCCATTTTATCCACCGGTGATGAACTGGTTCAGCCGCCGGAAGCTCTGAAGCCGGGTCAGATCTACAACTCTAATCGCTACGCGCTCGCCGCACTGTTGACGCAGATGGGGATTGTCGTTGTGGATATGGGCATTGTTTCCGATGACCTGGATGCAACGCTTGTTGCGCTGGCGCGCGCCGCGGAGCAAGCGGATGTCATCATCTGCTCGGGCGGCGTCTCGGTCGGTGATCGGGACTTTGTTAAAGAAGCTGTAACCCAATTGGGTGCCCTAGATGTCTGGAAATTAGCGATAAAACCCGGTAAACCGATGGCTTATGGTCATGTGCAGAACAAACCCTTTTTCGGCCTGCCCGGCAACCCGGTTTCAACTTTTGTAACTTTTGAGGTGCTCGCGCGGCCCTATCTTGTTCGTCTGCAAGGTCAGCTTGAGACAGAGTCAGTTGCCTGGCCTGGCCAAGCAGCATTTGAGTTCAAGGCCGGCGCACGTCAGGAGTATCTTCGAGTGCGCGCGGTGCCGAATGGGTCATCGGTGCAGCTAATCGCGTTTAAAGCGCAGGGCTCTGGGGTGATGTCGAGCCTTTCTTGGGCCAATGCCTTGGCGGTTGTGGCGCCAAATCAATGGGTCCGGGTGGGGGACACTTTGCCTTACCTTTTGATGAACGGACTATAACCGGAGCGGTGTCATGGGATTATTAATCATCAGTATTGTGTTTGGCGGTCTGCTGGGGTGTTTGATTTGGTTGGGTGCTGGTGACCGGCTTCCAATTCGAAGGCCAGAAAAGTGGTCTACTATGATGAACCTGCTGATCTACGCTGGGGCTTCGATGTTCATAATCTACACCGGCATCTTCTTTTGGGTTTGATGGTATGAAACTTTTAGTCGATATTGATGCGATCAAAGGCTTTATGGATGCCGATGAAGGACGTGCCCTGTATGAATCCGCGCGCTCGGTTGCGGCATTGGGACCGTGCCTAGAAATCGGCAGTTATTGCGGCAAATCGACTGTCTATTTGGGCGCTGGGTGTCAGGAGAGTCAAAACAGTTTGTTCGCCATTGATCACCATCGCGGCTCCGAAGAGCATCAGGTGGGTGAGGCTTACCATGACGCCGAGCTCTACGACGCGGAAGCTGGGTTGTTTGATTCTTTTGCGGTGTTTCGTGCCAATATATTGGCAGCTCAGCTGGAGGATACGGTAATTCCCATCGTTGCGGCCTCAAAGGTTGTGGGTCGGGATTGGAAGACCCCCTTGGGGCTGGTGTTCATTGATGGCGGTCATAGTAGTCAAGCCGCTACAATCGACTACGAGGTTTGGTCGCCTTGGGTGGTTCCGGGCGGGCTTTTGGTGATTCATGATATCTTTCCAGATCCCAAAGACGGCGGCAGGCCGCCATTTGAAATCTATCAAACGGCCTTGGCTTCCGGAAAATTTGAGCTGTTGAGAATGGTGAAGACGCTTGGAATTCTGAGGCGAAAGGTCAGGCAGTAGCCATCAAATCGGTGTCCCTGATATTGTGATGGGCGGATGTTTTGGCAGTGTTAGAAGACTTTGCCAGTAAAAATCAGCACCATCTCGGGCGTGCAACATCCTGACCCGGATAAAAACCGGCCGCGTTTTAAGGCTCGCCTTTACGGGTTTAAGCGTTGGCAGTCTGTTTTAAACGCCTAAAGACTGTAAAAACAGCCGATGGCCGGCGGTGCGTTTTGACAAAACATCGGCTGCGAGCAACACCGCGCCGGCTGTCCAGGTGGTCCGCTCTTCGGGCCAAATGGCTTCATCCGGGAACACATATCCCGTCCAGTAGGCACCGACGTCATCTCGGAATTGATGTATCCAGCTAAACACAGTGCTGGCTCGAGCGGTATCGCCGGCAACGGCCAATGCCATGACCAGCTCGCAAGTCTCGGCCACCGTCACCCAAGGTTGGTCATTGACACATCGGCACCCCAGCTGGTCGACGACAAATTCATCCCAGCGCTGATCAATATGTGCGAGCGCCGCGGATCCAGTCAGGACGCCGGTCAGGACGGGGTAAAACCAATCCATGGAGTACCGTGCTTTGCTTTCCCAGGTTCGGTCAAACGCTTCAGGGTGAGCGGTCAGCGCGGTTTTAAGGTTTTGTCTCGATTGTTTGAGCATCGCGCTCGGCGCGTGGAGGGTATCAGCAATTGCAATGGCGCATCCAAGACTATGGAAAATGGAGCTACATCCTGTGACGAGAGCATCCTCTTGAACGCCGGTTTCGGAATCAATGGCCCAATAGATTTCGCCATAGTTGCCTTGCAAGCTAACCACCAATTGCATTGCCCTTGCCACCATGGGCCAGTAGGTGGTGAGGACGGTTTTGTCATCTGTCACAAGATAAAGGTGCCAGATGCCGGTTGCGATGTAGGCCACGAAATTTGATTCAACTCGACTGGTGTCTTTGGGTTTACCCTGTTCATAGGTGACGAACCAACCGCCATTAGCAAGCTGCTGCTCGGCAAGGAAATTGTAGGCGCTTTTTGCGGCATCAATTTGGCCGCTGGTTGCCAAACCCATCGCAGCTTCGATGTGGTCCCAAGGGTCTGTGCTGCCGCCAACAAACCAGGCGATGCAGCCATCGAGACTTTGAACTGAGGCGATGTAGGCTGCTGTTTCATCGAGCATTTTCGAAGGCGTCGGGTCTTTTTGTAAGGGCGCTTGGTTCATGTTAATTGCTCTGGCTCGGGGCGGTGTAACGCTGTCGCAACGTAGTACATAACAATAGATTTTCCCAGGATAGGGTTCAAGATTCGCTCCAGGGTACGCGAGATCCAAGGCTTTTTCATAAGATCCCAAACTAGAAATCGATGATAGGTTGTGACCACCGGGTGTTGTGGGTCTGCGCGCCACAACAGGCACTTAAGCCACCAATAAGGAACATGTAAGGCATGCGCTTTATGAGATCGATAGCGTTTGAAACCTAATTGCTCGATGTTTCGATGCAAGGTGCTTGCTGAAAAAATCCTGATGTGCCCGCCTTCCATCGCGTGGTAAGCATCGCTCAGCTTCCAGCAAACCCACTCGGGAAATGCGGCCGGCACACTCACTGCAAACACGCCTCCGGGCCGGATCACTCTCTTGATTTCCTGCAAGAACGCTTGGTAGTCATGAATGTGTTCAAGCACTTCAGAGCAGACGACTTTATCAAATTGCTGGTCTTTGAACGGCAGTTGATTGCCAGAGCCTTGCGTGAAACAAACCCTGGGTGATTCAGTGGTGCTCAGATCTTGAAAGTCCGACAGTCTTTCAGTCGCGGTCTTTAGGTCTGTATGCGATAAATCGAGACCCACGGCGGTGATCTGCTGACTGAGACCAAAGGAAATCGTATGGCGACCCTCGCCACTGCCTAAGTCTAGCAATAGATCCTCGGGGTTTAGATCGAGGAAGGTGGCATTAATGGTTTCAAGAGACATGAGCTGATCCGTTGACGGTTTGATACAGTGCTAAAAATTCTGCGGCAGCTCGCGACCATTGAAACTGCTGCTCAATCCGCTCGCGGCCGATGCTTGCGAGTCGTTCAAGTTCATCTGGGCGGTCTAAAAGATCAAGGATTGCCGTAGCAAGGCCCTGACTATCCTTAGGTTCAACTAAAACCCCGCAATTGCCAACAACTTCGGGGAGCGCACCACCTCGGGTTGAAATAACGGGTACGCCGCAGGCCATGGCTTCGCCTGCGGGGAAGCCAAATCCTTCATAAACCGACGGAATAATAGCGATCGTTGCGCGCGCATAAAGCGCGACCATTGCTTCATCGGAAATGTCGACGTGGAATTCGATCCGATCTCGAAGATTTAAGGCATCGATGAGGGCTTCGGTTTCTCCGCCTGGTTTCAGTTTTCCGAGCAAACAAAGGGTGATATCGGGAACAACCACTGCGACTTCAGCGAGCGCCTTGAGCAGGTACTGAACGCCTTTGAGCGGTGCATCCGCACTGGCTGTTGTCATCAGTCGATGTGGCGCCCGAGTGATCTCCGGCATGGGCTTGAATCGGTTTAGATCGATGCCGTTGTGCACGACATGGATTCGTTGGGCATCCACATCAAACGCATCGGCAATATCTTTTCTAGCCGCGTCCGACACGCTAACGAGATGCGTCAACTTCCGAATCACTTTGGTTTGCATTGAAAGGAACGAGTGCCAGCGTTTGATTAATAATCGCAGGCCCCAATCGGTGGTTTCGGAGAGTGCAATCTCTAAATCTCGGGTGATGGGGTGATGAACCGTTGTGATCACGGGATAGCCTTTTTCTTGGAGTGCAAGAACGCCGTAACACAAGCTTTGATTGTCGTGAACGATATCGTATTGAGGTTGATGTTGATCAAAATAGCGAATGAGCCTGCGGCCGAAGGTATAAGGCTCGGGGAAGCCGCCAAACACGGTATCAACATACTCGATCAAATCGGTTGCCGATCGTAAGTAACGCCACTTAAAAGCTCGGATATGATCGGGGGTGGCATAGAGGTCAAGGCTCGGAAGCTTGATCAGTCTAATTCGCGGATCCAGATCAGGGTAGGGCGGGCCCGAAATGACGTCGACTTGGTGACCGGCGACGATGAGTGCTAAGCCTAGGTGACGAAGATAGATGCCCTGGCCGCCGCTGTAAGGATTGCTGCGATAACCCAGCAGACAAATTTTCATATTTCGCGCAATCTCGCTTGGCACGCGGTGCCTGTCATTATCTGAGTCTACCGCAGACTTTAGGGGCAATAACAGCTCACACAGCGTTAAGAATTTCCGCGCAATGGTATAAATTTTGAACCTAAATTGCGACCAGCGGGCTGGGTGGAGCGGTTTTATTTCGAAAATTAGGGCAGAAAATTGAATATTTTTCGTAATTTAGTACTATTGTCATGAATTTTAATCATATGGCAAGCATGCTTGAGCTGAGGCATTTAAAAACGTTAAAGGCGCTTCGAGATATGGGTAGCCTGGTTGAAGCTGCAGAGGTGCTGCACTTAACGCAATCCGCCTTATCACACCAAATTAAAGATCTTGAGGATCGGCTAAATTGTACGCTGTTTATTCGAAAGACTAAGCCGCCTCGGTTCACGAGTGCTGGTCGCCGGCTACTGGCGCTTGCAGATCTGGTAGCACCTGAGTTTAAAGCTGCTGAGCGAGATATCGCGAGATTAACGCAGGGTGAGACCGGTCGGCTGCACATTTGCATTGAGTGCCATTCTTGTTTTCAGTGGCTGGTGCCCTGTATCGAAGCCTACCGTTTGAATTGGCCTGAAGTGGAATTGGATTTGATCGGCGGATTTAGCTTTACCCCGTTGCCGGCTTTAGCGCGAGGGGATCTTGACCTCGTGATTACCTCGGATCCGATTGACCTACCCGATATTCATTACGAGCCTTTGTTCGAATACGAAGCGATGTTGGCTGTGTCGAATCGGCACGCGTTGAGCCAGAAGACCGTTATCAACCCATTGGATCTGGCGGATCAAACCCTCATCACCTATCCGGTTGATCGAGACCGATTGGATATTTTTACCCAGTTTCTAGACCCGGCCGGGGTCGACCCGGCTGAGATTCGAAATGCCGAACTGACGCCAATGATGGTGCAATTGGTCGCGAGCGGTCGAGGCGTCACGTGTCTTCCAAATTGGGCTTTGACGGAGTATTTGGCAAACGAGTTACTAACCGCGAAGCGACTGTCGGAAAACGGTCTTTGGGGACGACTTTATGCCGCTGTCCGTCGCGAGCAACTTGAGGATCCGTTTATGCAAGAGTTCTTGAGCACCGCGATATCAACTTGTTTCAATCATCTGGCTGGCATCAAAAGAATTGAGGGGCCCTAAGGCCCTAAGCCCTGCGACTTATCCGGTTTTAATGAATCGCGAAGCAGTGTGATTGCCAACATTGCACGGACCGCGTTGGTGTAATGCGATATCAGAGTTTTGCAGGCCTGTGGCGGGCATTAAAAAGCCCCAAAATGCCAAGGCACTTTGGGGCTCTGTCTTAACGTTTGGGAGCGGACTCCGAGTTAATTTAACTCGGAGGCGCCCCTCATAGACTGACTATTGATGGGATCACCTCCTTTGCGGTCAGGGGATTAAAAGGCGCGCTGGAGGTTCCCCCTGGTTAGAACGTCTGCGCTT
>JAQWWC010000190.1 GCA_029249645.1 Pseudomonadales bacterium
ACAAATAGGAACAACACAATTGGTTAAGTCGGCATCAGATCAAAATCTTGGTACACAGCTGTTAGGGGATTCCAGGCCCATGCGGGCTGTAAGAGATTTGGTGGCGCAGGTCGCCCCGAGCGAGGCCAGTGTTTTAGTTATTGGTGAGACGGGCACCGGTAAAGAGCTCGTGGCGCGCAGCATTCATGAGTTGTCAGGTCGGGCCGCCGGTCCGTTTGTACCCGTTAACTGCGGCGCAATCCCCGCTGAACTGCTTGAATCTGAGCTGTTTGGCCATGAAAAGGGCGCCTTTACTGGGGCGATTGCAACCCGACAAGGCCGGTTTGAATTGGCGGCGGGCGGCACCCTGTTCCTAGATGAAATCGGTGATATGCCGCTTGAAATGCAGGTCAAGTTACTGCGGGTGTTGCAAGAACGAACCTTTGAGCGTGTGGGCAGCACGGCAACGCTTGAAGCGGACGTGCGGATCATCGCCGCGACCCATCAAGATCTAGAAGCCTTAGTAGAAGCGCAAAAATTCCGAATGGATCTGTTTTATCGTCTGGATGTGTTCCCCATTAAAACGCCATCGCTCAGAGAGCGAGCTGGGGATATCGCCGGGCTCATTACCCATGCGCTTTCGAAGCTGCCCGAAGCCGAGGGTTTAAGTCTGACCGATGCGGCTATTGAAAAGCTGGGCCAATACGCCTGGCCTGGGAATGTTCGGGAGCTTTTGAATCTAGTCGAGCGGTTGACCATTTTGCATGCGGGACAAGCGGTGGATGTGCAAAGCCTGCCGGAAAAATATCGGTTCTCGAGTGACGCGCGGGCAGGCACGGACGCGTCGCTCGGTGGCGCCGGTCTGCCGGATGAAGGCGTCGACCTAAAAGACCATATCGCGAGGATGGAAATCCGGCTCATTCAGGAGGCACTCGACCGAGAAAAGGGTGTGGTTGCCAAGGCAGCAGCACTGCTGGGCTTGCAGCGGACAACGCTGGTCGAGAAGATGAAAAAGCTCGGAATTCAACGGGACTGAGCCGTCAAAGGTTTGACGAATATCGGCAAAAGCTTGCCAAATTTATCTTAAGTAATTGAATTGTATAGATTAAAAAAGTAGGCACGCCGTTTGCTTTAAGTTAGTCACGAAACTGAATTGACGTGATGAGCTATGCAAAGCCAAAATATTCAAGAATCGAGCAACCTCGACGCCCTCAAAGCGCCCGTCCTGCAGGCAGAACTCTTGGATGCCTCCGACATCATCGCGCTGCAATTAGCGGAATCTGAGCGGGTTGAGCCGGACTTAGTGCCCACAGCCACGAGCGCAGAGCCCCTTCGTTTAGAAGCGCTGCTCGAGAACGATTATGCAAGCCTAACAACGTCACTCGAGGTGTCTTATGCGGATCTGCAGACTCGGGTTGCAGAGCTAACCCAAGAATTATCCTCAGCGCGGGCTGCGCGTCAGGAAGAATTGGCCGAAAAAGAACGCCTAGCCCATCGCTTGACCGCACTGGTCGATGCCCTGCCTGGCGGCGTGTTGGTGTTAGATCAAAATCACACGATTATATTAGCCAACCCGGGCGCGGCCGACCTTCTGGGCGAGCCGCTCCTGAATATGAATTTTTTAAGCGTGATCGGCGAGTGCGCGGCATCCATCAGCCGCGATGGCACGCAGATGGTTCTGCGTTCCGGCCGCCGGATTTCATTGTCGACACAATTGAATGACGGTTACGGTGATCAGGTGGTTTTGGTGACCGATGTGACCGAAACCTACGCCGCCCAAGAAGAGAGCCATCGCAGTGAACGCTTAACCGCTCTCGGCGAAATGGTGGCGCGGCTTGCGCATCAAATTAGAACGCCCTTGTCGTCCGCTTTGTTATACATGGGCGCGATGGAGCGGCCCACATTGAATGATGCGGCTCGACTCGAAGTCACCAGTAAAGTTAAAGGCCGTTTAAAGCACTTGGAGTCCCTTGTGAACGACAGTCTGCAATTTGTGAAGGGCGGCGAAGCCCGGGACGCAGACTGCTCGCTGTTTGAGCTTCTGGAAGCTTTGAAAGTGTCATTGGCTCCTTTGCTTGTGCAACATAACGGCGCTTGGCAGGAAACCGGTTTAAGCCGGGATGTTTTGATCGAAGGTAATCAGGAAGCCCTGCTCTCAGCATTGGTGGCGATCGCGGAAAATGCCCTACAGGTCACGCCCAATGCGGTTTTAACGGTTACCACCGAAATCACCGACTCAGGTCTTGAAATGAGTATCCGAGACAATGGCCCAGGCATTGCGCAAGACGCCTTGAGCCAAATTTTCGATCCCTATTTCACCACCCGTGCCGGTGGCACCGGTTTGGGTCTGGCCCTGTGCGCTATGATCGCGCGCAATCACGATGCAACCTTGGTCGCCCGCAATCCAGAAGACGGTGGCGCAGAATTCAAACTCACGTTGCCCCATGCCCGATTTAAGGCCGCGCCTTCGGCGTTAGCAACAGAATCAGCAGGCGGTGCAGAGATCGACGCCCGTCAGCAACCAAACCCGCTTGAACAAGCCAATCACGGAGCTGCCGTTCATGGATAAGAAATTAGTTACCATTTTAGTCGTGGAAGACGATGATGCCTTGCGCGAAGCCATTTGTGATGCCTTGGCCTTTGCAGACTTCCAGACCTTGCCAACAGCAAACGGTAAAGAAGCACTGGCTGTATTGCATGGCCAGCATAAGATTGATTTAGTGCTGACGGATGTCGAAATGCCGGAGTTGGGCGGCTTGGGTCTCTTAACTGAAATCAAAGCCCAATGGCCTGAGATGCCGGTCGTGCTTATGACGGCCTTTGCCCAAGTCTCCCAAGCAGTGGACGCGATTCAAAATGGTGCGGCCGATTATTTGGTTAAACCGTTTGAAGGCGATGTTCTGATTGGACTGATGGACCGCCTTACCCGTCGAACTCAGTCTGCAGGCGACGTTATTGCGGAAGACGCACGCACCCAAGCGTTGGTGGATATGGCCCATCGAGTGGCTTTGTCTGATGCCACGGTTATGATCAGTGGCGAATCGGGCAGCGGCAAAGAGGTCTTTGCAAAATTAATCCATGATCACTCGCCGCGCGCACAGGGTCCGTTTGTGGCCATTAATTGCGCGGCCATTCCTGAAAACATGCTGGAAGCTGTTTTGTTTGGGTATGAAAAGGGCGCTTATACCGGTGCGGTGAATGCCAGCGCCGGTAAGTTTGAACAGGCCAATGGCGGCACGATTTTGTTAGATGAGATTTCAGAAATGGATCTGGGCCTGCAAGCCAAGCTCTTGCGCGTGTTGCAGGAACGTGTGGTTGAGCGTCTGGGTTCTAGCCGATCAACCAAACTAGACGTTCGAGTGCTGGCCACCACCAACCGAAACTTAAAAGAAGAAGTTGAGGCCCACCGCTTCCGCGAAGATTTGTTTTATCGCTTGAATGTGTTTCCTTTGTATCTGCCAGCGCTGCGCGAGCGTCCAGGCGATGTCGCACCTTTGGCTCAGCACTTCCTGCAGCAGTATTCAGCAGGACAAGATGTTTCCTTCAGTGCGGGCGCATTATTGAAGCTTAGCGAGCACCAGTGGCCGGGGAACGTGCGTGAACTTGAAAATGTCGTGCAACGCACCTTGATTTTACGCAACGGTTTGGTGATCGATGAAGACGTAATTGCCTTTGAGGCATTAAGCGGTAATCGTGAAGGCACGACAGCAGTTGAGGCAGCGCCAGTTTCAGTCCCAGCGCTAGACTCTGGCTTAAAGGCCCGTGAGCAAGCCATGATATTAGATGCCCTGAAAGCAGAGCGCGGAAGCCGCAAAGATACGGCGGAACGGCTTGGCATCAGTCCTAGAACCCTTCGCTATAAATTGGCGCGGTTTAAAGAAATGGGCATTGCGCTACCCGCTTAGCGGCGCGTCATCGGCAGTCTAATACGACAGAAAGAGTAGATTACTATGAGCATGGAGATCAACGCAGTTTTAGACCAGATGCGCGCCATGCGGGTCAATACTGGTGGCGACATCGCGCCGCCGACAACCCGAGTGGAAGGCCCTAACGAGTTCTCGAATGTTCTAAAGGATTCTTTGAGAGCCGTTTCCGAAACGCAAAAGACCTCGGCAGATTTGTCTTTGTCTTATGTGAGCGGCAACGAGTCGGTCGATTTGGGAGATGTGATGGTTGCGATGCAGAAGGCGAGTTTGTCCTTTGAAGCGACCGTGCAAGTTCGAAATAAAGTACTGTCTGCCTATCAAGAAGTAATGAATATGCAGGTTTAACGCCGATTTAGGTGGGCGCAGGGTTGCGCCGTCAGAATCGGAATTAGGATCATAACGTTGGCAACAACAGCTCGCTTAGGTAGGAATTAACATGGCCGTTTTAGAACCCTCAAAGGCTTTTGCTCAATTTGACGTCGTCTCGCAGCTTCCCATGCTACGCCAATTAGGCTTGTTGGTCGGCCTCGCTGCCAGCATCGCCTTGGGCGTGTACATCGTTATTTGGACGCAAGAGCCGGTTTACTCGCCGCTCTATGGCGATCTGTCCGAGATGGATGCCTCCCAAGTCATCAATCAATTAGAGCAGTCCAATACGCCTTATAAGTATGATGCCGGCTCTGGCGTCATTTCGGTCGCGGCAGCCGACATTCATGAAGTTCGTATTCGTATGGCCAGCAGCGGTTTGCCCAGCAGCTCCGACCGAGGCCTAGCGATGTTGTATGACGATCAATCGATTGGCACGAGCGCGTTTATTGAAGGCGCTCGGTACAACCAGGCAGTTGCCGAAGAGCTCCAGCGCTCCATTGCCTCGCTCGACAACGTCACGGCAGCAAGGGTGCATTTGGCCATTCCCCAAAAGTCAGCCTTTATTCGCAACCGCTCGGAGGCGAATGCGTCGGTGGTCGTAAGTCTGGCGCGCGGCCGCACTTTAAGTGAGTCGCAAATTGCAGGCATTGTGTACCTGGTTGCGTCGAGCGTGTCGGATTTAGACCCAGAAAACGTGACGCTGATCGACCAGCGCGGTCGTTTGCTGTCAGGGCAGGGCGGCTCTGAAGAAATGCAGATGAGTAACGAGCAGTTGCGTTATGCGCACCAGATTGAAAACAGTCTCACCGAGCGCGTGGTGCGTATGTTGGCGCCGCTGTACGGCGAGGATAATGTTCGCGTGCAGGTTACGGCCGCGATCGATCACACAGCGGAAGAGCGCACTGTTGAGCAATATGGGCAGCAAGAACCGGTTCTGCGCAGCGAACAAATCTCAGAAGACACGTCAAACGAGGCTCAAGCAGCAGGCGTACCGGGTGCGTTGGTGCCCACGCCGCCGGATGCCGGGCAAGAGGGCGAAATAGGTGGCGTTCAGCAGGCTGGGAACACCTCCCGTCGATCAACTCGAAACTATGAAGTGGATCGCACGATTAGCCATATCAAAGCAGCGGGCGGTCAAATTCAAAGGCTATCGGTCGCTGTGGTGTTAAATTATAAAGCGCAGGAAGTTGATGCGCTGCCCCCTGTGGCGGGCGAAGAGGCGCCTGAGGCTGCTGAGGCAACTATGGAAATGTTGCCAGTGACGCCAGCGGAAATCGCTCAGGTAGAACAGATCGTTCGTGAGGCGGTCGGGATTGATGCGGGGCGCGGTGATTCGGTCAGTATCTCATCCGCCCAGTTTCAAACGTTCGAGCCTGAACCGCTTGAAGAGCCGGGATTAATGGATTCGCTGTCCGATTTTGCAGGGGCCGGAAAAATGGCGCTTGGTTTCATTGCCCTGATGGCGTTGATCTTTGGTGTTCTGCGGCCGGTGCTCAGAAGTCTGGTGAGTGCCAGTGCTGAGGCGGTCATTGCCAATGCGCAGCCTCGCTATGTCAATTCAGATGGGCAAGCGTATGACAACCAAGGCCAGCCGATGGCGCTGCAGGACGGTGGTCAATACCCGGCACAGGTTGGCGGGCCCAATGGGGCTGCAGGCAGTAGCATGCCCAGACAAAGTTATGATCAGCAGCTCGGCCGAGCGCGGGCGATGGTGCAAGAAGATCCCGAACGCGTGGCGGGTGTCTTAAAGGATTGGGTGGCCGCAGATGCCTGATAACGAAGAAACATTAAGTGGCGCTATGCGAGCAGCGGTCTTTCTGCTCAGCCTTGGCGAAGATGCGGCGGCGAATGTGTTAAAGCATATGGAGCCGCGCGAAGTACAAAGTGTGGGTCGCGCGATGACCGAGTTATCGGCCGTTTCTAACGAGAATTTAACCAGCGTCGTTCAAGAGTTCATCGAAACCTTGAATTCGGGAAACGCCGTGGGAGCGAATCCCTCGCAGTATGTCCGGTCAACTTTGAACATTGCCCTTGGGGAAACCAAAGGCACTCGGATGGCCAATCGGATTCTGCAAGGCAAAGACTTTAAAGGTATGGAAACGCTGAAGTGGATGGATGCGGAATCGGTGGGCACCATCTTGAAGCACGAGCACCCACAGATCTGCGCCATCGTGCTCAGCTCGTTAGACGGCGATCATGCCGCCGAGGTCTTGTCATTCCTGCCAGTTGAAAATATCCCCGACATTATGATGCGGGTTGCGAGCTTAGATCAGATCCATCCGGCAGCCTTGGCTGAACTCGACGAATTACTGCAAAAGCAGGTTGTAGAGGCATCCCCAATCCCGCCGGCAAAAGTCGAAGGCATGCGTATTGCGGCAGATATTATTGGGTTTTTAGACTCGAATGTTGAGGCGGAAGTCCTTGATCGTATTACAGAAGAAGATGAAGTGATGGGCGATCAAATCCGCGATCTGATGTTCATCTTCGATAATTTATTGTCGCTCACGGACCGGCACATGCAGACTCTGCTGCAAGGTGTTGAGACTGACAAGTTGGTGATTGCGCTAAAAGGGGCCTCCGAAGAAATGAAAACCAAGATCACCACCAATATGTCGTCTCGCGCAGCAGAGATGCTGCTTGAAGATCTTGAGCTAAAAGGCCCCGTTCGCTTGAGCGAGGTCGAAGACATGCAGAAGGAAATCTTGCAGATTGCAATCAATCTCGGCGCTGATGGCACGATTGCGCTCGGCGGTAAAGGGGGCGATGAATATGTCTGATGCGACGGTCGTTGATTTTGAATCTTGGCAGGCGCCGGATTTAACGCTGCCCAAGGAAAAGGCGCTTGATGCTGCTGCGATCGCGGCATTGCGGCAATCGGCTTATGACGAGGGGTTTGCCCAAGGCATTAAAGATGGTGAGGCGCAAGGCCTTGCTGTGACCCAGGATCGAGCAGATCAGTTCTTAGCGCTGCTTCAAGGGATCGATCAGCCGTTGGTCGCAATGGACGCGCATCTTGCGCGGGAAGTGGCGCATTTAGCGGCTTTAGTCGGCGCCGAGTTGGCCCGATGCGAGATTACGGCAGATTCAGAAGTGCTGTATCGGCACGTTCAGCGCATTAGTGAGGCGTTGCCGGCCCTACAGCATCCCCCTAAAATTTTTCTACATCCGCAGGATCGGTTGATGGTGGCTGAACATATTGCCGCATTGCCCGATGGGCATCCGGCAAAAGATTGGGCGCTGCATGATGAGCCGTCATTAGGTCGCGGTGATTGTCGGCTTCAGGGGCGAGACTCTCAGCTTACGGCGGAGTTAACGGTCATGGCCAAAGACATCGTAACAAAGGCTTTACAGGCACCGACCGAATGAGCGAAACCAATCTAAGCGTCCTACAAATTCGATCAAATGACCTTGCGAACAAGATCTTGAATTTGGGCAGCCAGCTCGCACCAACGGCGCCGGTTTTAGAGGGCCGCCTGGTGCGGATGGTGGGCTTGACCTTTGAGGCCGTTGGCTGTCAGGCCGCGATGGGCAGCCGCTGCCGGATCGTGCCGGATTCGGGTCAGAGCGTTGATGCCGAAGTGGTGGGGTTTTCTGATGCGAAATTGTATTTGATGCCCATTGGTGACAGTCGAGGTTTGACGCCCAATGCGCGTGTGATTCCCCTGCCGGATACCGATCGGGTTGGCGTTGGGCCTGCCCTGTTGGGACGAGTGATTGATGGTGCTGGCGCGCCCCTCGACAGTAAGGGCCCGATTTATACCCAGACGAGTCGATCGCTGGAAGGCGAGCCGATGAATCCCTTAGACCGCAAGCCCATCGAGCACACGTTTGATTCGGGAATCAAAGCAGTGAACGCGTTGTTAACAATTGGCCGCGGCCAGCGGATGGGCCTATTTGCTGGCAGTGGCGTGGGTAAAAGTACGCTCTTGGGACTCATGACCCGTTACGCCGAGGCCGATGTCGTGGTCGTTGGGTTGATTGGTGAACGGGGCCGAGAAGTACAAGAATTTATTCGGCATACCTTGGGTGAGGCTGGATTAAAGCGTGCCGTGGTTGTGGCAACGCCTGCGGACTCGCCGCCCTTGATGCGGGTTCATGGCGCCTTACGTGCGACCGCGATTGCAGAGTATTTCAGTGATCAGGGTAAGAGCGTTTTGTTGTTGATGGATTCGCTGACCCGGTTCGCGCAAGCGCAACGCGAAATTGCCTTGTCGATTGGTGAGTTGCCAGTCTCCCGAGGGTTCCCGCCCTCGGTATTCGCCAAATTGCCGCAGCTGGTCGAACGCGCCGGAATGGGCGCGTCGGGCGGCTCGATTACCGCAATCTACACCGTTTTAGTGGAAGGCGATGACAATGAAGACCCGGTGGCGGATGCCTCCCGGGCCATTTTAGATGGA
>JAQWWC010000191.1 GCA_029249645.1 Pseudomonadales bacterium
GCCGTTTAAGGCCTATCGCTGAAGATATTAGGCAGTGCAACGGGCGATTTAGGTACGGTGAGTTTTACACGGGGGCTTGCCAGCCCGCTGAACACGCTGATTACGGGCTTACTCGCCGATGATGGTTTGGTCGATGCGCGCCTCGATGGGTTACAAAGCAGCATTACCGACATTACCAACCAAAGAGAGACGTTAGAGCTGCGAGCGCAGGCGCTCGAGAAGCGCTACCGCAATCAATTCAATGGGCTCGAGACTTTGATCTCCCAGCTCAACACCACGCAAAGTTTTCTGACAACGGCGCTCAGCCAGTTTGTCGAACCCTTATCGTTTAGAAAATAGATAAACCCCAATTAACGTTAGCAACAAGGAGATCGCAATGAATGCACAGACAGTAATGAATCAATATAAAACGGTTGGGTTGAAGTCTGGGGTCGACAGTGCGAGCCCCCATCAGCTGATCGATATGCTGCTCAAGGGCGCCATGGGTAAGATTAGCGAAGCCAAGGCTGCAATGCTTGGCGGGCAGATTGCGCTCAAGGGCGAGGCCGTGGGCAAGGCGATTGCGATCGTTGAGTACCTTCGCGTTTCGCTAGACCCCGGTATTGATGCGGCCTTTTCAGAGCAATTGGGCGAGCTGTATCGTTATATCGAAACTCGGCTTTTGGAAGCGAACCTTAAAAACGATACAGAGGCTTTAGATGAAGCACAGGCGTTGCTGCGTGAACTCAGCGCAGGCTGGGCCGGCATTCCCGCCGAATATCGCACTGAATGATGAATCCGTCCGCTATCGCAAAATTTCCTGCCGTGGGCAGAGTGGCCGAGCGCCGCCTGGCGGCGCTCGATGAGATCGCTTGCATGACCGACGCCATGATGGCCTTGGCGGCGGCAGGCGATTGGGATGCGTTGCCCGAGGCGCAGGTCGCGCGAGATGCAGCGCTCCGGGCATGTTTTTCAGCGCCGCTGACCGATGACAACGCGCTCGCCGCAGCCGATAAAATTCAGCAGCTGCTCCGGCAGAATGAGGCCTTGGTGCGAAAGGTCACTGAGGCCAAGCATAAGCTCTCTGAAGACATGCAGCGCTCGAAACAAGACTACAAAGCAGTTAGCGCCTATTTGGCGTAAGCCGTTGGGGAGAAGACGGCCTTTAGTATTAGCGGTGAACTGCGGGATCGAATGCGCGACGGGTGTAATGGCGCGCAAGGGTGCGGCGCTTGATGATTTCATTGCGAGGTAGGCGGCATCCTGCCCAGCGGTGTTTCGAGCAAACCTGCCGGACCGACTAGGTTTAAAATGCGGCGTCGTACGCGGCGCAGCACCTTAGAAAAAGCTCAAGCAGAACTTTTAGGGAACTAACGCGCAAGGTACACTGTGGATAAGCATTTGATGAGCCGCCAATGAATTTCAGTCCGGATCCATTCTCCGAAGGCCTTTCCTTTGAGGACCATCTGCCCTGCGAGATCGAGTCGCGGGGTGGGCTCCCGAGCCTTGCCGAGCGGGTGCGCCTGAACGATCGGAATTTTTCGTTGCTGAAGACCCACGCTTTAGAAGACTATCAGCGCCGGGACATCGACTATGAGCTCGAAGGTATTGCCTCAGAAATTGAGCGCATCGATCAGAAAATGAATTTGATTACCGAGCTGCTCTGCGATTTATTGTCCGCTGAGGCGCAGGTCCCGACGCCAAGGCCGCTTGCGATCTCGATGGCGGGGCTGCAATTGCGGCCGGCAACCGGCGAGGTCTACCACGAGGGCGACTGGGTTATCTTAAACCTGTTTTTAATCCAAGGCGTGCCGCGGCCTTTGAAATTGCTGGCAACGGTTGTGCCGACGCAAGACAACGCACTGGCGGCGCCTGAAAGCTCGCCGCGGCCCTTAACCTTCAGCTTTGGTGATTTAAGCGATGGC
>JAQWWC010000192.1 GCA_029249645.1 Pseudomonadales bacterium
ACTGGATCTTACCCATGTTTTAGCTGGCCCATACTGCACTCAACTCGGAATGCTTGGCGCAGAGATTATCAAAGTCGAAGCCCCAGCGGGCGACATGACACGATCCTGGGGCGGTACGCCAGAGCAGTTGTCTCATAGAATTGGGAGCGGGTTTGTACCTCAAAATGCCGGCAAACGCAGTATTTGTTTGAATCTCAAGACCTCAAAAGCCCAAGCCTGCGCTCAGAAGCTTGCTGCAACGGTCGATATTTTCGTTGAAAACTTTGAGGGCAGGACCATGGCCTAATTCGGCTTAGACTACCCAACGCTTGCCGCAGCTAATCCTGATCTTATTTATCTATCCATTTCAACCTTTGGAAGAAACGGGCCCCATGCCAATCGACCCGGCTTTGATGATGTTGTCCAGGCAACCTCGGGCTACATGGCCAACAATATTCGCGGCGATGGCCCGATCAGAACCGGTGGTCCCGTGCTGGATTATGCAACCGGCATGCAAGCCGCCTCGGCGGTTTTGGCCGCGCTTTTGCTGAAAGCGCGGACCGGCGAAGGTCAATTTATTGACCTGGCCATGCAAGACGTTGCGATGCTACTGCTCAATCGTAATACCAGTATTGCCGCCTCGACCGGCGCGCCACCGGCACCTGCAGGTAACCGAGAAGCACCGTTACTCGGTCGATATGAGACTCAGGACGGTTACGTCATGCTGGCCGGTTATTTCCCCGATCATTGCCGAGGAATCTGCAAAGCCGTTGGCTTAAACGATTATGCAGCTCTCACAGCCAAAGCGTTCATGACCGATATTCTGGCTATCGAGCAGGCGGTTGCGGCCCGATTGCTGATCAAAACATCGGATGAATGGGATGTCCTCTTCGCCCAAGCCAATGCCGTCGCAGGCGGGGTTCAAAGTCTTGAGCAGACCTTGGCAGGTGGACAACCAACGGCTCGCGGCCTCCTTCAACAGGTCGAAACCAAGGCTGGCCCACAACAGGTCACAACCGCTGGCTAACGCATCAATGATAACGTTTTTGGACCAACCGGTGAGGTCCCCTTGCTCGGACAACACTCAACTGAGGTACTCAAGGCTTTCAATTACAGCGACGACGACATTGCCCAATTGATTGCCGACGGCGCGGTGATTCAAGCGCCTGGAACATAGCGCGCAATGCACAACGATTTCAGTCACCCGCTTCCTTGCCGAACCATCAAGCCAAGTCGAGACATAAGATTCTGCAGCCTAAGTCCTGCCGCACCTTTGGATCGACCCTGCGCTGCGGCGCCCAGGCCTGATGTGGATGAAATGTCCACTGAACACAGCAAGGCGACAGTCTTTAAGACGCACCTTGGCGGTTGTTCCGGTCAGCGCCGTCGTCAGATCTCGCCATCGATGTAACGCTGAATCATGATGTGGTGCTGACGAATCCGCATGTCTTGATAATTGCCAAACTGCACCTGATTGTTCCCCGAACTTTTTAATCCTTGCTGAACATAGGGTAGGTTCCCCATATCTTGGTCCGCGATCGCGCCGAGGCCGCCCAACTCTTCCGCGTCACTCCAGCGCTCATCTTCTGAGAGCACCCGCAGCGGCGACGGTCGCGGCCTTTTGCCGTCTTTAGGGACCAGGTCGAGCTGGTAGATTTCCATAATCGCGCTATCAACATCTCGGCCATTGGGCCGCCAGCGATAGACGCGGGTCGGCTTCATCCCGCCCCAAACGGAAAAATTTGGAAAGACGTTATAGAGTATTGAGTCGAGCATTTCGGCGTCAGAATAGGCACCATAATCATGCCCGTTTAATGCCTGCAAACTTTCCCGAACGTTTTCCGCCATAAAAGCGCGCGCGGTCACCCCAGCCGGCAGTGGTTTAACATCACTATAAATTTTGTAGCGACGACTCGTCATATCATCCAGAATCCGCTGCTCGGACACGGTCTCTCGATCGAGCAAGGGACTTGGTTCGGCGCTCGCACTAATCTGTCGACTGACGTAGTCCGAGAACAAATCGTATTGGGAGTTGACGTCGGTCACATGGGTCATAATTTGCGGATGCGTGGTGGGCGCATGTTGGGATTCCATAAACGCTTCTGCGACAACCTTCCAATTACACGGCACAACTTTCGCAACATGATACGTAATCGCCCGTTCTTCTAAATGCCAATCCTTGAAGTGCCAATCTAACGGACCGATCACGTCCATCAGCGGCGGCGCAGCCTCATCAAAACTCACAAAGACAAACCCACCCCAGGTATCAGCCTTTAATTCAGGCAGTTGCAGTGTTTCAGCGTCTAAATGCTGATAATCCCAAGGAGTTGGGCAGCTTTTGAAATCACCGTTCAACTGCCAACAAAATCCGTGGAAAGGGCACTTTAATTCGGTCTTGTTACCCGCTGTTAAAGCAAGCTTGCGACCTCGATGTAGACAAGCATTATAAAACGCTTGAATTCGACCGGGCGCAGAACGCACTAGCAAGACCGACTTATCGATAATCTCATAAACAAGATAGTCGCCAACTTCTGGAATCTCTTCGACCCGGCAGGCCATTTGCCAAGCTCGCATCCACATATGATCTACTTCTTGGTCGAAGCGTACCGCGGAGGTGTAGTGACTTGCCGGCACCGGTTCGCTCCCAAGATATTGGGCTTGCTCGGCCCGCAAGCACTCTGGGACTTCTCGGGTATCTCGATCCAAAATATCTTGATAGGACTCGCCATCGAATCGCGCATGAATATCGAACGTTTTATCTGAATCTTCCAAGGCAGGCTCCTCTTATTCAACAAAGCACCGCACGATACCCGTGTTGCGCTGCAAGGCCGTCTACTTTACTGGCTTTCTGGCGACGACACGAGGCGCAAAGGTGATTCATATGGCCAATATCCTGCGCACAACCAAGCAACCCATCCGTCTGCAGAAGGATCAGCCGTGCCTGATCCCAAACCCGCAGAAAATTTTCACTCGGCAGCAAACGCGCTGTAAGGCACGCGT
>JAQWWC010000193.1 GCA_029249645.1 Pseudomonadales bacterium
TGCCGGTGCCAAAATGGATGACCGGCACTCGACCACTAATGCCATCAAACAATCGTCGACTATGCGGTTGAACAAATCGTTCAAACTCACTGGGACCCAACGCCCCCACCCAGCTGTCGAAAATCTGCACAGCCTGAACGCCTGCATCGATCTGTTCATTGAGATAGTCGATCGCGGCATCCGTAATTTTTTCCATGAGCACATGCCAGGCAACCGAGTCACCATACATCAGCTGTTTTACGTGAACATAATTTTTTGAGCCTTGGCCCTCGATTGCATAGGACGCGAGCGTAAACGGTGCGCCGCCAAATCCAATTAAAGGAATGTCCTGTGGTAACTCCGCGCGAATCAGGCCAATGGCTTCCCGAATATACGGCATTGATTCCCGGCTCGGGGTGAGCCGAACCGCATCAATATCGGCATTGCTGCGAATCGGGTTGGCAATCTTTGGCCCAAAGCCTGGTAAGTAATCCAGTTCTAATCCCATAGGCTCTAAGATCGGGAGCAGGTCTGCAAATAAAATTGCGGCATCAACGCCCAGAATCCGCTGCGCGTCACAGGTGACCTGAGCGGCCAAGTGGGGCGTTTTAAAAAAATCTAAACTCGGAGTATTGCCTTTTACTTGGTGATACTCAGGCATATAGCGCCCAGCCTGGCGGTTTAACCAAATCGGTGTGTAGTCGGTGGCGTCACCACGGCACGCCCTCAGAAAAGCAGAATTTAAAAGCGCGTCATTCATAAGCCCGTTCCACAAAAACTTTGATTATACCGAGTCTTGAGCGCAAAAGGGTTAATCGAGTAGCGCGCAATGATTCAGGGGACGTTTCAATCCAGAGACGGTTGCTGGCGGCCGCGCTGCCAGGACAAATTCTGCGCCAAGCAGTTGTGCAAACTCTTTCGAGACGAGGATTTCATCAAGGCCAGCATGCTGCTCCAAACGCGCCGCCACGTGCACCGCACGCCCGAGAACCGTAAAATTAAGTTGCTCGGCGGGCCCGACACTACCGGCAAGACAAACACCGGCATGAATACCCATCCGCTGCCCGGGGTTAAACGGCCGATTTTGTGCTAAACAATCTGCCTGAAGCCCTTGAAAGGCCTGCCGCATTGCAAGCGCCATAAGCGCGCATTGGCGCGCTAAAGCCTGCTGCGTCTCGGACTCCTCTAAGCCAAACACGACCATCAAGCCATCGCCCGTGTATTTGTCGAGCGTGCCATTAAATCGCAAGACCAGTTGACCCATTCGCGTCAGATAGTCGTTGAGAAAGTCCGTGAACGCTTGTTCGGCAAGCTGCTCTGCAGCGCCAGTAGAGTCCTGAAGATCCGCAAAAAAAATAATAAGCGGTAATCGCCGTGGGGCTTTTGTTTGCAAAGCCGACGCCAACAACGGTTTCGACAAATAAGGCTTCACGCACGTCAATTGCTGGGTAGTTTGCTGATGCGCCTGCTTCGCGGCTTTAAACAACCGCGCGCGTTCCGAGCTGACCAACCCAACTGTCCGAGCTGAAAAAAAACACAGCCCGAGCAATAAACCCAAGCCCAAGCTCTGCTGCAGACCAATGTGTTTTAAACCCTCAATGACAGACGCGCCACACTGCGCTAGGGCAACAATGAGCAAGAGCCGAATGACTTGATACGACGGTGAGGACGTGAGGAGGCATAAGCGCGCGACAAAAGCCATGCCGCCAATCAATGCAACCTGACTCAGGAGACTCAAGGGTTGCGTTGCAAGAACCGCAAAAATCGTAACGGTATCGAGCACGAAGGCGCGGTCTGGATTATCCGCAATGATTCTGAGTCGGCGCAAAGCCCAGTGCAAACCGATCGGGTAACTCGCCAAGGCGACAGCCCAGCATAGACCCACTTCTGCGAAATCATTTGCCAACCAAACGATCAAGGCCGTAAGGCTAAACGCAAACTGTCGAAGGCGTGCGATCTGATTATCGAAGTGAAAAGCCAGCATGCCCCAGATTGTCTCAGAATCCAGCGAACCGCCTAACGGACGATACTGCAGGGGCTGCGCGTTTTAACGCAAACTCACATAAGCCTTAAAAGTCTTGCACGGCCATCGGAACATCTGGTTGCTGCTCCTCTAAGTAATCAACACCCTCAAAATCGAAACCATGCAAATTCAAAAATGCCGCTCGATATCCTTCGAAATCAGTCAACTCATCGAGGTTATCTTGGGTTACCTGCCCCCAGTGCGATTGGACGTAATCTTGGATCTCCGGCTTTAACTCCCAGTCATCCATCCGAATACGACCGGACTCATCGCATCTTTGACCCGCACTAAAGAGCTGAGTTCTGAACAATCGATCGACCTGCTCTAAACAACCCTCGTGGGTGCCTGCTGCTTTCATTGCTTTGAATAACAAGGATAAGTAAACACTCATCCCAGGAATCGCGGATGCAGCTTGGGTCAATAAGCCCTTCATAACAATGACCCTCGCATGACCGTTGACCTCAGTAAGCTGCGACGAAAGCGCCTGCGCTGCCCGATCTAAGTCTTCTTTAGCGCGTCCAATCGTGCCGTGGTAGTAGATTGGAAACGTAACTTCGCTGCCTAAGTACGTATAGTTCGTGGTTACACACCCTTGTGCTAAACATCCTTGGTCTTTCAACTGCCCGATCCAGTCTTCCCAGTCTTCACCACCCATCACTTGAACCGTTGCCGCAATTTCAGCCTCATCTGCGGGCTCAAGGGCAACCCGACGTAACTCGCGAGAATTAAAATCAATGGTTGCGCCGCTAAAGGATTCACCAATCGGCTTGAGCACACTGCGAACCGTCTCACCCGATGCCAAGGTTCTCGCGGGCGCGGCCAGCGAATAAACCACCATATCAACTTTCCCCCAATCAGCTTTGATCGTCGCAATCACCGCATCTTTCATGGCCTGAGAAAAGGCGTCCCCATTGAAGTTTTTAGCGTAAAGGCCGGCCGCCTCAGCTGCTTCGGTAAAGGCCGCCGACTTGTACCATCCAGGCGAGGCCGTCCGCCCCTTTAGTGCTGGGCGCTCAAAGAAGACGCCGATCGTTTCGGCGCCACCCCCGAATGCACTGGTGATACGCGTTGCCAAGCCATACCCGCCGGAGGCACCAATCACCAGCACCCGTTTTGGGACGTTCAGAATAGGGCCGCCATCTTTAATCTGATCAATTTGACTCATAACGTCGGCCGCGCATCCCGCAGGATGGGCCGTCGTGCATAAAAACCCTTTAATTTTCGGCGCGATAATCATTTGATTTTCCTTTTTCGGGTCCGCTTTCGAACGACTGCAATGGCGCCCGTCTCAGCGTCTGTTTGAGATTGAGATCGGATCATTAGAAACAACCCCAATATTACCATAGGCACGCAGAGCACTTGGCCCTGGGTCAGCCAGCCCAAAGCGACAAACCCCATGTGCGGATCAGGCGCTCTAAAAAACTCTGTAATAAACCGGAAGGCAGCGTACAGCACCAAGAAAGCACCAGAGTTAAACCCAAGGCCCCGGCTCTGACGAGCGATTAGATAAACCAATCCAAACAACACGGGCCCTTCAAGGCTCATTTGATAGAGGCTAGATGGGTGTCGGCCGACCAGATCGCCTGGGTAAATCAAAGCCCAAGGTACATCCGTGATTCGACCCGGTAACTCGCCATTGATAAAGTTACCGATTCGGCCGAGCCCTAAGGCGAGCGGGGCACCGGGGGCCACAAAATCAGTGACCTCTAAAAATCGACGACCATGGCGCCGTGCATACAACGCAAGCGCTGCAATGACGCCCAAGAGGCCGCCATGAAAAGACATGCCGCCCTGCCATATCCGTAGTAGCGACAAAGGGTCGTTTAAAAATTGATCAAAGCCGTAAAACAGTACATAGCCCATTCGCCCACCTAAAATAACGCCAAAGACCCCATAGGAGATCAAGTCCCAAAGGGCATCTCGCGTCCAGGGCTGCCTTTGCATTGGGCTCATGCTCAACAAGATGCGCCAACAAACGAAGAAACCTAAAAGATAAGAAATGGCATACCAGTGAATATTGAGAGGTCCAAGCGAAATGGCCACGGGATCAATAATGGGATAGTTGAACATAGCTGGCCCTCGGTGCCTTCTGCTAATATGTTGCCTTCACCGCGCTTTTGGATTACCCGCGATATGTGCCTCATCTTATTGGCCTACCAACACAATGAACACCATCGCCTTGTCGTGGCCGCCAATCGGGACGAATTCTACGGCAGACCCTCAGCTTCTGCCAAATTCTGGTCCGATGCCCCAAATCTTTTGGCGGGTCGTGACTTGGAAGCCGGAGGTACCTGGTTAGGTGTGGACGAAAAGGGTCGTTTTGCCGCGGTCACCAATTACCGGCGGACACCAAGCGATGAGGATAAAACCCGAAGTCGCGGCGATTTAGCCCAACGGTTTTTATGTGGCCATCAGTCCGCTGAGACCTTTTACCAAGAAGTGGGTCCTTACCGGGAAGATTATCGCGGGTTCAATTTATTACTAATGGATGACACCGGTTTGTTCTATGGCAATAATTTGAGCGACACGTTGCAGCCTTTGCCGCCCGGAATCTATGGGTTATCCAATCAGCGCTTAAACTGCGACTGGCCAAAAGTGGTAGAGGGTCAGGACCGCCTCGAATCGACCTTAGCGGGTCCAGACCTTGAAATCGATGCCCTACTTGGAATTTTACGCGACGCTGGCGATACACGTCCCTTCTCGAACAGTTTCATTGCGTCTGAAGATTACGGCACCTGCGTTTCGTCGGCCCTAATTGTTCAACACTCCGGAGAGGTTCTTTTCTCAGAGCAAGGCTTCCATTCAGGCGGCGAGGCAGGCGATCGAACCAATTTCAGTTACCGCGCACGCCCCTAGCGACGAACCCGAATTAATTGGCCCAAGCCTGCTTCGGCCAGGGTCTCATCCGTACGGCGTTTAACCTCTTGAGCCGTTTCAAGCTGTAAAACCTCATCCAGCAAGGCCTTTGCCGCGGCTAAGGTGAGGTTGGTCAGCACTTTCTTGACCACCAACAGGTTCGGCGAATTCATTGACAGCACCTGATACCCCATCGCCATGAGCAGCAAGGCGGCCCCGGGATTACCGGCCATCTCGCCACAGATGCCAACGCCCTTGCCCGCCTTAATCGCGGCATCCGCAACCTGTTTAAGGGCTTTCAAAACGGCGGGATGAAATTCTTGATAGAGCCCAGCAACCTGCGCGTTATTTCGATCAACCGCCAACATATACTGAACCAAATCGTTGCTGCCGACGGACAGGAAATCTACTCGCTTCAGCAAGGCTTCCGCTTGATAAACAGCCGCCGGCACCTCAATCATCACCCCAATATCGGGTCGTCTGAAAACAACGCCCTCTTCCTCAACTTCTCGAACGCACTGATCGATAAGTTGCCGGGCCATATCCACTTCAGCAATGCTACTCACCATTGGCAGCATAATTCTAAGATAGCAATCAATACCTTCACTGGCGCGAATCATAGCGCGGATCTGGGCAATGAAAATTTCCGGATGATCCAGAGACACCCGAATACCGCGCCACCCTAAAAAGGGGTTCTCCTCTTGGATCGGGAAATAGGGCAGCGCCTTATCGCCGCCAATATCGAGGGTTCTCATCGTAACGGGTCTGGGTGAAAAGGCTAACAAATGCGCTCGATAGATTTGACGCTGCTCTTCTTCAGTCGGAAAAGCCTCGCTCATCATGTAATGGATTTCCGTACGATACAGGCCCACACCTTCGGCGCCTCGCTCCAACGACCGAGCGACATCCGAAAACAACCCGGTGTTAACCCAAAGCCGTGTTCGATGTCCATCCGGCGTAATACACGGCGCGGCGGCTAAACCTTCCAAGTCGCGTGTAAGTTCAGCCTCTTCTTCCGCACGTTTTCGGTATTGCCGACGCTGGGTATTGGTGGGGGCAGTGACAATCACGCCTTGAAAACCATCCACAATAATGTCGCCGCCATCAATCAACGGCATCGGCAAGTCTTGGACGCCCATGACCGTCGGGACGCCAAGCGCTTCAGCCAAAATTGCAAGATGCGAGTTCACCGAACCACGACCAGAAACGATGCCTTTCAGTCTATCTCTCGGAACGGCGGCCAAATCTGATAACGACAGATCGTCCCCAACCAGAATCGTGTCCTTTGGGAAATGAAGCCTACGCCGGTTACGCTTTTCAAGGTGACTGAGCATCCGATTGCCGAGTTCCCTTAAATCGTTGGAACGCTCCCGCAAATAGGTATCTTCCATCAAATCGAATCGAGCAAGATGCGTCTCGATCGTTTGTTTTAACGCGCCTTGCGCCCACTGGCCCTTTTTAATGCCCCGAACGACTTCCTTCGGAATCGCGCCCTCATCCAGCATCATCAAATACGCATCAAATAACCCAAGAGTATCTTCGCGAAGGTCATTCGCCATTTTTTTGGCAATGCTCTCCACTTCAGCCCGGGTCTCCGCCACCGCCTTCGTAAATCGATCGATCTCGCGCGCGACATTTCGTACTTTTCGGTAAGGCACTTGGCTCAGATCGACCGAGGGATAAATCACGATGGCGACGCCAAGAGCAACCCCCGGCGCTCCCGGCGCCCCATGAAATGTTCGCGATGATTTTCGACGACTCACCGCCAGCAGCCCAGTCACTTTTGCATGCGCAATCAGACCCGCTAACTGCGCCGAAAGCGTCACTAAAAAGGCTTCTTCACTCTCATCAAAGCGGCGCTTTTCTCGCTGCTGAACAACCAAAACGCCCAGCGTGTGTCCTTGGTGGATGATCGGCACACCTAAGAAAGCGTTAAACTCATCCTCACCAATTTCGGCAATATATTGATTACGTGGGTGCTGCGTCACCGCTTCGACGTTAAGCGGTTCGGCGCGCTCAGCAACATAGCCCACCAAACCCTCGCCGAGTCCTAGGCTGACCTTTCCCACAACGGACTGATTCAAGCCCCGGGTTGCTCTAAATACATAGCGGTTTTGCTTATCATCAAGCAAGTAAACGCTACAGACTTCGGTCGTCATGATGCCGCGCACACGATCAACGGTCACCTCGAGCGCCGCAGTTAAATCCGGCGCCGTGCTAACCTCTTGAACAACTCTACGAAGTGCTTCGAGCACGATTTTTAACCTCTGGTAGGCATTGCCTTAAAAAGGGCGCGAGTTCTTTTAAAGCCCGCCGATACGCATCTTGCTTTGGCGCCCAAACTGCCCCAACCGGATACCAATAGGGGACCCATTCCCAATCATCAAATTCTGGATGCCGATCCTGATCCAATACAAACTGATGCGCATCATCCAAAATTTTAAGCAACCCATACTTTTGTTTTTGTCCGACATAGTTCGACTGGTTGTTTTTCAACATGTGCTTCGGTAACCGGTAACGGTACCACGGCTTGGTCACCGCAATCAGCTGAACCTGTTCTGCGACTAGGCCCGTTTCCTCCTGGAGCTCTCGATATAACGCCGCCTCGGTTGATTCTCCCGCTTCAATACCGCCCTGAGGGAACTGCCAAGCTGATTGCTGGCGCCGCTTGCCCCAGAAAACTTGGCCCGCGCTATTCGCGATAACGATACACACGTTGGGTCGGTAACCCTGTTGATCAATCATATTGATTTGTTCCCAGACACCTTATACTTTGATCAGTCGCCCATTGGCGACCTATTCACCTATACCATGGATCACCCGCGCAATCGAGAGGAGACCGGTTTTGCCCCTAGCTATTTTTGACCTTGATGAAACGCTGCTGAGTGGCGACAGCGATCATGCTTGGGGCGAATTTCTCGTTTCAAAGGCGTTGGTCGACGGCGTGCAGTTTAAATCCGAAAATGATCGTTTTTACGAGCAATATCGCAACGGCCAACTCGATGTCGCGCGCTACTTGGCGTTTTCCTGCGCGCCACTGGCACGCATTCCCCACAAAACTTTAGAGATCCTGCATACCGAATTTATGGCAACGATCATCGAGCCGATCATTTTACCAAAAGGACGCGCTTTAATCGCGCAGCATCAGGCGCAAGGTGATTTTGTCATGGTGATTACCGCAACCCTCGATTTCATTACGCGTCCGATCGTCTCAGCGCTCGGTATCAACACCCTGCTCGCCCCCGTTGCTGAATTCAAAAACGGGCAATACACCGGCCAAGTGCCGGGTATTGCAACCCTGGGTCAAGGCAAAGTGGATCGACTTGCGCTCTGGTTAAAAGACCAACCCTTCACCCTGCAAGGCAGCACTTTTTATTCCGACAGTCGCAACGATCTGCCGCTGCTGCAACAGGTCGATCATCCGGTCTGTGTTGACCCGGACCCCGTGCTACGCGCCCACGCCAAGGTCCATGACTGGCCCATTATTAGCTTGAGGGGTGCAATTGACGGTTAAGCGTTAACCTTAACCGCCAAATCTAAATCCCGAGCGGCCTTAACATCATCCAAGCGCGTGACGGGCAAAGTATGCGGCGCCGTCGTCACCAGCGTTGGGTCAGTCATCGCCTCTTGACGAATCTGAGTCATCGCCGCGACAAAACCGTCGATTTCCGCTTTTGACTCCGTTTCTGTCGGCTCAATCAAAAGACACTCTGGGACCAATAGCGGGAAATAGGTCGTCGGTGCATGGTAACCATAGTCCAGCAGTCGTTTCGCAAAGTCCATTGCCGTGACCTGTTGGAGCTTGGCTTCACTCGAGAGGGTGACAATGAATTCATGGGTCGCACGACGTCCCGGATATGCTAGCGTGTAGCCCGCCTTCTCCAATGACGTCGCGAGATAATTCGCATTGAGTGTGGCGTATGCGCCCACACGATTCATACCCTCGGCGCCAAGTAAACGCGCATAGGCGTAGGCCCTGAGCAAAATACCGGCGTTGCCCATAAAACTCGATAAACGGCCGATCGTGTCGGGAATATCGTTCTGATCCAACCAGCGGTAGGTCCCATCTTCGTCCCTGCCAACGGTTGGTGTCGGTAAAAAAGGCGCCAGACGCGGGCCCACACCCACTGGACCTGAACCTGGACCACCGCCCCCGTGGGGGGTGGCAAAGGTTTTATGGAGGTTCATGTGCAAGACATCAAAGCCCATATCCCCAGGTCGCACTTTACCCAAGATCGCATTCAAGTTCGCGCCATCGTAATACAAAAGCCCACCGGCCTCGTGCACGGTCTCTGCTATTTCCTGGACCTGGCGCTCAAAGACACCACAGGTTGATGGATTGGTCATCATGAGCCCAGCGGTTCTTGGACCCACCGCGGCCTTGAGCGCCTCAAGGTCGACATCCCCTTCTATTGTCACAGGGATTTCTCGAACGACGAAACCACACATGACTGCGGTTGCAGGGTTTGTTCCGTGAGCGGCTTCTGGCACTAGAATCTCAACTCGCTCGTTATCGCCGCGCTTTTGATGGTAGGCGCGAATCATCGCAACCCCGGCAAATTCGCCTTGGGCGCCCGCCATTGGGGTAAGTGACACGGCCTGCATACCGGTCACATCTTTTAGATAGTTTTGCAGTTCATAGGCGCATGACAAGTACCCTTGGCTGTTGGCTAGAGGCGCTAGTGGATGTCGTTTTAGAAACCCAGGAATACTCGCGACCGCATGAGCGCCCCGCGGATTGTATTTCATAGTGCAAGACCCAAGCGGATAAAACTGTTTATCAATGGCAAAGTTCTTGGACGACAGGTTGGTGTAATGCCGGACCACTTCGAGTTCAGACACCTCCGGCAGCCCGAGAGCGCTCAATCGCGCGTGAGCACCTAGGTCATCCGCCAGCTCGGAAGAAACCCCTTCTGCAGCGACATACTGGGCTCTGGCCATTCGGCCAGGCCGACTGTGTTCGTAAATTAACATGTTGCTTTGACCTCCTCGATCATCTCAGCCAACAACCGCGCGAACCGGTCAATATCTGCAGCGGTTTTCGTTTCGGTCACGTTCACCAGCAGGCAATGGTCCATGCCGATTACCCAATCTCCGAGCGCAAGGCCTGGCAGGACCCCATGTGCCGCCATCTTTTCAACCACCAGACTGGCATCTACTGGCAGTGCCAAAACGCGCTCATGAAATACAGGCCCGCTAAAGCGCGCCGTGACACCATCGATTTGACAGGCTGAATCGGTTAAGGCGTTTATCCCTGAATGCGCGGTAAGCGCGACCTGACGCAGACCCTCATTGCCCAGCAAGCTCATATAGATCGTGGCTGCAGTCACCAACAACCCTTGATTAGTACAAATATTGGAGGTCGCTTTACCCCTGCGGATATGCTGCTCCCGAGCTTGCAATGTCAGCGTGTAGCCTGGCTGACCCGTTTGGTCTACCGTCCGCCCAATAATTCGACCCGGCATTTGTCGTACAAATTGCTGCCGACAACACATAAATCCCAAATACGGGCCCCCAGACGCGAGCGGTATACCAAGGGGTTGACCCTCACCGACGGCAATATCGGCACCCCGAGTGCCCCATTCACCCGGCGGTTTAATGAGCGCCAAGGCCGTTGGATTGACGACCCCAATCACCAGCGCGCCAGCGCTCGCTGCCTGATCAGTCAAATAGTCGACATCATCGAGACCACCAAAAAAGTTCGGATAACTGATAACCAACGCCGCCGCATCGTCTAGAGCCGCCTCGACTGACCCGAGCAGACAGCCTGTAATGGGATCGTAATCAAGTACTTCAAGGATCAAGCCCTGATTTTTAACAATCGTATGGCAGACCGCGCGATAGTTGGGGTTGAGGTTGCCCGCAACCACTATCCGATTACTTTTATTGGTTTTATTGGCTCGAACTGCCATCAACATGGCCTCCGCCAAGGCAGTTGCGCCGTCGTAGACAGAGGCATTGGCGACATCCATTGCCGTGAGCCGCGTCATCATGGTTTGAAATTCATAAATCAGTTGCAACGTACCTTGAGAAGCTTCCGCTTGATAAGGTGTATACGCTGTCATAAATTCGCCGCGTCCCACCAAGTCCCAAACCGCCGCCGGGATATGATGCTCGTAAGCACCTGCGCCTAAAAAGCTCAAGTCTACTTCGTCCATTCGCGCGCGTTGATCCATCAACCGCTTCAGCGCCATCTCAGAAATGCCCGCGGGCACCTCAGTTAAGGGTGCGGCGCGCAAATTTCCTGGGATTTCATCAAACAACGCGTCGACATTGGGCACCCCGATGGCGCCTAACATTTCCTGCTCGTCTAATGCCGTATGGGGAATAAAAGGCATCTAGGGTTTCCTCAAAAGCAAATCAGTGATCGTCCGTCGCGCAGAGCGCCCGATAATCCTCTGGTGTCAGTAATTCATTCAATGCATTGTCATCATCAGGCTGCAGCTTGAAAAACCAGCCCCCTTCAAAGGGCGCCTCATTGACCGTTTCCGGAGCAGCATCAAGCACGTCATTACAGACAAGGATCGTGCCGGCAACCGGCGCGTAAATATCAGAGGCCGCTTTAACAGACTCAACAACAGCCACTTCTTCACCCGCTTGCACCGCTCGTCCTACCTCCGGTAACTCAACGAAGACGACGTCTCCCAAGGCATCTTGAGCATGATCACTGATGCCAACCGTCACGGTGCCATCGGCTTCTAATCGCGCCCACTCATGTGAGGGCAGGTAACGAACATTGTCTCGAGTTTCGGCCATAATTCAGGGTCCTCATAGTGACGATTTGATTTACGAAATTATTGTGTAAACGGGCTTGCCGTGCCGCACGAACGGTAACGAAACGGGTTCTATTGGTAGTCGTTTTCCCCGAATTTCAACAAACAACGGCTGGCGTGATGCGCTGATTCGCGCAAATCCAATGCCGCACTGTAAAGTTGGCGAGAAGGCTCCACTGGTCAGCTCACCAACACACGCGTCCCCGCTATAAACCGGGTAATGGGCTCGGAGCACACCCCGCTCTTTTAGCATTACCCCAATCAAACGCGGCTGAACATGAGCGGCACGCGCAGCTTGCACGGCCGCTTCCCCAATGAAATCTCTGCCATTATGAACCACTGTCCAAGCCATGTTACAAGCAAGCGGAGAGACCCCCTCATCCATATCGCTGCCATAAAGGTTCATGCCCGCCTCGAGCCGCAGGGTGTCGCGCGCGCCCAGACCAATGGGGCGAACGCCGCCCGCCAATAACGCTTGCCAAAGCGTTTCACCGCCGGCGTTCGGTAAAATGATTTCAGCGCCCTGCTCGCCGGTATACCCCGTACGGGCAATAAACCAATCGCCCACAACGCCACTTTCAAATACGGCCAATTGGCTGAGCAAACTCGCTTGCGCTGGGTCAAGGACAGACTGCAGGATGCTCAGCGCTTCCGGGCCTTGCACGGCGAGAATGGACAGCTGCCCAGGCGTTGCGACAACCACCCCAAAGGGTTCTGCACAAGCCCTGATCCAGGCCAGATCTTTTTCACGGGTGGCACAATTCACCACCAGGCGGTACCCATCAGCCAATCGATAAACGATCAAATCATCCAGGACACCGCCCTCATGATTCAGCATGGCACTGTAAAGGGCTTGGCCCGAAGCCTTCAATCGATCAACGTCATTCGCCAATAATTTTCGAAGAAAAGATTTGGCCTCCGAGCCAAGGATATCAATGACCGTCATGTGGGAGACATCAAACATCCCTGCAGACTCTCGGACCCATTGATGCTCATCCAACTGGGAGCCATAGTGAATGGGCATTTCCCAACCCCCAAAATCCACCATTTTTCCGCCAGCATCAATATGGCATGAATTGAGACACGTTTTCTTAAGCATGAGGCGTCCTTGAGTGATGCAGAATTATAACTAGATTCACTCGGTCTTGCGCCGAAACTAAATCAGCTTCACTCGGAATTTTCTTCATGTAGACAAGCGTTACAGATGACCTGCTGCCGCCAAACTAAGCGCTTGTTTCAAGCGCGGCTGATCCTGCAACCACCGCATGCCTGTACTTCGAGCCAGTCTCAATAAAGGACTTGGGGGATCAAAAACGCGTTTGAGCAGATCCGTCGCGGCGGTCATCCTTAAGTTAATTGGGCGCCGTTGCGCCTCATAGCGCCGCAGCACCGCGCTCAATGGCCGTCTTTGATCGAGTCTAAGGTTTTCGATGACTTGTGACAGAGCAGCAACATCTGCAAACCCTAAATTTAACCCTTGCCCAGCCAGTGGGTGAATACTATGGGCGGCGTCACCCACTAAGACCGATCGACCTTTTGTGTAGCGGATCGCATGCTGCTGCTGAAGCGGGAACACGGCGCGCGCGCCGATCGCCGTCACGGGGCCTAAAGGGCGAGCACTATGAGCCGAAACCATGGCCGAAAATTCTTTGTCGCTGCAATGCAACTGCGCTTGCGCTTGGGTCGACGACCAAACGAGCACACTATGATTCGGCTCCGGTAACGGTAAAAAGGCCAATGGCCCCTCTGACGTAAAACTTTGCCGCGCAACCCCCTGATGTGGCAGGGCCGTTTCCGAAACGCACACCAACGCCGATTGATCATAGCGCCAGGCAACGCTTCGAATTCCCAGCAAGTCCCGCGTGCGTGATGCACTGCCATCCGCGCCAATCAAAAGAGCGCTTTCAATTGTCTCACCGGTCGTCAGAGTGATCGACACCGTCGCATCATCCTGCTGAAGATCAACAATGCCAACTCCAAACTGTTGCGTCAGCATATCGGCAATTGATGGTTGGCAGATCGCGTTGAATAATGCGCCCTGTAACAGATGATTTTCAAGGATATAACCCGCAGACGGCAGCGACAGTTCGCCACTGCCATCACCGTCCCAAACCGTCATACCCGAAACGGAACAACCGGCTTGGTCAAAAAACGCCGGATCAACTCCCAATTGAATGAGAAAGTTGACCGACACGGGATTGATGGCGCTCACCCTAGGAGATCGATCAAATCCCAAAACCTGAGTTGTTGTACTGGCACCCCTCGGCGCTGCCCCGTGATCAAAGATGAGGCCCTTTAACCCTTGACGCGTTAACGCTAAGGCCGCCGAGAGCCCTACTAGGCCCGCGCCGGCAACGATAAAATCATATCGCGCCATGGGAAGACTCCTGACAAACTGAGCAGCTCACGGGCTCGCCTTCATGCTAGGCGGGCCTGCTTGGGCTGGGTTCCGCGTCCATTGCGATCGTCAAAACCACCACGCGAATATATTCAAGGATCTCCATAAAATCGCTTTCATTGTCTTCCGAATCCGGGACTGGGGCCAATGAACGAGCGATTGCGGCGAGATCTTCAAGCATTTCTCGAATATCGGGCTGCGCCAACAAGCCTTCGGCATGTTGCGCCAAGCCAAGGCCGTGTAAAAACCCGCTACACCAGCAGGTTAACTCCGAAAACCGCTCATCCATTGGTGCATTATCGTCCGGCAAGAGCAGCGTCAAATCAAAGTCCGAGAACTCGTCTAAACTTTCAGCCGCCGCCTGGTGCAGCTCATCTGTTACCTGCATCAAATTTTCGCTGACGGATGTCAAAGCAAGCCAGGCTGCAACCGTCTGCTGCGTGAGTTTTTTTTGGCGTCCATCAGACAGCGCAGCATGTGCGACGATCTGACCATGAAATTCTGCGGGCCCGCAATCACTGCCAGCGGCATTCAATAAATCTGTAATAGCGTCGGTCACCGGAGATTGTCCCAATATTAACAACCCTATTGTATGAGAAAGTCTTGTCCCAGGCGAGGTTCAAGTATCACAGTGTCTGCTTTGAATTGACCTTAGTCCTAGGCGACCTATATATTAACGGATTCGCTAAGGAGCCGATTTTGAGCCCGACTGATTTGGAAACCAAACTCGATGAACTGACGCAACTCTGCGAGGCTTTACTTTCGAAGCAACAACAGCTCAGTTCAGACAATCAACGTCTCACTCAGGAACGCGCACAGCTTCTTGAACGGAATGTAGCTGTTAAAAGCAAAGTTGAAGGCATGATTCTTCGACTTAAATCTCTGGAGCAAGACTAAAATGGCGACGTCTGAAACCATAACCGTTTCTATTTTTGATAAAGACTACCAGGTCAGCTGTCCTGCCGATGAGGTCCAAGCCCTTAGGGATTCGGCTTTCTACCTAGATCAAAAGATGCGCGAGATTAAGAAATCAGGCAGCGTGCTCGGCTTAGACCGTCTTGCCGTCATGGCAGCATTGAACATTACGAATGATTTCTTGTCCGTTGACCGAGAACATCAAAACTCAAGGCGATCGCTTGTGGATAACCATGACGTACTTAAACACAGCGAGCAGCGTGTTGACGCCTTGATCCAGACTTTAAAAGCCAGCAACCTCTAACCCGTATTGGCGCACAATCCGTCGCGCCTTTCATCCCGAGACTGTTATACTGTTCGTGCGCCCTGGGTTGTTTGCCAGTCGATATGTCCTCGACCCTTTAAGCGACCGCTAGGGGGTCTTTTTTCGATACT
>JAQWWC010000194.1 GCA_029249645.1 Pseudomonadales bacterium
CGGCCAACCGCCTTGGGATCCTGCATCGCCGCTGTGGCTTTTGCTGGCAGTTGTAGGCCGCCCACCCAATTACACAAATGGGGATTGGCGTCGGTCAGCTCGCCCTCGAGCCAAACCGCGTCCTCTGTGAATTTTCCAGAAAGGCCTTTGGGTGTTGTCACCTCAACCACCCCATCACCGAGATCCTCATAGACCCAACCGTTAAGCGGGTGCTGCACTTTGTGCACGCCATCCAGCTGCACCGGCTCCCAGGCTGGCATGCCTTCAGTTTCAAGCGCCCCGCACCGAATCGCGCGGGAATAATTCTCAAACGCATCGTACTTGGTGCACAGGTCATGGGCCCCGCCCGTCAGGATCTGGGGGTGGGTCATGAGCACATGATAGGACTCCATGAAGGCCTCTTGGACCACCTTCCAATTGGCACGAATAACCTTGGCCACGTGCGCTGACTTGTAACGCTTGTCATAAGCCAAGAGCGGAAAATGGCTGTCTAAATCCCCGAGAAACGATTCGAGTGACTCCCCATCCGGGTCCGGGTTAATAAAGATGAACCGGCCCCAACGCGCAAGGCGCACCTCTGGGAGCGACTCTTCTTCGCGTTTAAGTCCCGGAAAATCATAAGCACAGGGAATCTGCTTAATCGAGCCATCAAGATTCCAAGACCAGCCGTGAAACTGACAGCGCAACTCATCGAGCGATCGACCAGGGTTTTCACGTAGCTTCCGACCTCTGTGTAAGCAGGCATTGTAGTAGGCTTTGTATTCGTCCTCGCTCACTTTCACAATCAAAAACGACATCGTGGTAATGTCGTAAGGCACTGCATCCCCTACATTTTTAAAGTCGTCCTCGTGGCAGGCCATTTGCCAGCTCTTTTTCCACAAATGGGTTTTCTCGAGTTCGTGATACACCCGTGAGGTATAGCGCTTCACTGGGACCAAGGTTGGGCCAGGCGCCATGGGCGCATTACGCTTCAGAGCATCGGAAATATTTTCAGGATGAGTATCGGCATCGAGCAGCTTTTGAAACGCGGCATCCATCGTTCGAACGGAGCCCTTCGTTGGTGTGTTCATATCAAATCCTCGTGTAATAAAACTGACGTGATGGTCGCTGGGTATAAAAAAGCACGGCTGACGGTTTTCTGTCAAGTGCTTTGACGGATTGCGCCGCACCCGCCTGCCGGTAATTGTTTGGGCAAGACGATCGAGCTTACGCCTCCCGAGCGGCGTCCAATTCAGTAAGTGTTATGTGCGACTTGAGCCGGCTGCTTGCAGGCACCCACAACACAAGGATAGGCCTTGCACTCACAGGCAATTCGAGAAACTATAGGTGCTAACCCGAACCCCTAATTTATTGGAGATGCCCATGGACCTCGTAAACAAACTATTTGATCTGACGGGTAAAACCGCCCTGGTGACTGGCGCCTCGTCGGGCCTTGGTGCCTACTTTGCGGAGATTTTGGCCAACCAAGGCGCAACGGTTGTGATCACCGCTCGTCGGCTCGACCGGCTAGAAGCCCTGTCGGAGCAAATCAATAACGCCGGCGGTAAGGCCATCGCCATTGAGTGCGATGTTGACCAGCCCGACGCGGTTGCGGCGATGATGGAACAAGCTTGGACTGGATGCGGTCGCATCGATATTGTGGTGAATAATGCAGGCCAAGTTGGCGATGGCGGCTTTGTACCTGAAAAGCTTCCCCATGAACTGTTTGAGGCCACATTGAAGACCAATTTATCCGGGCTATGGTATTGCTGCCAGGAAGCCGGCAAACGAATGTTGGCCGATGGCAAAGGCGGCGCCATTATCAATCTAACCTCGGTACTCGGAATGGGCGGTAGTGGCGATCACCCTTTGGCGTATCAAACCTCGAAGGCAGGCGTGATCAATTTAACGCGGAACCTCGCCTGCAGCTGGGCAGACCGCGGCATTCGCGTCAACGCGCTAGCGCCGGCTTACTTCCCGAGCGAAATGACGGGCCCTTACCTCGCCGTGCCGGGATATGAGACCTATATCAACAACAAAACGCCGTTAGGCCGATTGGGTACCCTCGAAGAACTGGCCGCACCGCTTTTGATGCTGGCGTCGGATGCGGGTAGCTACCTCACAGGCATCACCTTACCCGTCGATGGCGGATACTCTGCAGGGGTTGGGCACACGCGGTGGACCGATGATATCTATGAAGGCCTCAGCAACGTCATTCCTGACCAAGGCTCGGTTCACATTAAGGCGCCCTAACTGCTCAAATTTCCCGACGGCCTCTTGAAGTAACTGCCGACTTCAAGGTCGTACTGGGACCAAGTGAAGGATCTACTGCTGGCCAAAACATCATCCACGAGCAGCGATCATTACGCGA
>JAQWWC010000195.1 GCA_029249645.1 Pseudomonadales bacterium
ATACAGAAATATTGGAATCTTTGCCCATGTTGATGCGGGCAAAACCACCACGACAGAAAGAATCCTGAACATTACGGGAAAGATCCACAAGATTGGTGAGGTGCACGATGGTGCGGCAACCACCGACTTTATGGATCAGGAGCAGGAGCGCGGCATCACCATTCAGTCTGCTGCAACCACGACTTTTTGGAAGGATCACCGGCTGAACATTATTGATACACCGGGCCACGTTGACTTCACGATCGAGGTTTACCGGTCTTTGAAGGTTTTAGATGGCGGAGTTGGCGTCTTTTGTGGTTCCGGTGGGGTTGAGCCACAGTCTGAAACCAATTGGCGGTACGCCAACGAATCGGAAGTCGCGCGTATTATTTTCGTGAACAAGCTTGACCGCATGGGAGCTGACTTCTACCGAGTCGTTGATCAGGTTCGAACCGTTCTGGCTGCGAATCCTTTGGTAATGACGCTGCCCATCGGGACCGAGGAGAATTTTAAGGGGGTTGTTGATGTGCTCCTTCAAAAGGCCTACATCTGGGATGATTCGGGTGATCCCTTAAAATACGAGGTTTCTGACGTCCCAGAGGACATGTCGGATTTGGTCGCTGAGTACCGTGAAAAGTTGATCGAAGCGGCGATCGAGATGGACGAAGATCTTATGATGGCTTACTTGGAAGATGGCGCAGAGCCTTCCATTGAAGACCTCAAAAGATGTATTCGATTGGGTACAATTGGTTTGAATTTCTTTCCAACCTATTGCGGTTCGGCGTTTAAGAATAAAGGTGTCCAAAATATCTTAGATGCCGTCGTCGATTACTTGCCGAATCCAACGGAAGTCGAGCCTCAAGAAGAAGTCGACATTGAGGGCAATCCGACGGGTGGGCTGGCCGAGGTTGATGCCAGTAAGCCGTTGCGAGCGCTCGCCTTTAAAATCATGGATGATCGATTTGGCGCGTTGACTTTTACTCGGGTGTACTCGGGGAAGCTGAAGAAGGGCGATACAGTACTCAATACGTTTACAGGTAAAACAGAGCGGATCAGCCGAATTGTTGAGATGCATGCGGATGAACGGATCGAACGAGACTCAGCAGAAGCGGGTGATATCGTTGCGCTGATTGGTCTTAAGAATACCCAAACGGGACATACCCTTGCTGATCAAAAGTTTCCGGCAACCCTCGAGCCTATGGTGTTTCCCGAGCCTGTTATTTACATAGCGATTTCACCCAAGGATAAGGGCGGCGCTGAAAAGATGGGTCTGGCGTTATCGAAAATGATCCAAGAAGATCCTTCATTTCATATGGAAACGGATCAAGAATCTGGCGAGACCATTATTAAAGGTATGGGTGAGTTACATCTGGATATTAAAGTCGATATCCTTCGGCGAACTCATGGGGTCGACGTGGTTGTTGGCAAGCCCTTGGTTGCCTATCGAGAAACGATTACGCAACGCGTTGAAGACAGCTATACCCATAAAAAGCAATCCGGCGGTTCGGGTCAGTTTGCGAAAATCGACTACGCGGTGGAGCCGGCAGAATCAGGTACAGGTTACATCTTCGAGTCTGTTGTCACAGGCGGTAATGTGCCGCGAGAGTTCTGGCCAGCTGTTGAAAAAGGCTTTCGAGTGTGCCTGGAGGAGGGTCCGCTTGCGGGGTATCCCTGCTTGGATGTCAAGCTGACGCTGATTGATGGCGCCTTCCACGCCGTCGATTCGTCCGCGATCGCCTATGAGCTTGCCTCAAGGGCTGCGTACCGACAAACGATGCCAAAGGCGGCCCCTCAAATTATGGAGCCCATCATGAAGATCGATGTCTTCACGCCGGAAGATCATGTGGGTGACGTGATTGGTGACTTGAACCGTCGTCGCGGTATGATCCAAGGACAAGAGCCTGGACCCACTGGTGTTCGAGTGAAGGCGTCAGCGCCCCTATCTGAAATGTTTGGTTATATTGGTGATCTTCGAACCATGACTTCGGGTCGTGGTCAGTTTTCGATGGAGTTCAGCCATTATGATCCAACACCTCGGAATGTGGCTGAAGATGTTATTAAAGATGCGAAAGAGCGAAAAGCTGCCAAAGGTTAAAACCTATTGGGTATCGATTGGCCGAGCGTCTGCTCGGTCAATGATTTAAAGCAAAAGCAGAACGGGCATCACACGAATGAATGGGCCAGCGACAACAACCCTTGAGTCGCCTTGCATAGGCGTTTGCGCGCTAGATGGGCTCGTCTGTCTCGGTTGTGGGCGATCGGTCGACGAGATCGAGAGTTGGCCCCAGGCGTCCACCGCTGAGCGAGCCGCGATTCTTCAGCGCATCAAGGCTGATGTGACGAATTGAATGGTTTGCCGTTTGTCTGCCAAAGCGACCTCTCCTATCCGCTGTCTTGAGGCGCAATCCAGCAAGCGCTGTTCAATGCCTGCAGAAAAAATCCCGGAAGAATTAGCGGTGCTTTGAGACGCCTGCACGCAAGACAACCGGCTGGATCGGGCCCGCTTGCGGCGACAGCTTTTTTTACGTTCGAAAATCGCTAATTGAGATCGGTTTAACTTGTAGCGGTTAATTAATCAGGCGATTCGAAACGCGGTAGGTCTTACTGAGACGAGCTGTTTTGGCTGCTCAGGCAGATCTTGAGCGTGTCGGGGGCGGGCTCGAGGCAGTGCCAGCGGGTAGATTGCTCGTGATCATGAACGCTGAAAGTTTTGATGGCTCTTGGCTTGCCTGTAAACAGGCTGCGCAGCGCTGCTTGCGTGTCTAAATGGCAAAGGGCTAGGGCGGCGCAGTTTACATAGACGGTCGAACGAGTAAGGGAGATTTCTTTTTCTTGTTTCAAGCAGTTCCAGTTTAAAGGTTGTGCCTCGTCGGAAGTTTGGCATTGGTAGCCCTTTTTTGATAAGAGCTGAATGCCCTTTTGGTGGGCGCTGGTTGCCAATGTTTTGATCGTCTTAATCGGAGCGCCTTTAAGCGCGATGGGTGTAAAAAGGGCCATAACGACGATAAAAAATAGGAATTTATGCATTTAATTCAGGTAATATGTAAACTTCGAGCAGTATATTGCTGATTCTATGATATCCGTTATGTTGTGACAAAAAGAGGCGCAGTTTGCTTTTTTTGCACTCGTTTCTATCAGTCGATAGGTTGCTGTGGTTTGATTCAATAAAATGGGGCCAGGAGGTGTGGTCCAAAGGGTGCTTGGATAATCAAGCTTTTGATTAAAAGCATGGTCGTGAAAACAGGATTTAATTGCCGTATGTCGTACACTGACGCGTCTAATAACGATTGGTATTTTGGTCCGTCTGTTATTGGATTGGGCGCCTTATCCAAAAGGTTAGGCCGCCCAATGGCTTGGTTTGATCGAGTTTCGAGTTCGCTATCGATCGACGCTTTGCCCGAAAAGATCAAGTCAAGTGATCTCAATCTACTGCACGAGGCGATTCAATGCGAGCTTGTGCAAGGGCAATGGGGGCGTTTCTGGGATAAAGACTCGTTGCAGTATGCGCCGACCGTCTGGACACTTTGCGCGGCTGCGCCAACCTTCGACGAGATACTAAGTTCTGGGGCTCGATTAAGCTTGCTAGATTCAAGCGCGTTCATTTTTTCGCTAAAAAAAGATTCAGAAACGACCAGTGTCACCATCTACCCGATCGTTGCCTTGGCAGAATGGCAGCATTTAATGCTGGTGCAGCAGTTGGCATTGGGGTTTCCAAGGCTGGTTGGTCAACCAAACCTTGTGCGTTCTGTGGTGTTGTCGGGGCGTCCTCAAACCGTCAAGCAGTTGGCTGCTTGCGAGCCGTCAGCTCGTGGAGAGGCAATTGGTGCGTCGGAAGTGGTATTTGATCGCGCCATCTTAGAGTTGAAAAATCCAGCCGCGAGTGAAAGCTGGGAAGTGATTACTCGATCAGTTATCGAGCCGCTGATGGGGCTGCGTCTGAAGCAGCAATCCGCAACCTATCGAGTGATAAAAGTGTTGGTCGATCATTGTGCGGCTGGCGCACCGCTCGACATGGTTTCAGTTGCAACGGCGCTGCACACCGAGAAATCGACATTAAGGCGGCGTTTAAAGGCCGAAGGCCAATCATTTTCTCGAATTTTGGCTCAGTTTCGGGTTCAAGAGGCAGAGCTGCGGCTATTAAAAGCGGATGATTTTGCGCAAATTAGCCGCACCCTTGGGTATCAATCTGTTATATCGCTCAGGCGGCTTTTAAAGGACGCAGGGAAGATGGCGGTGTGATCAGAAAAGATGACAGCAGCAGCGCTAAGTAGCGCAAGTTTGCCGGCCGCCGAAATAGTCTCGCGTAAGGATATTCCAGCGGCCCTGTGGGCTCAGCCGAGCTTCTCGATGATATCGCCAAACAGTTCTGCATCAGAGGGCAGCTCTTTTGATTTGATCAGCGGTTTGGAAATCCAAGTCTCGTTAATCAGGTCTCGCCAAGAGATGTTGTTGTTGGTCCCGTTGCCTCCCCAAGACCCGCACCCCAAAGAAAAGGTTTGACGCATGCCGTTCCAGAGATTGCCGCTGTTGGACGCTGCTTGAGGTTGGTTAACCATGACGCGTGATGTTCGAGTTGCGTTAGCGAGTTTCATAATATTGTCATCGCTGCTGGAATAGATGCCGCAAGAGTGGCCTTGGCCTTGATAGCTTTGAATGTTATTGGTCAGCGCGATGGCGTGATCAAGATCTGAGGCTCGATACAAAGCCATGATTACTGAAAGCTTTTCGCCCGAAAATGGAAATTCAGCCCCCCAGCCCGATTCAATAACAATATAAAACTCTGTGCCTTCAGGGACCGTCAGGCCCGCCATTTCTGCGATTTTAGCTGCGGTTTGCGCAACAATCGTGGTGTTAAAGTGGCCTTCGTCATCCCATAAGGTTTTTTGAAGCTTTTGTTTTTCTTCAGCATTGCAAAGGTAGCCGCCCTTAGCTTGTAGTTTCGCAATCATATCGTCGTAAATCGTATCAACCAAGATGACGGAATTGTCAGAAGAGCACGAGGCCGCAAGGTCCAGCGTCTTAGAAAGATGAATTTTCGTGGCCGCATCCTCTAAGTCGGCGGTGTCATCAACCGTGATGACGGCATTGCCGACACCGACGCCAAGTGCGGGCGTTCCGCTTGAATAAGCCGCGGTCACCATGGCGCCGCCGCCGGTCGCAAGGACTCGATCGCACTGTCGCATTAGTTCGTTCGTAAGTTCCAAGCTGGGAGTCTCGATACCAATAACGAGATCAGCGGGGGCACCTAACTTCTCGAGGGCGGCGCGCATGAGATCGCAAATTTTCTTGTTGGTCAGTTTCGCTCTTGGGTGCGGGGCCACGATAATGGCGTTCCGGCCCTTCACAGCATGAATGGCTTTGATGACGGGGGTGGCTTCCGGGTTGGTCGATGGCGAGAGTGCGCCAATAACGCCCATCGGTTTTGCGATTTTGATGAGGTTCCGCTCAATGTCTTCTTCAAGAATGCCGACCGATTGGTCATGAATGATGTCCATCAGCGTCGCCCGAGTTTTACGCTGAATCTTAAGAAACTTGCCGGCATAATTACCCAGTTGGGTTTCATCGACGGTAAATTGGGCAATGTCTTCGGCAACCCCGGGGCGGGCAACGGACCAGACCATGGCTCGGATCAGATCATCCACCTGCTCTTGGGTGTAGTGTTCAATTGCATGCTGAGCCGCTCGAGAGCGTCGAATGAGCTCGGCAATTTCTGCTGCAGGGCTAAGCGCTTGATCAGTGGTGCTGGACATAGAGACTCTCCGGAAAATATAAAAATACGACGGTAAGTCTACACGTCGAAGCCGAGACCGCCAAGAATTCAGGATTGGTGTTTTGGTCGGGATGGCGAGATTTGAACTCACGACCCCTGCCTCCCGAAGACAGTGCTCTACCAGGCTGAGCTACACCCCGACGCAGCAGAATTATAATACAACTCTGCTTAACGCAGGGTGTTTAAGTTTGTCGGTTTACAGAAAATTCGATCAATTGGCTCAATGCATGCTTAAAGGGGCTGTCAGATAGGGTTGACAGTGCATTCAGAGCAAGGCTTCTTTGTGCAAGGGCTTGGTCAAGGGTGTATTGCAACCCACCGGAGGTGTCGACAGCCTTGAGGATGGCGGGCAACGCGTCGGTCGTGCCCGGGCTGTTGATAGCTGATCGGATCAAAGCACCATCTTGTTCTGAGCCTTGTCTGAGCGCCACGATGAGTGGTAGCGTCATCTTGCCTTCTGCGAGGTCATCTCCGATATTTTTTCCAAGATCACAGGTTGTGCCGTCATAGTCGAGAAGGTCGTCCATCAGTTGAAACGCAATGCCAAGATGCTTCCCGAAGTGATTTAGTGCGCGCGCTGTGGCGGTGGGAGCATCGGCAAGGACTGAGCCCGAATGCGCCGCAACCTCAAACAACAATGCTGTTTTTCGATAGATTACTTCGTGATAAATCGCTTCCGTAATCTCTGGATCACGGAGATACATGAGTTGCTGTACCTCGCCCTCGGCAATGCCATTAGTGGCTTTCGACAGCAGAGCCATGACGTCAAGATTGCCGATCTCTACCATCATTTCGAAGGCTCGAGAGTGCAGGAAGTCGCCAACAAGCACGCTGGCGGCGTTGCCCCACGTCGCATTTGCGGTCGCTCTGCCGCGCCTAAGCGTCGAGTTGTCGACAACGTCGTCGTGGAGCAGCATAGCGGTATGTAAAAATTCGATAATAACAGCGAGCTTGATATGTTCTGAACCCTTGTAACCACTGGCGCGTGCTGCTAATAAAACGAGTAGCGGCCTTAGGCGCTTGCCGCCCGCCTTGATAATGTAAGCCGAGATTTCTTCGACCAAAGGGATGTCGGAGTTCAAGCTTTCGATGATGAGTGCATCAACCGCCTCAAAATCTTCACGAACGGCTTCGAATATCGGTTGGAGCATGCTGGGTGGGCTTTAGCAGGGTTTAAGAGGGGCAAATGCTATGGCCAGAGGTTCCTGCCTGTCAAGGCCAAACCTGGAAATCTCGTATTGCTATCGAGTTTGAGTTCGCTTATCATTGCGCGTCCTTAAAACGAGGTCTGTTCTGAGAGCTGGGCGACAGTGCAACGACGCCGGCCTCATGGCTGAGAGCGGGAAGGAAGGACTTACGACAAGCTGTTTGAACGCCGGGCCTTCAGGGTGGCAATTTGGTGAAAATTGGAGGGCGTGGGCAAACTGGTAATGCAGGCTCGAGTCAGCCCGCACTAGGATGAGGCGGACGAAAATCTTGGTGAAGGCTACCAAGGAGAATGGGCGCCGGGTAAACAGTTCGAAGGCAGTAAGTAGAAAATCAAAAAGTCGCGAGAATCTAGTAAGATCTCGAGGCATTAAAATTTAGGCTCGGCAGTCGCTGGGTACAATTGTTAGGGTAAAGATATGTACGCTGTAATAGAAAGTGGTGGCAAACAACACCGGGTAGAGCCAGGCGAAGTCCTGCGACTCGAAAAAGTTAATGCTGAAGCGGGCGAGACGATCGACTTTGATAAGGTCATGATGGTCGGCGATGGTGCCGATATCAAAATTGGCGTGCCCTATGTTGAAGGTGGCAAAGTCTCTGCTGAAGTCGTGACGCATGGACGGCATTCAAAAATAACGATTATCAAAATGAAGCGTCGTAAGCATTACCGTCGGCAAGCAGGTCACCGTCAGTGGTATACCGAAGTGAAGATTAAAGAAATTGTTGGAGGCTAACAGCAATGGCACATAAGAAAGCAGGCGGAAGTACTAGAAACGGACGCGATTCAGAGTCAAAACGACTCGGCGTGAAGCTCTATGGTGGTCAGGTGGTTCAGCCTGGCAATATCATCGTTCGACAGCGCGGAACGCGATTCCACGCAGGTCCTAACGTGGGCTGCGGAAAAGACCACACATTATTTGCTAAGGCAGCGGGTGTCATTCAATTCGTGACCAAAGGCCCGAAGCAGCGTAAATTTGTAACGGTGGTGGCAGAGGCCTGATCGCTGGCCAAGGTTCAAAAAACCCTGTCATTGGCAGGGTTTTTTTTTATCGGTAATTCGCGCTAGGGTGAAGCCATTATGAGATTTGTAGACGAAGCATCTATCAAGGTGGACGCCGGTAAAGGGGGTAATGGTTGTCTTAGTTTTCGCCGTGAAAAATATATTGAGTTGGGCGGACCAGACGGCGGTGATGGTGGCGATGGGGGTAGCGTTTATTTCAGGGGCGATGAAGCGCTCAACACCTTGGTTGATTTCAGGTTTCAACCGCAGTATCGGGCTGGCGCCGGTGAGTCGGGCAAGGGTAAGGACCGAACGGGTTCAAAGGGTGAGGATTTAATCGTTAGAGTGCCGCTGGGCACCAGTGTATATGATGAAGATACCGATGCGCTCATTGCCGAAGTAACCAAGGCAGATGAAGATTTGCTCGTTGCCCGTGGCGGCTATCATGGCCTAGGAAATGTCCGCTATAAGTCCAGTACCAATCGCGCGCCGCGCAAAACCTCAAATGGGACGCCCGGAGAGAGCTTTAACCTACGGCTAGAGTTACGACTCATTGCCGATGTCGGGCTGTTAGGGCTGCCAAATGCGGGCAAGTCTACTTTAATCAGTGTGGTGTCCGAGGCTAAGCCAAAAATCGCCGATTATCCTTTTACAACCTTGGTACCGAACCTCGGCGTTGTTCGAATCGATTTCAACCAAAGCTTTGTAATTGCGGATGTGCCGGGACTCATTGAAGGGGCCTCCGAGGGTGCAGGCCTTGGTATTCAGTTTCTTAAGCATTTATCACGGACTCGCGTACTGTTGCATTTGGTAGATGTTGCGCCGGCAGACGGCAGTGATCCGCTTGAAAACTTTAAAACCATCGAGCGCGAAGTGGCACAGTATAGCCCGGCGATCGCCCAAAAGCCGCGATGGTTAGTGCTCTCTAAAAGCGACTTGGTATCAAACGATGTGCTCATTGAATTGCAGGCTAGGCTTTTGTCTGAGAGCAGTCTGGTTGAGAAGTGTTATGCCATCTCGGCGGTGACTCAAACGGGACTGCAGCCTCTACTGCGTGGTTTAGGGGACCACTTTGCGAGCCTTGATGAAGCGCGGAAACAGGCCGAGGAAAGTCTTGATCAGGCAGCTGGGCAGGATGCACATAATTATTCGAAAATGCTGCGAGATGCGCGACTTAGGCGCCGTCAAGGTCTGGATGAAGAGGAAGACCTCGAGCTGGATGATGGCGATGACACTAACAGTGTCGTGGTGCATTACGAGCCATGAGCGAGCAGGCGGACCAAAACGAGGTGTGGGTTTTAAAGGTTGGTAGTTCGCTGGTGACTGCAGAGGGCGCAGGACTGAATCTGAGTCTCTTTGCGCGCTGGGCGCGTGATATTGCGGATCTCGGGCAGCAGGGTATTCGTACTGTGCTGGTGTCATCGGGTGCGGTTGCTGAGGGGATGGTGCGGCTGGGATTGACGGAACGGCCAAATTCTATCTCGATGCTTCAGGCTGCGGCAGCGGTCGGGCAAATGGGTCTGATCCAACAGTACCAAACCTGTTTCGATGTGCATCAGATGAAAACCGCACAGATACTACTAACCCACTCCGACCTGCGGGCTCGAGACCGATATCTGAATGCTCGCAACACGCTTGTAAATCTTCTGGCGTTGGGTGTTGTACCTATTGTTAATGAAAATGATACGGTGGTTACCGATGAGATCCGCTTCGGTGATAACGATACGCTTGCGGCGATGGTCGCAAATCTGATCGATGCAAAGCGCTTGGTGATTTTAACAGACCAGATGGGCCTGTTTGATCGGGATCCTCGAACGCATTCGGCAGCGACGCTCATTCCTGAAATTGAAGCGAGCAATGTTGCAATTGATGAGATGGCCGGTTCGGGCGGCAAGTGGGGTCGCGGTGGGATGGTGAGTAAAGTGCAAGCGGCGCGCATTGCCGCGCGAAGTGGTTGCGAGACGATCATCTGCAGCGGTAACGAGGCGGGCAACTTGGGCCGAATTCTACAAGGCATGGCGGTTGGAACGCGGATAAAAGCCGATCGGCCTATTCTGGGTGCCCGAAAGCATTGGCTGGCGACGCTGCCGGTTAGTGGGGTCGTGACCCTCGATGCGGGGGCCATCAGTGTCATACAGCATCAGGGCAAAAGTCTGCTAGCCGTGGGAATTACGGCAATTTCGGGCGAATTCAGCCAAGGTAGTTTGTTGGCTTGCTGCGACTCAGAGGGTTTTGAGGTTTGTCGAGGCTTGACCAACTATTCAAGTGATGAGCTTAAGCGTATCCAGGGCAAAACAACGCAAGCCATCGAGGTGGAGCTGGGATATCTGGTGGATGAAGAAGTCATCCACCGAGATGATCTGTTGCTGGTTTAGGCCTGAAGCGCCTTAACCTTCGTGTTCAGTCTGGATTTATGTCTTGCGGCTTTGTTTTTATGGATAATGCCTTGAGACACTGCGCGATCAAGGGCAGGAACTGCGGCGGCATAGGCCGTACCCGCAACCGCTGCATCGCCGCCAGAGATGGCAGAGATCGTCTTTTTAATGGCAGTCCGCATTGCCGATCGTTGACTGGCATTGTGGCGACGACGTTTCTCGGATTGCTTTGCGCGTTTTTTTGATTGTGCTGAATTGGCCAAGGTATGAGTTCCTGAAAATGGACGGAAAATGAGCGGCGTACTATGCCGAGTCCGACTCTTTTTGTCAAACACCGATTGAGGATCACAAGGAAGCTGGATGTTGAAGGGTATAGCATGCTGTCGAATCCCAAGACTTGTTGGGAGGTTGCTCGGTGACTGAGCCCGATTCCGGCCGCTTTGGTCTTCTGCGGTCTGGCCTCATTGTGTCGGCGATGACCTTTCTGTCGCGCATCCTGGGTCTCGTCCGAGACGTAGTGATTGCGTTCTTCTTTGGGTCGAGTGCTGGGGCCGACGCTTTTTTCCTGGCCTTTAAGATCCCCAATTTTTTCCGACGCCTCTTTGCGGAAGGGGCGTTTTCCCAAGCGTTTGTACCCGTGCTCTCTGAATACAAGCAGCGTGAGAGTGCGCGCGACTTAAAGGACCTGATTGATCATTTGGCCGGTGTCTTAGGTTTTTTGTTACTAATATTTGTCGTTTTGGGTGTTGTGTTTTCAGGCGCAGTCATCACTGTTTTCGCCTTTGGTTATGTACTGACTGGTAATTCGATGCAGCTGGCGCTTGCGGGATCCTTACTGAGCATAACGTTCCCCTATTTAGCTTTAATCTCCCTGACGGCGTTTGCAGGTTCGATTTTGAACACCTTTGGCCGATTCGCGGTCCCAGCCTTCACCCCGGTTCTGCTGAATTTGTCCCTGATCGTGAGCGCGGTTTGGCTCAGTCCGTACTTCGATCTGCCGGTATTTGCTCTGGCGTGGGGGGTGTTCATCGCAGGCTGGCTGCAACTACTGTTTCAATGGCCCGCATTGGCGCGGCTTGGATTGGTGCCTCGGCCTCGGATTAATTTCTCGCATCCTGGCGTAAAGCGGGTGGGCGTTTTGATGCTGCCAGCACTGCTCGGGGTATCGGTTAGCCAGATCAATTTGTTGCTCGACACGATGTTGGCAACTTTCCTGCAAATGGGGAGCATCTCTTGGCTCTATTATAGTGATCGACTGCTCGAGTTGCCTTTGGCGTTGTTCGGTATTGCGATCGCAACGGTTATCTTGCCTGCGCTATCAAGAGATTTTTCAGCCTCAGAGCCGGGTCAGTTTTCGGCAAAGCTGGATTGGGGCATTCGCATGGTGCTGTTGTTTGGATTACCCGCAACGGTCGCCCTTGTTTTGCTCGCAGATCAAATGATCGCGACCATTTTTCATCATGGCCAGATGACCGATTTTGATGTCGCCATGGCCGGATTGAGCTTAAAGGCCTACGGGGCTGGTCTTGTGGGGCATATGATGGTCAAAGTGCTCGCCCCAGGCTATTTTGCTCGGCAAGATATGAAAACGCCTGTTCGGATTGGGCTCATCGCGCTTTCGGCAAATATGATCTTCAACTTAGCGTTGATTCTGCACTTGGGTCACGTGGGGCTGGCGCTTGCCACATCGATGTCGGCTTTTTTGAACGCTTTTTTACTCTGGCGGGGTTTAATCCGGCGCGGGATCTATCAAGCGGCCGAGCACTGGACGCGTTTTCTCGTTAGAATTAGCGCGTCGCTGTGTCTTATGGGGCTCGCCCTTTTTTGGTTGACGCCGCCTCTGAAAGATTGGCTCGCGTTTTCGGTCGTCTCTCAAGTAGTTTGGATGGCTGGACTCTGCGTCGGCGGTATGGGGATATACTTTCTAATGTTGCGCACATTAGGGCTCAGAATAACTGAATTTAGAGATGGTCTTTAATGCGAGTCATCAGAGGACGACATAATATCCGGGCGCAGGATCAAGGCTGTGTGATTACAATTGGTAATTTTGATGGGGTCCATCTCGGGCATCAGGCTATTTTAAGAAAAGTGAAGCGGGTCTCAGAAGATTTAGCGTGTCCGTCGTTGCTGATTTGTTTCGAGCCGCAACCTAAAGAATTTTTTGAAAGCTTTCAGGCGCCTGCCCGATTGACGCGGTTCCGAGAAAAGGTAAAGCAGCTAGCGCTTGCTGGGTTAGATCGGTTGTTGTGCCTTCAGTTCAATTCGGAAACTCGGGGAATGTCGGTCGAGGACTTTATCGCTTTGTTAACCGAAGACTTAAAGGTTAAAGCACTTTTTGTGGGGGATGACTTCAAGTTTGGCGCGGATCGTCAAGGCGATTTCGAGGCACTCACGACTGCGGGCGCCGCGCACGGTTTCTCTGTTGATAATTTCTCAACGCTCACCCACGACAGCGAGCGGATATCGAGTACGCGCATTCGGGGATGTTTGGCGGCAGGTGATATGTCTCAAGCGGAAATAATGCTTGGCAGGCCTTACGCCATTTCGGGGCGCGTGGTGTACGGCCAGCAGATTGGCCGGACCTTGGGCGTGCCGACCGCCAATATTCAGCTGCATCGGTACAAGGCGCCGCTCTCAGGTGTTTACTTGGTTGAAATGCTCGGGTTGGATCGGCGTTATCCAGGGGTCGCTAACGTGGGGGTTCGGCCGACGGTTGAAAGCGGCGGCGTTAAACCCATTTTAGAAGTTCATTTGCTTGATTTTGAGGGGGACCTCTACGGTCGACAGGTCGAGGTGGTTTTTATTGAAAAGCTTCGGGAAGAGCAAAAGTTTTCAGGATTGCCGGCTTTAAAAGCTGCGATCCACAATGATATTGAGCAGGCGCGCCGCCGGTTTGAGCAGGCGTCATGAAGGCGGGTTCATGAAGGGCTATCTGGTCAGCTTAATCATCGTTGCGATTGATCAAGTGTCAAAAATTAAAATTGATCAGTGGTTGGGTCTTTGCGTCCCGGGCCAATGTGAGCGTTTTGAAGTGCTGCCCGTATTTCAATTAGCGGTGTTGTACAACGAGGGTGCGGCGTTTAGTTTTCTGGCCGATGCAGGCGGTTGGCAACGCTGGTTTTTAACGGGGATCTCAGCCGTTGTGAGTGTCGCCTTGGTGGTTTGGCTGCGCCGAGTCAAGCCTCATCAAGTGTATCTGCGAGTGGGCCTTATTTTGATTTTGGGCGGGGCCGTTGGGAACTTAATCGATCGGGCCTTGCAGGGTTATGTGGTGGACTTTTTGATTGTTCATTACGAACAATATTATTTTCCCGCATTTAATGTCGCCGATGCGGCAATTTCGGTTGGTGCGGTGTTTTTGCTGCTCGATCAATTTTTAGCGAAAGAGGAATCTGTGTGAGTGCTGCAACCCCAATAGGACCCGGTACCCGTGTTGTTTTGTTCTTCACCTTAGGGTTGGACAATGGCGACTTAATTGACTCAACGGGTGATCGTGCGGCTGAGTTTGTGTTCGGTGATGGCAAGTTATTGCCTGGGTTCGAAGCGGTCTTGCTGGGCCTCAGCAAG
>JAQWWC010000196.1 GCA_029249645.1 Pseudomonadales bacterium
ATGCACGGGTTATCGGCCTATCTTGCAGGCGGCAACCCATTTGGCGAGTAGGCCGAGAAGGGCCTTATTTGAAACCCATCAACGCCTTGATAAGGCGCTTTTTGATTCTCAGCCAGACCTCTCAGCGCCTTATAAGACTGGCTTTCGGGCGCCGCAGACGCTCAACAATTTAAAGGATCTACTTCGGCAGCAACCGAGTGCGAACCTGATTGCTGGGGGAACGGACCTAATGCTCGAGGTCACCCAGAAGCAGGGTCGCTTCGATCAATTGATTAGTTTGGCGCGTGTGCCAGCCCTTCAAAGTCTGCAGATCAGCCCGGACAGTGCCATTATTGGCAGTGCGGTGACGTACCAAGACCTTCAAGCCGCAGCCGAATTGCACTGGCCTGCGCTACACCACTTCTTGTCTCGGTTGGGTTCACCACAAATTCGTAATCGGGGCACGGTCGGCGGCAATCTCGGAACCGCATCACCGATCGGAGACTTGCTGCCGATCTTGCTCGCAATGGATGCAACGATTGTGATGTCCCACTTCGAAGCGGCGGACCAAAACGTTGCGATCTCTGAATTCTTGCAAGGCTATCGGAAAACGCAGCTGCAACCGGGCAACTTCATAAAAGAGGTCCAGGTGACGGGCCTGCAAGATTTCCTCCGCTATTACAAGATTTCAAAACGGCAGGAAGATGATATTGCCGCGGTGTCCGTTGCCGTTCGGTTGAAGCTGGATGCGGACCATATTACGTTGGCTCGGATTGCTTTTGGTGGGGTTGCTGAACAAGCCCTACGACTACCGGCACTCGAGCAGGCGCTGCAAGGGCAAACTATAACTGAGACACTTATGGCGGCGTTACACCAGCAGATATTGCTTGCGTTAAACCCGATTAGCGATGTCCGCGCCAGCCGAGGCTATCGACGCGAGATGGCGGCGAACCTCCTGGTACGGGCGCTAAGAGAAGCGCTGGGGTTACCCATGCCACAAATCTATGGATTGAATGATGCGTAAATTGGCGGTGACTGCAGGAGCAGGTGCGGTCGTCGCGGCGGTCGGTCAAGCGCTTGCGCACGAGTCTAGTGAAAAACATGTCCGCGGTACGGCAGCCTATGTGGATGATATGCCTGTGCCAGCGGACACCCTGTTTGTTGCGACCGGTTGGGCACCCGTTGCGGTGGCCAAAGGCCTGAGTCTGGATCTTGACCCGGTCTGGCGATCCGAAGGCGTCATTGATGTTTGTACTGAGGCTGATGTGCCGGGTAGCAATGATGTCTCGCCGGTGCATGAAGGGGATGTGTTGTTCGCCTCAGAGGAAGTCTCGTTTCATGGCCAAGTGGTTTTTGCGGTTGCGGCGACGAGTCAGCATCTAGCAGAAGTCGCTGTTAAAAAAGCAATCTTCACTTACGAGACCCAACCGGTTCAGTTGACCGCTGCAGCGGCGATGGCGGCTGAAGATTTTGTGATGCCGACGCGAACCTTTCAGATGGGGGCACCAGAGGTCGCAATGAACACTGCCACAAGGCAAGTTCAAGGGGCACTTCATATCCGGGGTCAGGAGCATTTCTATCTCGAAGGCCAGATTGCCTTAGTAAGCCCCACAGAGGATGACGGAGTCGCTGTTATGGTCTCCTCTCAACATCCCAGCGAAGTCCAGAAATTGGTGGCAAGCACCTTGGGTATCCCCCTCAATCGGGTGACCGTTAGCGTTCGGCGGATGGGCGGCGCGTTTGGGGGGAAAGAAACGCAAGCCGCGCCGTTGGCCTGTATTGCCGCTTTGTTTGCGCGCCGCACCGGGCGCGCGATCAAATATCGAATGCCTAGGCAACAGGACATGATGCAGACCGGTAAGCGTCATGACTTTGAGAACGAATACCGCTTGGGCTTCGATGACCAAGGTGTCATTCAAGCGGCGGAACTCACGCTGGCGGCACGCTGCGGCTACTCAGCGGATCTCTCGGATAGCATTGTCGATCGTGCGATGTTTCATGCAGACAACGCGTACTGCCTGCAGAACGCGCGAATCAGCGGCTATCGCTGTCGGACGAATACGGTGTCGAATACGGCTTTTCGCGGCTTTGGTGGGCCTCAGGGTATGCTCACGATCGAAGCCGCGATGGATCATGTGGCGAGCACATTGAATATCGATCCGGTTGATGTGCGTTTGCGGAACTTGTATCGGCCGGGCAACGATGAAACCCCTTACGGTCAGAAAGTGACGGACTTTCGGTTGGCAAGAATGATCGATCAATTAATTGAGCAATCCCATTATCGACAGCGCCGGCAGGACATCGCCGAGTTCAATGCCAAGCAGTCCTATTTGCGTCGCGGTCTTGCACTCACGCCCGTGAAGTTTGGTATTTCCTTTACCGCGACGCACCTTAACCAAGCCGGCGCCCTTATTCATATTTACTCGGATGGGAGTGTGCACCTGAATCATGGTGGCACTGAAATGGGTCAGGGCTTGCTGACCAAGGTCCAGCAGATCGTCGCGTCTGCCTTTGGTGTGAGCACGGCGCTGGTTCAAGTGAGCGCAACGGCAACGGACAAGGTGCCCAATACGTCCCCGACGGCGGCCTCGTCCGGGACAGACCTCAATGCGATGGCCGCGCTGGATGCCGCCAATCAAATTAAAGCGAGACTCCTTGCCTTTCTGGCGCCAAGCGATAGCGTTGCGCCGGTTGAATTTTCTGATGGTCAGGTCCGACATGGTGACGTAACTTGGGATTGGGCCGATTTGATTCAAGCGGCCTACCTGAACCGGATATCGTTGTCGGCGGCCGGTTTTTACAAAACGCCCGATATTCACTTCGATCGGAAAACCGGTAAGGGGCAGCCTTTTTATTATTTTGCCTTTGGCGTGGCTTGCAGTGAGGTCGTGGTCGACACTACAACCGGAGAATATCGGCTCAGCCAAGTGGATATTCTTCATGATGTGGGCCGAAGCCTTAACCCGGCGCTGGATCAGGGGCAGATTGAGGGTGGTTTTGTTCAAGGATTAGGCTGGCTCACAACTGAAGAATTGCTTTGGAATGAGGCGGGTCATCTCATTTCCAACAGCCCGTCAAATTATAAAATACCGACCGCGTTTGATATCCCCGATCACTTTAAAGTCTCCCTATTCCAAGAAGACAACCCAGAAGCAACGGTTTTTCATAGTAAAGCGGTTGGCGAGCCGCCGCTGATGCTGGCGATTTCAGTTTGGTGCGCGCTACGAGATGCCTGTCGTCGGCCATCGCAGCCGTTGCCTGATTTGGCAGTACCAGCAACCCCAGAACAAGTTTATTGGGCGCTCTCAGGACGCGAGGATGCCGCGGACTTAGGGGGGGGCTCATGACGTTCTGGCAGACCGCGATTGCCGAGTGCCATCAAGCTGCAGAAGGCTTTGTCGTAGTGACTTTACTGCAGGCCAAAGGGTCAACGCCACGCGATGGCGGCAGTAAGATTGTGGTGACGCAAACACAAACTTTTGACTCCATTGGTGGCGGCGGCTTGGAGCATTTGGTGATCACGCGTGCCCGCGACCTGCTCGCGCAAGGCGTGCCTGTTCAGTGCGTTGAGCACTTCCCATTAGCAGGCAAAGCGAATCAGTGCTGTGGTGGCAGCGTGTCTGCTTTGTTTGAGGCTTTCCCGGAATCAAAGCGTTCTGTGGTGGTGTTCGGGGCAGGTCATGTTGGCAAGGCCGTGGTTCAAGTTTTATCAGAATGTGACGCTCGGATCGATTGGGTGGATGCTCGCGCGGAGCAGTTCCCAGAGGTGATCCCGGGCAATGTGCAACGCTTTGTGCAGGAACATCCAGAAGTGCTGATCGAGGATCTTCGAGCGGACGCGATCGTGCTTATTTTGACCCACGATCATGCCCTTGATTACCGGTTGCTGAGGACGTTACTCGATGAGACGGAACTCTCATCGATTGGGATGATTGGATCGAAGACTAAAAGTGACCGATTTCGAGCACGCTTACGCCGCGATGGCATTCCGGAGGAAGCGGATGCGCGCTGGCGATGCCCAGTAGGTCTGCCTGCCGTTCGCGGTAAACTGCCGATGGAAGTTGCGATTAGTATTGCGGCAGACGTTTTGAGTCAGACACTACCGAAAGGCAGCGGTGAGCCGGTCGGCGTGTCTTGGAAGTCGGTCCAAGCTGTATTGGGAAAGCCTTAATGCCTAAACGTCTTGAAACCTTTAATGCGCTGCCTGAGAAAGATGCGTTGGCCGAGCTCCTTAAAGTTTGCACGTCAAACGTCTGGGCCTCCGCCGTGCTGGATCAGCGCCCTTTCAAAGATCAAACGGCCTTGCTCGCAGCTTCAGAGGCGGCCTGGCAATTAACGGGTGAAGGAGATTGGCTCGAAGCCTTTGAGGGACATCCAAAGATTGGTGATGCCCAAGCTTTGCAAGGGGGAGCTGAAACAACGGCGATGCAAGAGCAGGGGCAGGTTAGTATGGCGTTGGCTTCGACCCGGGAGGCGCTAGCGCGCTTGAATCAACTATATTTGGATCGATTCGGGTTTATTTTCATTATTTGCGCGTCCGGACGGTCAGCCGAGGCGATGCGCGCCGTCTTAGAGCAGAGTCTGGAGCGGTCTCGCGGCGACGAATTACATAGGGCGGCAGGCGAGCAATTGCAAATTATGACGCGCCGATTACGGGCCTGGTTTGAGTAACCATGCGGCGGGCGAGCGCCGCCGCTTTGAGCCGCATGCCATTGAAGTTAAAGCCATGACAGCGCTTGACGCTGGCATTGAGCCAAGTCAAAGCAAGGAAATAACATGACCCAAACTGCTATTACGACGCATATCCTTGATTTAGAATCCGGCGAACCCGCTCGCGGTGTTCTGGTGACGTTGCAATGCCCCGAGGGTCAAACGCTTCAGGCAACGACCGATGCCGATGGCCGGATTAGCGAGTGGCAAGGCTTGTTGGCGCTGACCACGGGAACCTACGAAATGCGCTTTGAAGTGGGCGATTATTTCTCAGCCCGCGGCGCTGAAACGTTCTTTGATGTGATTCCGGTTCAGTTCCATACAGCGACTGCTCGGGCACATTACCATGTGCCGTTGTTGCTCAGTCCTTTTGGTTACTCGACGTACAGGGGGAGCTAAAGCCGTGCGTTTGATTCGAAGCCGAATACTGCATTGGCCAATCGACCAGTGGCATCAACCTGAATATTTTGAAGACGGGATTTTACTGATTGAGGCGGGCCGTGTTTTAGATTTGGGGCCTGCTGAACGCTTTATCGCAGAGGGGCTCGACGTGACCCGCTGCGAGCATTATCCCACGCGGTTGGTCTTACCCGGTTTTATTGATCCCCATCTGCATTTCCCTCAGGTGGATGTGATGGCGAGCTTTGGAGCGCAGCTGTTGGATTGGTTGAATGACTACACCTTTCCGGCTGAAGCGCGTTACAGCGATCCGGTTTTTGCCGCTGCCGCTGCCGAATCGTTTTTAGACTTGCAACTGCGGCACGGCACAACTTCGGCATTTGCCTTCTGCACCAGTCATCGGCATTCGGTTGAGGCGTTGTTTTGCGCCGCTGAGCGGCGTCAACTGCGCATGGTCGCGGGTAAAGTGTTGATGGATCAAAATGCCCCTGACGCAATTTTGGATACGGCCGAGTCAGGCGCTCAGGATAGCGAAGACTTGATCCGTACGTGGCACGGGCGGGGTCGCCTGGGATATGCCTTGACCCCAAGATTTTCAGGGACTTCGTCGAGTGCCCAACTTCAAAAAACCGGCTTGCTCGCACAACAGTACCCGAGTGTTTGGTTGCAAACGCATTTGTCAGAGAATCTTGCGGAAATTGCCTGGATTAAATCAGTGCACCCGCAATACCAAGACTATTTGCAAACCTATGAAGCGCATGGCTTGGTCCCGAAAGGGGCGTTGTTCGGGCACTGTATTCATCTGACCGAATCGGAAACCGAGCGGTTGGCCGATGCAGGCGGTGTGGCGGTCTTTTGTCCGTCGTCGAACCTGTTTCTCGGCAGTGGTTTAATGCCCTTTGAGGCGCTGCAAGCGGCGGGCGTAGACTTGGCGATTGCCTCCGATATTGGCGGTGGCACGAGCCTTAGTATGCTGAAAACCCTTGCTGACGCGTATAAGGTCTGCCAGTTGCGTCAGTACGTGCTGCACCCCTTCGAAGCGTTCTACCGGATTACGCGCGGCAATGCGCGTGCTACCGCCTTAGAGGGGTTTATTGGTGATTTTCGAGTCGGGCAAGAAGCCGACTTCGTGATGATCGACCCAGAGCGCGTACCGTTGGTTGCGCGCCGAGTGCAGTCTGCCAAGGACCTCCAAGGCGAGTTGTTTATTTACATGACTCTTGGCGATGAACAACTCATTGTTGAAACCAGTATCTTAGGCGAACCGGCTTATAGGGCGAGTGCCTCATGATGGCGCCGTACTGGTTAGAGTGGCTTGAACTGCTTCTGCGCTGGCTTCATCTGCTGGTCGGCGTTGCCTGGA
>JAQWWC010000197.1 GCA_029249645.1 Pseudomonadales bacterium
GCGCGGTCATCAAGGCAATCCTTCAGACATAGATCTTGAGTTTTCAGTACGAATCGGTATCATGGGCGCCTTTACGAGGGCCGTTAGCTCAGTTGGTAGAGCAGTTGGCTTTTAACCAATTGGTCCCGCGTTCGAGTCGCGGACGGCCCACCAAGCGAGAGGGGGTTGAGTAGTGAATAACTGCTCAACCCCTTATTTTTTTCCAAAGCCAATCGAACCCAACCCCTGCGCCGTCTAATGCGCCCTCGCTCAGGCAACCCTCGCGCCTGACCATTAGGCTCGGTCACTCAATGCTTGCTGCTTGGCCTTCAGCACAACCCACAAGGTCCTCAGCACCCAATCAGCACCTGCGCCTCAGTCGGTCATCAAACAGTACTACGCCTTCCGGGCACATCGCCATGATCCCTTTAAAACCCCGACTTGAATCCGCATGCCGCACGGCGACGAGCTTGCTCCGTTTTTTTTTGATTTGAAGGCCAAAACCAAGTTTAATCGCTTGGTTCCAAGGCGACTCAACTGAGCTCATCAAAAACAACCTGGACACAGGCTGAAACTAACCAAACAAAGCGTCTGCGCCAAGCACTAAGCCAGCAAGCCCCGCGCCCCAAATGCTGCACGCTAATAGATCCAACCACAAAAAGTTCCATGACGAAAAGCCACCCACGCCCAATAGCATGGGCACTAAACTTCGGATCATGGTGAGAAGTCTACCCAAAAGGACTGCATAGGCGCCAAAACGAATCAGAAAATTCTGAGCACGCGAGACTGCAACAGCCTTCGTTTGAGCCCAACGCGATTGCAACAAGCGATCACCAAACGAACGACCCAGATGAAACCCAAATTGGTCCGCCAGAAACGCGCCTGCCATAGCGGCTAAAACGATTTCTGGTAGGCTTAGCAAGCCTTGAACATAGATCACACTTGCTAACGACAAAAGGACCGCGCCACTAACAAACAAACCTATCCCTGGACAGGCTTCCGCAAACCCAAGAAGCGCTAACCCGACCAGCGCATAATCAGGGTTCTCAGACGCCCAAGCAGCAAACTCCTGGGCATAGCTCATCATCCGCAGTCAGATGCCTGATACCGCGTCGGGTCGGGCCGGGCAGCCTCAAGAAATCCCGCCCGTCTCAAGACACAACTATCGCAAACGCCGCAGGCCGCACCCTGCTCATCGAGCTGGTAACAGGAGACTGTTTGGCCATAGTCAACGCCGAGGGCATGGCCCTTTAAAATAATTTCGCCTTTCGATAACGCGATTAACGGCGCATGAATCCTCAGAAACTCGCCTTCAACCCCCCGCCGGGTTGCGAGGTTGGCCATGGATTCAAAGGCCTCAATATATTCCGGTCGACAATCCGGGTAACCCGAATAGTCCACGGCGTTTACGCCAACAAACACGTCCAGCGCACCAAGCACCTCTGCCCAAGCCAACGCATAAGATAAGAAAATGGTATTTCTGGCAGGAACATAGGTAATCGGTATGGCCAAATCGCCTTCATCGAACGCGGGCACTGAAAGGCGCTCATCCGTCAGCGCGGAACCACCAAAAGCCGTCAAGTCTATGGTCGTCACACGATGCTCGGCGGCACCGAGATGACCCGCAATCCTGGCAGCAAAAGCCAATTCCGTCTTGTGTCGCTGCCCATAATCAAAGCTCATGCAAAAGCATTGGAAACCATCGGCAATGGCGCCAGCAAGCACCGTTGCCGAATCAAGCCCACCAGACAACAGAATGACTGCTTTTTTTTGATCAGACACCAGGCTTATCCCCCCACAGCATTTTATGCAATTGAACCTGCATCCGAACATTCAGGCCATCCGCTAAGACCCAGTCTGCGAGGACCGTAGGATCAAGGGCTTCGTAAACCGGTGAGAATAAAACGTCACCTACCCGTTCGTTCAATTGCAACGTATCGATTTTAAACCGTGACCATTCATAGTCAGCGCGGTCTGTGATCACGAACTTGACCTGATCTTCCAACTTTAACTTGGGAATATTATCTTCGAGGTTGCGATGCGCCTCACCGGAGCCCGGGGTTTTTAGATCGAGTACGATCGAAACCGATGGATCCACGCCATCGATTGATAGGGCACCACTGGTCTCGAGCGACACGAGATAACCCTTCGCAACCAGCGCTTCTAACAACGCCAAGCACTGAGGCTGGGCTAACGGCTCGCCGCCGGTCACGGTGACATACTGTGTGGGAAAAGCGTCTGCCTGCGCCAAAATCTCGGGCAACGATAACAAGTCGCCACCCTGAAAGGCATAAGCAGTATCACAATAAGCGCAGCGCAAAGGACAACCGGTCAATCGAATGAATATCGTTGGCCTACCCGCGGTCCTAGCTTCGCCCTGCAGAGAATAAAAAATTTCCGTTACGCGCAATCGTTCGGCCATGAATCATCTCGTCCGATTACAACTAACAGTCAATTTGATCGAGCAGATACCGTTCTGCTAGCTTGCCCGCAGACTTCGTCGAATAAGTCGTTGCAACATCACCAAGGGCCGCTTTGGCACGCTGACAATCTCCCATGAGATCGTAGACCTTGCCCAACTTGAACGCAGCATCTGGCACCTTATTACTCGACGGATAACTTTTTATGACCTGAACCAGCGCTTGCCGAGCAGCCTCATAATCGGGGTCTGGCTTGGCTGCGTGCACCTCCCCAATCCAATAGTAGGCGTTCGGTGCATAAACACCAGTCGGGTAATGCTCAATGACCGATCTTAATGAGGCAATGGCTTGATCATAATCTCGGGCTCGGATCGAGGTTAGCCCTTCATCATAATAAGACTGCTCTGCCTTAAGTTCCTCGCCCGCAATTGGCGGCGACGGATCCGGCGCCGATGCGAGATCAGCAGAACCTGCTCCGCTATCGACGCCAGCAGTGGCTGGTTGGTGCGATGCCGACTGGTTCTGCAACCTGCGATCGAGCTCTAGGTAGCGATCTTCCTGAATGCTTTTGGATTTCTGAATGTCATGACTTAATTGTTCAACCAGCCCACGAAGACTCATCACTTCTTGCTGAAGCACTTGCATTTGATAAGTCAAATCTATCGGAGACAAAGACGACGAATCGCCCACAATTGCCATGGGCTCAATTTCAATTGGCGTCGTGTCCACGACCATCTCGTTGCGGGCTTGATCCTCTCTAATGGGCTCTCGAAAACGATCTTTGAGCGCTGTCGACCGAGATTCGACGACAATCGGTGCCGATAAGCTCAAAGGCGATAGGCTCAGCAATCCCAGCATCAATAACACGACGACCATGGCTCGCTCGAGCCTAATCATCGAATGCAACGGCTCATCACAAACAAGCTCTGTGCTGATCATTTTGTTTTCACCTGCCATCATCAATAGCACAGGGGTCGTTTAACGAGCGCTGATAACCGATAGCCTCGTCAACACCCCGTCCCAAACTATTATCGGTAAACGATTTCAACCCGACGATTTTTTTCCCAAGACGTTTGATCATGACCGTTCATCGCAGGCTTTTCTTCGCCATAGCTCACCACTTCAATTTGGCTTCTTGACGCACCTTGAGACAATAAATAGGACTGCACGGCATTGGCTCGACGCTCACCAAGCGCCAAGTTGTACTCTCTTGTTCCGCGCTCATCGGCGTGGCCTTCAAGCCGAACCATCAGGCGCGGATTGTTGGCCAGCACCCCGGCATGCTGATCTAGCGCCGCGTGTCCATCCCGACGCACAATCGCTTGGTCAAAATCAAAGTAAAAGACACCTTGCAGAGCGCTGGAGCCGGCCGATGCATCCATGGGATCATTCGGTAAAACAATCTTTCCGCCACGAACCATTGGCTGGATGGGTTCGACTTCAACCACTTCCGCAACCGCTTGGGTTTCTACCGGCGCTTCAACGACGGCTTCAGGCGCTGGCTGACTCGTACTGGCGCACCCACCCACGACAAGCAGTAATGACATCGCTACCAAGCTCAAGCTTTTATTTATCATTGACATATTCCACTCCTGTTTTGACGATCGACCCTTTCGAACTTTATTAAAAGGCCGCGTGGTCTTGCTCTTGAGAGGTTGTGCCACTTTTCGCTTTCGCGAAGGCAGTGGCTCAACCCAGTCCATTCCAACCTGTTTAGCAATCGGTTGCGCTCCTAAACCGCTTGCTGCCAATTAGGGTACGCGCCCCATAACCAGCTCACTAATCTCTATATTCTGCTGCATTGCTTAGATTTAATGCTCTTCCTAGAAACACTGCTCTTCCTAGAAACAATGCTCTTCCTAGAAACACTGCCCTTCCTAGAATCAATGCGCTGTCCCCAGCACCCACATTCTATCACTGCGAACTGACCCATAACACCGGGCTTCTTATTCAAATTTCGGTTTAAAACCTTAGTAAAAATGCCTTAAACAAAGCACTTTGGTCAACAGGACCCAAGCGACCGTCTTTCCATAACACTGTCTTCGTCTCGCCGAGACTTACCGCGGCTTCCTTACCGCCGCTTCCTTACCGCCAATCCTTACCGCCAATCCTTACCGCCGACTCTCACCGCCGACTTTTATCGCTGACCGCTAGCACCGGCTTTTATCGCTGACCGCTAGCACCGGCTTTTATCACCCACCTTGTATTGTCGATTCTAAACGCCCATTCCCCTGAGGCGTCTCTTTACCAACCTCCAGCTACGACCCGCTAAACCGAGCGCTTCAAACCCCGTGATACCCTTGTCAACGACCTGCTTCGGGCGGGCTGCCAATACCAAAAACCTTCAATATGAATATTATTCCCGGTTTTTCGCCGTCTCCGTGCAGTTTACTCCATTTTATCAGGAGATTTTAAGTCGGATTCTAAAATCGGGTTAAATATTTTCTTTTTGCGAGGCGACCAAGCTGGCTCTCGAACATCGCCTTCCGTCGCTGGTAAATTAAACCGAACGCCACCATCGATCGAAACCCCGGCTAATATCCCACGGCCATCAACCTGCGTTGCATAAATCAAAAGGCTATCGTTCGGGGCAATGGTTGGTGACTCATCCAGCGAGGTCTCCGTTAAAACCCGTAAGAATCCCCGATTTAAATCGAGATACGCGATATGAAAAACACCCTGCTTACGGTGCACCATAATCAGACCGTCGCCCCGATTTGCCAACACGGCCCGAGCATTGTAATCGCCTTCGAAGGTTAGACGCTCAACCTCCAAGTCCTGAAGGCGCATCGAATAAATCTGAGGTTGCCCACCTCGGTTGGAGGTGAAAATAATGGATTCTCCATCGGCGCTCCAGGATGGCTCGGTGTCAATCCCATAATGCCGGGTCAGCCGGCGTAACTTTCTTGGTTGTGATTCAAGATCCAAAACATAAATTTCTGGATTGCCATCTTTTGACAGGACCATCGCAAGCTTCGTTCCATCTGGCGAAAAAGCAGGCGCACTATTCAATCCTTTAAAGTTGGTCACCTGCTGACGCTTTCGGGTCCGTATGTTATGAATGTAAATCGCCGGTCGAGAATCACGCTCGAATGAAACATAGGCAATTCGATCCCCATCTGGCGCCCAGGATCCAGAGAGTATTGGTTCACGAGACTGCAATACCGTGCGCACACGATGTCCATCCGCATCAGCGACGTTAAGTCGAAAGATCCGACCGTTTTCGGACTCCACAACCGTGATGTACAAGATTTCGGTTGAAAAAGCACCGGGGACTCCCGTAAGCGCTTCGTAAACTGCATCACTCACGTGATGACCCATATCCCTTAAGTCTAGATCTCGACCAACAATGGTTTGCTGAAAAACCACCGCCCCCTTAAAAACATCATACAATTCAAAATGTACCGAAAGGTCTGCGCCGGATTCTTTGATTTGACCCAACACCAAATATTCGGTGTTCAAAAGCTCCCAATCTCGGACGTAAACGTCGCCAGACACACTGGGTAGCGACAACATTTGGTTAACTGCGAGCGCTTCAAACCGGCCGCTCAACTGTAAATCTGAGGCAATCACTCGATGCAACTCCTCAGGCAGCTCGCCTCGACCAAGCCAAGCAAAGGGCACTACTGCGATATTCACCGCATCATCTGCACCCTGGGTGACCTCAATCTGCAATTCAGCACTTGCTGGCAGCGTCAACATGAACCCCATAATCCAACCCAAAGCGCTCAGTAATTTCACAACAATAAATCCTCGGGACGAAACAGGACGGTAAACGACCTGAAGTTATTTTCAAAGAGCTTCGGATCTGAGGGCACTTGAAAGCGTGCTGAACGCTCAACGGCCAGCAGCGCCGACCGATCAAACGCCTCGTTACCACTGCTTTGTTCTACGCCAACATCGACAACCTCGCCCGTTGGGACCAACCGAACTCGCAAGACCGCCTCCATACCATTGCGCGCGCTTGGCGGCCGCGACCAGCGACTGACAATATCCCGCTGAACTTGGCCGATATAAGCCAAAATTTGTTCGTCGTTGGTCACTGCTTGGCGCCCGATCTCCTCCGTAACAGCGGCCATCAGTGCAGCCATCGCCTGATCCTGCGCCAAAGGTTCACGCTTGACCGACTCAATTGGCGCAGGCGGCGGTGGCGGCTCAGTCACGATTGGGGCAACAGGCTTAACCACTTTCTTTTTCTGGTCCGCTTTGGGCTTCGGTTTTAACATTGGCGGGATAACAACCGGTTTTGATTTCGCTGGTTTTGAGTTTTTTTGTTGCCTGACTTTTTGTTCAGGCACATCCTGCGTGACCAGAGCCGCTGAGATATACACAGGTGCATCGGCGACCCGAAGGACCTCTTCCTGTGGCCACTCGATCAAAAACAAACCGATAATCAAGCCGTGAAAACCAACGGCGAGCAACAAAGGGGCTATGAATTGCTTGAGCATCGGTCTGAAATCAACGGCTTGGCGGTTGAGTAATCAGCCCAACGTCTTGCACGCCTACCTTCTGTAATCGGTCCATCAAATCAATAACACGCCCATAGGCAATCGTCGCGTCACCTTCGACCAAGACTTTAAGACCTGGGTTGGCAAGCGTGATCTTCGAGACCCGTTCAGCAACCAAAGCAAGCTCAACCACCGCTTCGTCATTACCACCCATGTCCATAAAATACTGACCTTGACCATTGATACTGATGACAAGCATTTGCTTCGGGTCTTCAATCGCAATGGCCTCGCTATCGGCCTGCGGCAAGACGACCTTTATACCTTGAGTCATCAGCGGTGCGGTTACCATAAAGATAACCAACAAGACCAACATTACATCAATGTAGGGAACCACATTGATATCGGACATCGGGCGACGGCGTGAGGTTTTCGCCATGGTTAGGAATCCGCAATGGAGCGATTGAGAATGGCACTAAACTCATCGGAGAAGGTTTCAAATCGATTCATCATCACCTCGACCTGCGCGGAATACCGGTTGTAAGCAATGACTGCTGGAATCGCGGCAAATAATCCGATCGCCGTGGCAATGAGCGCTTCGGAAATTCCAGGCGCCACTACAGACAGGCTCGCTTGATTGGACATCGCAAGCCCACGGAATGAATTCATGATGCCCCAGACCGTACCAAAAAGTCCTATATAGGGACTGGTAGAGCCAACCGTTGCCAAAAAGGCCAGCGCGCCCTCCAAACGCTCTTCTTCTCTTGCGAGCGCCACCCGCATGGCACGCTGCACATTTTGCATAATGCGTTCAGCTTGATTGCCATATTGCTGCTTGGAGCGCGTAAACTCTTTAAAACCTGCCTGGAAAAGATGCTCAATACCGATGATTTCGGTCTCCGAGTTTTCAATTTCAAGAAAAATTGCTCTCAAATCCTGACCAGACCAAAACTCATTTTCGAAATTCGTCGCAAGACGTTTGACGGATGACAGCAAAAACGCGCGCTGAAAAATCAGCACCCATGAAACCAATGACGCCATCACCAAGATGGCCATCACAATCTGCACTACAATCGATGCATTTAAAACCAACTCTAAAATCGAAATAGGCTCATTCATTCAGACGTCCTTATTTTTCGCACTCGCCGATCTGATCCAGCATCAGGCGCTTTAATTTATTCTGCACCCTGAACTCGGGCCTTTTCGGCCGCAGCGCACTTCCTAATCCGCCAACGCCTGAACAGCGCCCGGATCCGCTGCAGATTTCGGCTGTAGACCAAAATGCAAATAAGCGCGATTCGTCGCAACCCGCCCCCTTGGCGTCCGCATAATAAAACCTTGTTGAATCAGGTACGGCTCATAGACATCTTCAATGGTGTCGCGCTCTTCTCCAATCGCGGCCGCCATACTATCGATTCCGACCGGGCCGCCTTCAAACTTCTCAATCATTGCCATCATCAATCGTCGGTCCATTGCATCAAACCCTGAGGCATCAACCTTGAGCAAATTCAGCGCCTCATCAGCACTGTCTTTACGAATCACGCCGTCTCCACGCACCTCAGCGAAATCTCGCACCCGACGCAACAATCGATTGGCAATTCTTGGCGTACCCCTTGAGCGAACGGCAATCTCTCGGGCGCCGGCTTCATCACAGGGAACCTCTAAGAGACGCGCTGAGCGCATCAAAATATGCGTCAGGTCATCCACTTGATAGAACTCAAGCCGTTGCACAATGCCAAACCGGTCTCTTAGCGGAGAGGTTAAAAGGCCCGTCCGAGTGGTTGCACCTACGAGGGTAAATCTCGGCAGATCTAACTTAATGGATCGAGCAGAGGGACCTTCGCCGATCGTAAGATCGACCTGGTAATCTTCCATTGCTGGATAGAGCACCTCCTCAACCGCAGGACTCAACCGATGGATTTCATCAATAAAGAGCACATCACCGGCTTCAAGGTTCGTAAGCGCCGCAACCAAATCCCCTTTTTTCTCGATCACGGGGCCCGCCGTTGACTTAATTGCAACGTCCATTTCACTGGCTATGATGTTGGCCAAGGTCGTCTTTCCGAGCCCTGGTGGACCAAAAATTAACGTATGATCTAACGGTTCTTTACGCTGTTTCGCAGCCTCAATGAACAATCCCATTTGCTCGCTGACGGCAGGCTGCCCAACATACTCTCGCAGCGTTTTAGGTCGAATGGCCCAATCCTGCTGCGGCTCCCGGGCCGCGGCCTCGGGCGCGATTAATCGATCGGTTTCGATCATAGTTCGGTCTTCATCCCAATAATTTCAACGCTTGCCGGATCAGGCCTTCGATATTATCGGCTGGATCTTGAATTTGAGCCAGCACTCTTATCACTTCCTGCGGCTTGTAACCAAGCCCAATCAAGGCAGCTTCAGCGTCATCCGTTTTAGAGCGCGAGCCTAAATCCAGCGGCTGAGCCCCACCCGCATCTTGCCATTCTTCCACTTTATCGCGCATTTCCATAATCAAGCGTTCGGCCATCACCCGACCAACACCGGGAATACCATTTAGCGTCTTGATATCATTTAATTGAATCAGTCTAGCAAAGCCTTTTGCATCTAGCGCAGACAAAATAGACAGTGCCAACCTAGGTCCAACTTTATTGACTTTAATCAGCGCTCGAAACAGGTCTCGATCGGATCTATTGAGAAAGCCAAAAAGGGTGTGAGACTCTTCACGAACGACAAAGTGCGTATAAAGCTGGACGAGTTCTTTGCTGCTATGGAGCGTTAAAGCCGTGGCCAACGGCACCTCGACTTCATACCCGATTCCGCCCACGTCCAGAACCAATTGTTGGTCTTGAATTTCGAGCAACCAACCTTTTATTTGAGAAATCATACGTCCGGCTCCACCAATCGACCTTTACGGAAGCGGCCCTTGGTCGCCCCCAAACGATGCAAGTTGCCCATCGTTTGCGTATGACAGAGCGCGATAGCAAGGGCATCAGCCGCATCTTCCTGCGGCATCCCCCCAAGGGATAACAAAACTTGGACCATATGCTGCACTTGCGCTTTCGAGGCAGCACCGCTACCAACCACCGCTTGTTTTACTTTTTTCGCCTCATACTCGAACAAAGGAATGCTGTGCCTTGCCGCAGCCAGCAACGCGACGCCCCTGGCTTGCCCAAGCTTCAGAGCCGATTCTGCGCTGCGCGCCATAAAAATACGCTCTATTGCAACGTGGTCTGGTTGATACTGACCAATCAGCTCCGTTAACCCGGAGTAGATTTCATTTAAACGATTCTCGGCAGTTTCCGACAGGGTGGCGCGAATGCAGCCACTGGTGACATAAACAGTCGTTGCTGCGGCATGATCGATCACCCCGAAACCTGTTACACGAGAGCCGGGATCTATTCCTAAAACCACCGCCATAGCGAAATCCTGTTTTCCAACTAAAAGTCTAGCACAGGCAATCGCTAGCCCAATGAGCCAGTCAATTGACCTGACATGATAGCGCTTTAATGCCGCACCCGAGAATCAGGCAGCCCCTTCCTCGTCTGGAAAATTGGCGTTGGTATACAGGTTGGTCACATCATCGAGATCTTCCAGCAGATCGAGCAACCGCAATACTTTTTCCGATTGATCGTCGTCCAAAGCAGTGTAGGTTTGCGGGATCATGGCCACATCGGCCGCTTCCGCTTCAAACCCTGCTGCTGCTAGTGCATCCTTGACTCGTGCGAAGTCCTCAGGCGACGTTGTGACTTCAATGGTACCGTCGTCTCCAACATCAACATCTTCGGCACCCGCGTCAATCGCGGCTTCTAAAACGGCATCTTCAAGGCCCGCTGCGGCGAAAACAATCTGTCCTTTCTTTTCGAACAAATAAGCCACCGATCCATCGGTTCCAAGATTACCACCCGCCTTGGAAAACGCGTGACGAACTTCAGCGACCGTTCGATTTTTGTTGTCCGTCATGGTTTCAACCATGACCGCAACGCCGCCGGGGCCATAGCCCTCATAAACCAGCGACACCAGTTCAGCACCATCTTGACCACCAGCACCTCGGACAATCGCGCGCTCCATCGTGTCTTTCGGCATCTGCACGGCCTTGGCCTTATCCACCAAATTGCGCAAGCCCGGATTATCCTCAACGCTGCCGCCGCCATCCCGCGCAGAAACCGTTAGCTCCCGGATGAGCTTCGTAAACACCTTGGCCTTCTTTGCATCTTGACCTGCTTTCCGGTGCTTTATATTGCTCCACTTGCTATGACCTGCCATGTTGTCCTCACCAGAATCAAAGGTTTGTTTTGATACTCAGTTCGCGTAACTGCTTGTCTTCCACGTGACCTGGCGCCGCAGTCAGCAAACACGTCGCGGTTTGGGTTTTGGGAAACGCAATAACGTCTCTAATTGCTTTAGTACCAGACAACAGCATCACCAATCGATCCAGTCCAAAGGCTATGCCGCCATGGGGCGGGGCCCCTAATTCAAGCGCTTCAAGCAAAAAGCCAAATTTCGACCGTGCTTCTTCATCTGACAGTGCCAAAACATTAAAAATCGCACGCTGACGATCAGGGTCATGAACTCGAATAGACCCACCACCGACTTCGTAACCGTTGATCACCATGTCATAGGCTCGTGACCCAACAGCACCTGGATCTGCAAGCATTTCCTCGACCGAACCTGTCGGATGCGTAAAGGGGTGATGGACCGCCGTCCAGTCCCTCGAGTCAGTTTGCTCGAACATCGGAAAATCAATCACCCAACAGGCGGCCCAGGCTTTGTCATACAGATTGAGGTCTTCCGCCAATCGGCACCGCAAGGCACCCAAAGCGTCATTCACAACGGAGGCTTTATCTGCACCGAAAAAAATCAGATCATTGTCTTCGGCATCGAGTCGATCCAGCACCTGGTGAACCACTTCTTCAGGTAAAAACTTTAAGATCGGCGATTGCAAACCCGACATACCCGCGGCTCGATCATTGACTTTGATATAAGCCAGGCCTTTGGCACCATAAATTGCGACGAACTTGGTCAGGTCATCAATATTTTTTCGGCTAAGGCGATCGCCCCGGGGCAGTTTTAGCGCGGCAACTCGACTGCCCGGGTCATTGGCTGGACCACTGAACACCTTGAATTCAACGTCGGCCATTAAATCTTCTATATCGACGATTTCTAAACCGAAACGAAGATCGGGTCGATCACTCCCAAACCGACGAATCGACTCTTTGTAGGTCAATATTGGGAACGTTGGCAACGCAACCTGAATCAATTCTTCAAAAAGCCCTGTCACCATTTTTTCAGCAAGCGCCATAATCTCTTGCTCAGAAACAAACGCAGCTTCGATATCGATTTGCGTAAACTCTGGTTGTCGATCAGCTCTTAAATCTTCATCCCGAAAGCATCGTGCAATTTGATAGTAGCGGTCAAAACCCGACACCATCAGCAACTGTTTAAAGATTTGAGGCGATTGCGGCAGCGCATAAAAGCTACCTGGGTGAACCCGTGATGGCACCAAATAATCCCGCGCACCTTCCGGAGTCGCTTTGGTTAAAATAGGCGTCTCGAGGTCAACGAAGTGTTCGTCGTTGAGATAATTTCGGACAAAATGTGTCGCCGCTGATCGTAACCGCATCCGGTACTGCATGTCGGGCCGTCGAAGATCAATGTAACGGTAACGTAACCGCACATCTTCGCCAGCTTCAGAATGCTCATCCAATTGAAAAGGCGGCGTTTTACTTCGATTGAGGATCGTCAAAGTTTGACCCAGAACCTCAATCTCGCCCGTACTCATTTTTGGATTTACAGCCGCTGCATCTCTCGCCCGAACTCGGCCCTCAATTGCGACGACGAATTCGTTCCGAACTTGATCCGCCAAGGCAAAGCTTTCGACGGTATCTGGATCGAATACAACCTGGACGATGCCGGCGTGATCCCGCACATCGAGAAAAATAACGCCGCCATGATCCCGTCGTCGATGGACCCAACCGCACAAGCTAACCGTTTCATCGATGTGATCAGAACGTACATCGCCGCAATAATGACTTCTCATAATCTCTTCCCAATACGCTCTTATCTAAACTCTTCAAGCGCACCAACGCGCTTGCGTCTTACTTATTGTAACAATCCAATTGCTAATCCGCCGAACTGGATGAGGATCCAGACGACGAGTCCGAGCTACCTGTACCGCTCGACGAATCGCCTGAGGCTGAAACGTTTTTCTTGGCCCCAGTTTTGAAGTCCGTTTCGTACCAACCACCCCCTTTTAATCGGAAAGCAGCCGCAGAAATTAGCTTTTTTAGAGCTGGACTGTCGCAGGATGGACAATCCACGAGCGGGCTATCCGAAAACTTCTGAATCTTTTCCAAACGAAATTGACAGTTGTTACACAGATATTCGTAGATTGGCATTTAGGTACTCCCGACATTACCCAGGCTACTTCCTGGGCGGCGAATTATACCCAAACCAGCCCCGACACGACACTACCGAGCGCTTAAACTATAAAAATAGGCAAAAACAATTACTCCCTGACCTAAAACGCTTGCCCAGAAGGGTTTCATCCGTTATAAAAGCTCCCATGGTCAATCAGGGGGTCAGATCTTGATTTTTTGATTGTCATAAAGAGTCACGCGTGAACGCTTGGCCAAAACAATTAACTTTCAAATAAAAGGATGGTCTCCATGGCAGCAAAAAAAGCGACTGCAATCAAAACGAAGTACACCAAAAGCGCCATCATTGATTCCGTTGCCGGAAGCACTGAGCTTAGCAAGAAGCAAGTCAACGCCGTATT
>JAQWWC010000198.1 GCA_029249645.1 Pseudomonadales bacterium
CCAAGATGTCATTGACGTTAATTGATAATCCTGCCGCCATGGGTGCGTCGTTCACGGGGGCGACCGTTATGTTACAAATGCCCGCCTCACCTGATTCAAAGCCATCACTCACGGCAAACTCAAAGCTATCTTTGCCGGCATAGTCAAGCTTGGGTTCGTACCGGACAGTTCCATCGTCGTCCACCGCAACCGTGCCAAAAGACGTCTGGCCTAACAATTTGAACGTGACCGGGTCACCATCAGCATCGTCAGCAGAAAGCACATAGTCCGCAGCGGCATCTTCTTGTAACGTGATTTCACACTGCCTTGCTATTGGCGCCGTGTTAAAACCCCGACTGATCACTATTGTAATCGTGCCCGGGTCACTCGTTGCCTTGCCGTCTGTCACGGTATAAGTGAACGACTGAGCGCCGCTGGCGCCAGCAGCATCATAGGTAAAGGCGCCGCCGGACTCAGAACTCAGCAAGAGCGCGCCTTGAGCTGGATTACTGACTAAAGCGTAGGTCAGAGCATCCCCATCGCCATCGAAGCCTGGTAGCGTTTCCGATAGCACATCACTCGGATCGATCTCAAATGTTTTGTCCCGAGCCTGCGGTACATCTTCCAAGGCAGTAATGCTAATCGAAACCACACCCACTGCGGAATCAGCATTGCCATCGTTAACAATGAATGAGAATTCGTCAGTGCCGCTTTCATTGGCATAGGGTCGATATTTGAACGCGCCCGTCGTAAGGTCAATTAACGAAACGGTGCCCAAGGTGCCATCAGACACAATAGAATACGTCAGCGCGTCACCATCCGCGTCGGACCCCACCAAGGTGGACGCAAGGTCTTCGTCCTCCCTAATTTCAAACGATGCCGCTTCCGCCGTTGGCTGGATATTTTGAACGACCTCGCCCTGCTTTTGAATCACTTGGGTTGATTCCGGTATCGAAATCACACCCTGATTATCCTTGGCATACAACTGGAGTTTATAGGTGCCGTTGTTTGTAAACTGGGTGTAGGTTGCGCCGTAGATCCCATCGCCATTGACATCTGTTAGCTCGAACGAGGGCAGCTCCGTTACCGGCTCATCGGCTGCGCGCGCTCTAAAATTAGGCGGTACCATAACCGCCCAAACGCGACTAATCGGATTAAGTGAGACTACCTCACCGACCTCAATTAACGCGCTGGTGCCACCGTTGAGTGTTTGCACCGGTGTCACATCTCTTAACTCCGGCGGCACTGAAGCCGCCACGGCACCGCGTCCGATGGTAATCCCTTGAACCAGTCGCCTGTCTTCTTTTTCATTGGCGATGCCATTGCCATTAGCGTCTAACAGCGGTCGTTGCTCGGCTTGCATTTGGGCACGGGCCGCAACATAAGCATCGTAAAAGTTGCCCTTAAAGAAGACCGCAGCCCAAAATTGATAACTAAAGGACAGCACCCCGCCCTCGAGGAACAGCGCCGGTTCATTACTCGCTGAAGTCAGGACTATTCGCGCGGCCCCATCAGGCGGCAACAGACCATCGATAAAAGTACCCGACTGGCAAGCGTCATAAATCAGGGTGATCTTGGCACCCGATTCTAATTGGAGTGCGTCAAACCACTGATCAAGCTGGCTCACGCCAACAAGCTCAGGTTCTTCGCCCGTCGCGTTCAATACGAACTCACCATAACCACCATGATCGGTTAAATACACAATGAGGTCGGAGGCGTTCTTCGCCCACTCAGTGATCGCAAACTCTAGATTTTCTGGCGTCGCATCTGCGTCAACATCGTCAAGTTCGCCGTTTCCATCAAAATCTAATTCCGCGACCGGAGAAATGAGCCAGATATCGTCTTTGCTATAACCCTGATACATCAGCGCGTTGTAAGCGTACTGGCTCACTTTAAGTGTGGCAGGCCAAAGTGCGTTGCCTTCATAGGGGCCACCACCTGCAACAATTATGGCTTTAGGCCGTGTTCCTGTCAGATACTCCGATTGCGAGACTTTGGAGGGTTCTAGTCCCGTTTTGAAAGCACGCGCCTTGAGGGTTGATGGCTCATTAACGGAGATGGGCGACTCGTAAAGGGTCGAGTTTGAGGTTGGATCGGTGCCGTCTAAGGTATAGCGAATAGCGGCGTTATCAGTCTCGCTGGACATCCCGACGGTCACCGGCACGCGCCCCCTGGACGGGTCAAACCTAGGCGCTTCAGCCATCGGCGGGATGCAATCTTGCTCGAGCTGTGTTGATCCACCTACAACCTGATTGAAACCATCAAAACTGCCGATACTTTCTATGACATAAATTCCGTCGGGCCCTTTCAACTTGAACGTAAAACGACGGGCTTGATTGTCCTCAAAAGCCCCCCACTTCACCCTCTGAGCATCGATGTCCCAAATTCCATTTTCAGAAATTTCGATTGGTGTCATCCCGCGAGGGACGGGCGTCTCAACGCCGTAGGATTCAATCCCGGCAACCGGCGTGATATCAATGGTTACGATCGGCTCACATATCCCTCCCACAAAAGATTGCGATAGGATCTCGGTCAATGGTTTTAGCGGCCCAGCGTAATAAGCGCTGACAACCTCGCTGGTGGTCATCCCATCTTTAACGGCAATCGCTTTGACATAAGTTGCCTGACTCAGATTCAAGGCGCTCGAATAGATCAGGGAGGCGGTAGTTGGGACAGATCCATCCAACGTGTAGTAAATCGCGGCACCGGATGTCTCAGTCGCGATAGACACGTCGATTGGAACTCTTGTGCCCGAGGGCTGCGAAAAAGATGGCTTTGTGACGATTTCCGGTGCTAGGTCCCTATTACAGGTCAATTGAACTTGATCCTCTACAACATCCGTCGATCTGCCATCCAATGATTCCCGTCCTGAGACGCGGTAGCTGCCATCGTTACCAGATAACGCGTAGCTTAACGTCGTTGTTGAGGGATCCAAATCCGCGCCCCAACGAATCAAACCCTCGGCTTCAAGCCAAACGCCATTGCCACTGATATTCGATGGTGTTAACCGCCCAATAGATTCTTCAAAAGCCCACGTAGTCACCTCTGATGGCGGCATAATCGACACAGACACATTGGGCGAGCAACTGGAACTATCAATCTGTCTTTGGGCTGCCAGCCCAATGCTCGGCACCACTGTGCTGACGATTAAAGTCACAATTGTCGAATTGAAAACCGCGCTTAAAAGCGTTTTACAGATAGACCGCTTACTCATCCTCAGGAACCCAGGTAGCAGGCTTACCAACCCCAATATTCTTGTAAGCGCCACCCTTTTGAAGCAAATAGCCAGCTCGAGTCACGAAGTCTACGGGAATAATTGAAGGCAACGTTGGCCAAGCTTCATTGGTGCGCCAGGCGGCGTTGTAGGTGTCAAATTCGACTTGGCTAATAGATTGATCGCCATTTGTATCAGCGGGGTGAAGTGCCCCTGTAAAACGTTCGTAGGCGCCAATGTCAACTACTCCGTTCACTATTCTTGGATTACCGTCTAAATCCGTCCCATCTATATCGGCTATAGCGCCATTTGATCCCGCATCGATACCGACCCCGCTCTCTCTGAACCTAAAGTCTCCTTGATTAAAATCAGCAAACAGAGGCGCCACTAAAATATTTTCTTCGTTTACATCCCAGAAACCCTTGGAATTTTCAAAGACATTATTTTTCAACGAAGCAAACTTTGGCAGCGTGACGAGTTCCAAGCCCTCTGCTATGTTTTCGGAGTAGAAAACATTATTGGATATTCTGAGTTCAGACTCAGATGATGGTTGAAACACATTAGTTTGACTGAAATTTATGAAGGTATTATTGGTAAAGCGCAGTGAATACGGCGCATATGTTCCTGTATTAAGGTGATATCCTTTAAACAGGTTGTTCTCGAGAATAATCTCATTAGAACCGGCAGAATCTCCGCTTACCCAAAGATAAAATCGAGCGCAACTACTGCGGTCTATGAAACTATTTCTGGTGACTATAACCTCACCCAGCTCTCCCTGAATTTCAAACCCAACACTACAGTCTCCCTCTATTGAGTTGTCGATAACCACAATGGACGAATCATCTTCGCTTTGGGCACTCAGATATAGGGATCCCGATTTTGCAAGAGGAAAGAGCGCATTTTGTTTAACGACCATGCTTTTCCTATCTAGGTCTACTGCAAGCTCGCGCAAAGAATCGGAGAAATTCCAATGGTTAGCTAATCGGATAGTTAAGAGGTATTGGGCGAACTGACTTGGATCCCCATAACCAC
>JAQWWC010000199.1 GCA_029249645.1 Pseudomonadales bacterium
CGCCCGTACGCTCGAGCAGGTAGCGCGCTAGCCAAATTTGGTCCCCCGCATCATGCGCGCCTTTGGCGAAAATTTGGAATTCCCACTGCCCGGTTGCAACTTCCGCATTAATGCCTTCCACGTTGAGGCCGGCCTCGAGGCAGATGTCCAAGTGCTCTTCGACGAAATCTCGGCCGAAGGTGTTGCTCGCGCCAACACTGCAGTAGTAGGGGCCTTGAGGTCCAGGGAAGCCTCCACGAGGAAAGCCAGGTGGTAAATTGGTGTCGGTATCCCACAAGAAGTACTCTTGCTCAAAACCGAACCAAAAATCAGCATCATCGTCATCGATCGTTGCCCGTCCGTTGGAAACATGGGGGCTACCATCGGGATTTAAGACTTCTGTCATGACAAGATAGCCATTGTTGCGATCGGGATCAGGGATGATGGCAACCGGTTTGAGTAGGCAGTCAGAGCTCCCGCCCTCTGCTTGTTCGGTCGAGCTGCCATCGAATACCCACATCGGGCAGTCTTCAAGCTTGCCTGAGAAATCAGATCGAACCATTGTTTTGCTGCGCAGGCTTTGGGTGGGCTCATAGCCGTCGAGCCATATATATTCTAGCTTTGCCTTCATCATTGAGTTAACTCCTTAGTTTGTAACGAAGGCTCTGTGCTCGCAACGTCGCCAGACACACCCTTCGCGGGTTGAAAACGGTAAAGCCTCAAGACTCGGCTTTGCTCGGATAAGGAAGAGCAAGGACTATGCCATGAGCTAAAAGGCAATAAGTAACTGATAAGTAGCGTATTTAATTAACAAAAAGTCTGCGCGGCCGCAAGATAGCACCAATGTGGTGCGTAAAACAACAGATACGCACCAAAATAGAGCATTTACCGCAATCAGCGGATTAGGCAATTCCAAACAAGGGTTGATGGCCTTGAAGGACTATAAAATCGCCTATCTCTGCCGCCAATCCGCTATCTACTGAAATCCTTGATGGCCTTGTTGCTTAGAATCCTCGCACCGAAGGCGGATTTCAGTATAATCCCGCTCCTTCGGCCGTTAAGCCCTTTCGGATTGCACGTTATGTCTCAAAATCTACGCAATGTCGCTATCATAGCGCACGTTGACCATGGAAAAACAACCTTGATCGACAAGTTGTTATCTCAGGCTGGCGCGTTGCAGCGAGGGGATGAAAGCGGCGATCGTTTGATGGATTCCAATGACCTCGAAAAAGAACGTGGCATTACGATCCTGGCGAAAAATACTGCTTTAGATTGGCGCGGTGTTCGCATCAATATTGTTGATACGCCGGGCCATGCTGATTTTGGCGGTGAGGTCGAGCGGATCTTGAGTATGGTCGACTCGGTTCTGTTGCTCGTCGATGCGGTTGAAGGCCCTATGCCGCAAACCCGGTTTGTGACGCGAAAAGCATTTGAAAATAAACTGAATCCAATCTTAATGGTCAACAAGATAGATCGCGATGGCGCTCGGCCAGACTGGGTGGTTGATGAAGTCTTTGAGTTGTTCGATCAATTAGGCGCAACGGAAGACCAGCTCGACTTTCCCGTCGTTGTGGGCTCTGCTATGCAGGGCGTTGCGGGTCCGACTCGCGATGATTTAGGGGCAGATTTAAGCTATCTGTTGGACCTTATTGTCGATCAGGTGCCACCACCACAGGTTGAAGAAAGTGGTCCACTCCAAATGCAAATCAGTGCACTGGACTACAATAGCTATGTTGGCCTCATCGGCCTTGGCCGGATTACTCGGGGTGAGATTCGAAAAGGCCAGAGTGTGTCGGTGGTAAATGCGGAAGGCCAAGTTAAAAAGGGTAGGATTCTTCAGGTGATGGGCTTTTCTGGTCTAAGTCGCGTTGAAATTGAATCCGCCAGTGCCGGCGATATCGTTTGCGTTTGCGGCATTGATGGTTTGAAGATTTCAGACACTTTGTGCCAGGTCGATCAGCCTGAGGCGTTGCCGGCGCTGGTGGTTGATGAGCCGACCATTTCGATGACGTTTCAAGTCAATACGTCGCCTTTTTCTGGTCAGGATGGGAAATTTGTAACCAGCCGAAATTTAAAGGATCGTTTAGAGCTTGAGTTGCAATACAACGTCGCGTTGCGAGTTGCCCCGGGGGATACGGCAGATAAGTTCGTGGTTTCCGGTCGAGGTGAGCTGCATTTGGGTGTTCTCATAGAGACCATGCGCCGGGAAGGCTACGAACTCGGTGTGTCGCGTCCGGAAGTGATTCTCAAAGAGATCGATGGCGAGATTCATGAGCCTTTCGAAAATCTGAGTATCGATTGTGAGCAAATCCACCAAGGCGCCATTATGGAAGTGATTGGCACCCGAAAGGGGACACTCAGCAATATGGTTCCGGATTCAAAGGGTCGGGTTCGACTCGACTTTGTCATTCCAACCCGCGGGTTAATTGGCTTTCGGTCGGAATTTATGACCTTGACCTCCGGCGGCGGGATCATCAGTAGCGTGTTTTCCCACTACGACTTGCGTTCAGGAGAGGACATCAACTCAAGACGCAACGGCGTTTTGGTGTCCATGGTGAGCGGCAAGAGTTTGGGCTTTAGCTTGTTTAACTTGCAGCCCAGAGGAAGACTTTTTATCAACCCGAACGAAGCGATCTATGAAGGCATGATTGTCGGGATTCATTCCCGAGGAAATGACCTGCCCGTCAACCCGATTAAGGGCAAACAGTTGACCAATGTGCGGGCATCGGGCACTGATGAAAATATTGTTCTGACGCCGCCAGTGAAGTATACGCTGGAGCAGGCAATTGAATTTATTGATGACGACGAATTGGTCGAAATCACGCCGAATCACATTCGGCTTCGAAAGAAGCTGCTGACTGAAAATGAGCGAAAACGCGCATCACGAGCCAAAGTCGAATAATTCATGCAGCCATTGTTCCCGGAAATAAAACCGTATGCGCGGCATCGGTTACAGGTGGATGCGCTGCATAACCTTTATGTCGACGAAAGTGGTAACGCGGCCGGGCTGCCGGTTGTTTTTCTCCACGGCGGCCCTGGCAGTGGTTGCGAGTTTGACAGCCGCAGGTTCTTTGATCCTGCGGTGTATCGCATCATTTTAGTTGATCAGCGTGGGTCGGGCCGCTCAACGCCTCAGGGCGAGACTGAACACAACACCCTTCACAATCTAATAGAGGATCTAGAGCAGATCCGTAAGCTGCTTGCAGTGCCAGCATGGGTGGTTTTCGGCGGTGGGTGGGGCAGCACCCTCGCGCTGGCGTACGCAGAGCGCCATCCTGCGCAAGTCCTTGGCCTGATTCTAAGAGGCGTCTTTCTCGGTCGCCAGGCTGACATTGACTGGATTTATAAAGATGGTGCGAATGCTTTCTTTCCTGAGCATTGGGCGGATTTTATGGCGCCGATATTGAGCGGTGAGCCAACGGCGCCGTGTGAAAGCTATCGCCAGCTCATGGCTTCAGATAATGATTTGATCCGTATGACGGCCGCGAAAGCTTGGTCTGTTTGGGAGGCACATTGTTCCAACCTGCACCCCAATGCGCGCTTGCTGAATCATTATGCCGCGCCTCAGCGGGCCCTGACGCGATGTCGTATCGGCACGCACTATATGGTAAACAGGTGCTTCCTCGAGCCAAACCAAATCTTGGCGCAAGCCAGTCAGCTAAAAGACATCCCCGGCATCATTGTGCAAGGTCGATTTGACGTGCTTACGCCGATGGGTGCGGCGTATGCCCTGCAAGAACATTGGTCAAGCAGTGAGATCATGGTTGTTAGAGAGGCAGGTCATTCGGCAACCGAGCCTGCGATGATTGACGCGCTGCTGCGCGCAACTAAAACCTTAGCTCAGCGTCTAAGGAAAGACAGTCTGTGAAAGCGCTGATTCAGCGTGTCAGCACCGCATCTGTCACCGTTGCAGGCGAGACGGTAGGGGAAATTGAACACGGGCTGTTGATATTTCTCGGGCTAGATAAATCGGACACGCAAATAATCGCGCAGAAGTTGTTGAGCAAGATTCTACGCTATCGCATCTTTAATGACGCTGCCGGACACATGAATTTGGACGTTGCCAAAGTTGGTGGCAGTCTTTTAATTGTTTCGCAATTTACACTAGCAGCCGATACTCAAAAGGGACTGAGGCCCTCATTCTCTTCCGCGATGCCGCCGACGGAAGCCGAAGCGCTTTATAATTTTTTTGTCGCTGAAGCGGCCTTGGTGCAATCCGTTGCAACCGGTCGATTTGGCGCGGACATGCAAGTGAGTTTGGTCAATGACGGGCCTGTTACGTTTTTACTATCGGCAGATTAGCGCGCGCTCTGAGCCCGGGTGCGTTTAGACCTCTGGTCCTGATTCTGAGTCTTTGGGGACCAAGAGATTCCCAAAAATGATGCCGGCTTCGAACAAGAGCCACATGGGGATGGCCAATAATACCTGCGAGACAACGTCCGGCGGCGTTAGCAACATGCCGATAATAAAGCATCCCACTATCACGAAGGCCCGTTTCTCTTTGAGTTTTTCGGTTGTGGTTGCGCCGGACCAGACGAGTAACAAGGTCGCAATCGGGATTTCAAACGCAATACCAAACGCAAAAAATAGCTTGAGTACGAAATCAAGATATTGATTGATGTCGGTCATGATCGTGACCCCTGCCGGCGCGATGCTGGTGAAAAAAGCAAAGATCAGCGGAAAAACAACGAAGTACGCAAAGGCCATGCCGGCATAAAAAAGGACAATACTGGATGCGAGTAGCGGGCCTGCTAAGCGTTTTTCACTGGCATAGAGACCTGGCGCAACGAAGGCCCAGATCTGATGCAGGATGAACGGAATCGCAATAAAAATGGCAAGGACCAAGGCGAGCTTGAAGGGTGTTAAAAAGGGAGATGCCACTTCGGTTGCAATCATGGTTGCGCCCTCTGGTAAGAAAGCGCGCAAGGGGGATGACACATAGCTGTAAAGGTCGTTGGCGAAAAAAAACAAGGGTATAAAAATTACTAAAACAAAGCCTGCAATTTTGAGTAAGCGGCTTCGAAGTTCGATGAGGTGTTCGATTAAGGGCTGGCCCTTTGTGCTGTCTGCGGGGTCATTCTGCTCGGTCATTGTGCGCCCGCTCGCTCTCGGTAACTGAGGTGGTTGAGCGAAGTGCTGACGCTTGTTTTGCTGCGAAGGCGGCGGCGTCTTGAGTGGTCTGAGCGATCGCGGCTTTTGATTTTTCTATTTCCTTAAGAATGGCTTCGTTGTGAAGCTGCTGCTTAATGTCGTCAGCACCGATACCGCGTTCGATTTCTGATCGGAGATCGCTGAAGCCTTTTTTGAATCGGCCAATCCAAAGTGCGATTGAGCGAATGGTCTGGGGCAGTTGTTCTGGACCGATAACAATGAGGCTTACGATGCCGATAATTAGTAATTCGGGAAAACCAATATCAAACATGGGTTAAGACTTTTCTTTATCCGCCGCGGTGGGGGCTAAATCGGTTTCCTCACCGGTATTAGGCGCTGCATTTTTGGCCTCATCGGTATCGGGTTTGTCCTCGTCTGAGACGGCGTTCTTGAAGCCTTTGATGGCGGACCCAAGGTCAGGCCCCATGTTTTTCAGCTTCTTTGTGCCAAAAACCACGAGCAAAATGATAAGGATGATAATCAGTTCTGTTGGTCCAGGCATACGTTACTCCGCACTCATTAAGGGTCGAGATTTTTTTTCCTCGATGCCAGAGGTGCCTTCTCGGCGTTGTAGTTCGGTCAATACGGCCTCTGGCGTTAGGTCATTATGCGCCAGTAAAACCAGCGTGTGAAACCAAAGATCGGCCATCTCTGAGATCAAACGATCTCGAGCGTCATCGGGTCCATGATTTTTTGCCGCAAGAATCAATTCAATACTCTCTTCGCCGACCTTCTCTAGGATCTTATCGAGCCCAGCTTGATGCAAGCTGGCAACGTAGGAGTGCTCAGGGTCAGCAAGTCGTCTTGAAACAATAACCTTAAATAGTTCTGAAAGCGTGTCAGACATCTGGGTAGATCTCCGCGGGATCTTTGATCATGGCAGCGGTTTCTATCCACTCGCCATCTTTATATTGTCGATAAAAGCAGCTGGCTCGCCCAGTATGACAGGCGATACCGCCGACTTGCTCGACTCGCAATAATAGCACATCGCCATCGCAGTCTAAGTGCATGCTCTTGATTTCTTGAAAATGACCTGACTGTTCTCCTTTGTGCCAAAGGGCTTGCCGCGATCGCGAGTAGTAATGAACATGGCCTGTTTCGAGGCTCCGCTCAACCGCCAGCGCATTCATCCACGCCATCATCAAGACTGATTCGGTTAGGTGGTCGACTGCAATGGCGGCGATGAGGCCGGCCTCGTTAAAGCGTAATGCAGATAAGACGTTGGTTGCGGTCATCGCGTTAGCCTATTCCTTTGAGTATTTGTTGTAGTCCGACGGCGCCAATGATGAGGCTCGTGATAGACAGCCCTGAGGTGAAATCGTTGCCCAAGCTCGGGTTGATGACAAGGCCGATCGCAGCGAGGCACAGAAGGATGATACCGAACTGTTGGTTTTGGCGCTGGCCTTGTTCTGCAAGCATGCGTTGAATGCCCGTGAGTTTTCGGCTCTGTCTTTTTTGGGAGGCCGTTATCAGATCGATTCGGCCCGGGGCGAGCAAGAGATTTCTCGGTAAGTTGGGTAGGGCTTGGGCCAGGTCCGGGGCGAGGTCTTGGAGTTCTGCTAAAAGGTCCGGCAAGCTTGTTTTTTTGGCGCGCCAGCGCTGCATGAAGGGTGCCGCGGTTGCCCAAAGGTCTAATTCGCCATAGAGGTGACGGCCGATGCCTTCAATGTTGAGTAGCGTCTTTTGCAATAACACCAGCTGAGGCTGAATCTCCATTTCAAAATCTCTTGCTGCACTAAATAGAGCGATTAGAAGCTTGCCGAATTCAATTTCTGACATGGTTTTACCAAAAAGCGGCGCGCAAACCGCTTTGATAACGGCTTCAAACGCATCCACATCAATATGATCTGGGACCCAGCCGCTGTCAATATGGGCCTCCGCAATATCGCGGTAATTTTCATTGAAGAACGCAATCAAATTGCGACCGAGATAGTTGCGGTCGTCCCGAGTGAGTGCGCCAATGATGGCGCAGTCCAAGGCAATGTATGTTGGGTTTTCAGGATCTGTGGCATCCACCAAAATGTTGCCTGGGTGCATGTCAGCGTGGAAGAAATTGTCGATAAAAACTTGGGTGAAAAAAATTTCAACGCCTAAATTGGCAAGGCGTTCGAGATTAACATTGGCCTCAACCAATTGCGCTCGATTGCTGATCACGATGCCGTGAACGCGATCCATTACAATCAGATTGTCACGGGTAAAGGTTGTATGAACCTTAGGTACCGACAGTTTGCCCCGGGGTAGCCAAAGCGCGCGCAATTTGATGGCATTATCGGCCTCTTGCACAAAGTCTAGTTCTGCGAGGATGACGTTACGATAGTCTCGAACAATCGGAAACAAATGCAAGCGTTCCGCGTCCGGCAGGGCTTTGTGGAGCAGCGCCGCGAGACTTTCAAGGAGCATAAGGTCTTTGAGGATTAGCGCTTTAATGCCCGGGCGTCTGAACTTGATGACGATTTGAGTGCCATCGATCAGCGTGCCTTCATGGACTTGGGCGATTGACGCCGCGGCGAGTGGTGTTGGATTGATCGTTTGAAAATGTGACTCAAAGTAATCGCCAAGTCCGGCTTTGATGGTGTCTACAGCTAGTGATGAATCGATGCCGGGAACCTGATCCTGAAGGCTCGCGAGTTCATCACTGACGGAATCCGGCAGTAAATCTCGGCGAGTCGACAGTAATTGACCGAGTTTGATAAAAGCCGGCCCCAGTTCTATGAGCGCTAATTTTAAATCCGTGCCGATGCTGGGATTTGGCGGGGGCTTTAGGCGCAGTGGAAGGAGCAATAATGTCAGCCAAAGCGGTAGCCGCAAGCCCAGGGTCGTTAATCGATCAAGGCGATATTTGCTGGCAACGCGGGCAAGCCTTACAAGGCCCCTGATCGAGATACTAGCGGGTTTCATTCACGGCTCGGACTCGAAGGCGGGGTCTGTTGCCGTCTTTTCATCTTGAAAAGGTGCCTCACCATAATGAATTGCGGCCACGCCGCCTAATAAATTATCGTATCCAACGCCGACGAAGCCTGCGGTTTGGAGCATAGCTTTCAGAGTTTCTTGGTCTGGGTGCATTGCGATGGATTCGACCAAATATTGATAGGGTCTTGCATCTCCAGTAATCCATTCCCCGACTTTGGGCCATAAACCTGAAAAATTTTGATACAGCGGCGCAAGCACTGGATGAGTCATCTTGGAAAACTCTAAAACAACTAGGCGCCCGCCAGGTTTCAGGCTCAAGCGCATCGCCCTTAATGCCTTTTCCTTATCCGTTACGTTGCGAAGGCCAAACCCAATGATTGCGGCGTCTAAACTTTGATTCGGCAGTGGCAGTTGTTCTGCATCACCCTGGACAAACATTAAGCTTGCGTGACCCGCATCGATTAGACGGTCCCGCCCTACGCGCAACATGTCTGCATTAATATCACATAACAGGACTTGCCCTGATGGGCCGACCCGCTTAGACAGCAAGATCGAGAGATCGCCTGTTCCCCCGGCGAGGTCAAGCACGGTGTCGCCAGGTCTTGCTCGGGTCATCTCGACCGCCATCCGTTTCATCAAGCGATGACTGCCAAGTGACATCACATCATTCATAATGTCGTACTGGCCAGCAACCTGTCTGAAAACATCGGCTACTCGGTCGGCTTTTTCCGATTTCGGGACCTTTTGAAATCCGAAGTGTGTTTGTTCTTCTGACATGACGTTAAGGCTTAAGACGAAGTGGCAACATTGTACACCCTAGAAAACTGCCAGGGTTAATTGAGGGCAATAAACAAAGGCTCTCGGGAGGCGTTGGCGGCGCTCAAACGGTCAAGGTATACCTGCCAGTAGTCACGCTCGTGCGCTGCGAGGTCATAAAGGTAGTCCCAGCTGAATATGCCGGAGTCGTGGCCATCCGAGAACTCGATGCGAATCGCGTAATGCCCTTGGGGAATGATGTCCTTAAAAGAAACCAGTTTCTTACCGGTCTGAAGAACTGATTGGCCGGGCCCATGACCCTGAACCTCGGCCGAGGGGGAATGCACCCTTAAGTACTCTGCGGACAAACTAAAGGTGTCAACCGCGTAACGAAGTTCTAAAACAGCGGATTTACGATGAACTTTTATCTCTAGCGGCTGCAAGGGAAATCCTTTTAGTTAAAGTATATACCGGCTGAGGTCATCGTCCTCAGCAAGATCCGATAACTGCGTCCGGACAAACTCAGCATCAATTGAAATTTGCTGCTGGTCGTTATCAAAGGCAAATTCTGGACCGTCAAAAGACACGTCTTCGAGTAATTTTTCGATCACGGTATGCAGCCTTCGGGCGCCGATATTTTCGATACGCTCGTTCACTTGCCACGCAATGGTTGCAATCTCTCGAATACCGTCTGCAGTAAAGACAAGCTTCACGTTTTCTGTTTGCAGCAAGTGCTGATATTGCTCCGTAATGGAATGATCGGGCTCCTCCAAGATTCGTTGGAAGTCGTCAATGCTCAAAGGCGAGAGCTCAACGCGAATCGGCAACCGTCCCTGCATCTCTGGAATTAAATCAGACGGCTGGCTGAGGTGAAACGCGCCAGACGCAATGAACAGAATGTGGTCGGTTTTGACGATGCCGTATTTGGTCGTCACGTTTGATCCTTCAATCAGGGGGAGTAAATCCCGCTGAACGCCTTCTCTAGACACGTCGCCGCCAGAGTGGGCCGCGCTTTTTGCAATCTTATCGATTTCGTCAATGAAAACGATGCCAGTTTGCTCCACCGCCTCAACGGTTGCTTGCCGAAGTTGGTCGTCGTCAATGAGGCGTGCGCCTTCTTCTTCTTGAAGTTGTTTTAACGCGGCTTTGACCGACGTCCTTTGTGGTTTCGACGTGTTGGGCGAGAGACTAGAGAACATGCTTTGCAGTTGACTGGTCATCTCCTCCATGCCGGGCGGGGCCATTATTTCGACACCTACTTTAGGCGCCTGCAACGTGAGTTCGATTTCTTTATCGTCTAATTCGCCTTCTCGGAGTTTCTTTCGCAGTAGTTGTCGGGTCGATGAGTCTTTGGTGCTGGCATCTACGTCTGCTCTTGCTGGCGGAAGCAAAACATCTAATATTCGTTCTTCTGCCGCATCTTCGGCCCGAGGTTTTGCCTCCCTGATTAAGCGCTCACGCAGCATTTTAAACGCTGATTCTGTCAGATCTCGGATGATTGATTCGACATCTCGACCAACGTATCCGACTTCCGTGAATTTGGTTGCTTCAACTTTTATAAAGGGCGCTTCGGCTAGGCGCGCAAGTCTTCTTGCGATTTCGGTCTTGCCAACTCCGGTTGGACCAATCATGAGAATATTCTTGGGTGATATCTCGTGCATTAACGTTGGGGACAACTGCTGCCGACGCCATCGGTTGCGCAGGGCAATTGCGACAGCCCGCTTTGCGCTGTCTTGACCAATGATGTGCTTGCCTAACTCATGCACAATTTCCCGTGGTGTCATGCTGGTCATAGCGTTCCTTTAGGTTGATGACTCGCCGTCAATCTTTTCAACGGTAAGGTTAGTGTTGGTGTAAATGCAGATCTCGGCGGCAATTTCTAGGCTCGATCGAACAATCTCCTCGGCGGTCAGCGACGAATGCTGTACTAAACTGAGCGCGGCGGCCTTGGCATACTGCCCGCCGGAGCCAATTGCCATAATATGATCACTGGGCTCGATCACATCCCCGGTCCCGGTGATGGTCAATGAGTGTTGTTTATCGGCGACAATGAGTAGGGCTTCAAGGCGGCGCAGGGCTCGGTCGCTTCGCCAGTCTTTGGCTAACTCGACTGCGGCACGAACAAGATGGCCCTGGTGCTTTTGAAGTTGCGCCTCAAAGCGTTCAAATAAGGTAAAGGCATCAGCCGTCCCGCCGGCAAAACCCGCAATCACCTGGTTGTGGTGTAGACGCCGGACCTTGCGAGCATCCCCTTTCATGATCGTGTCGCCCTGAGTGACCTGGCCATCGCCGCCGATTACCACGCTTTGTCCTCTGCGAACGCACAAAATCGTTGTGCCTTTGATTGGTTCCATGGACGCGCTCCTAATCGTTAAGTGGGAGATGGTGGTGAATGGGGCGGAAATCAAGGCTTATTTGAAATGGGGATCGACTCAAAATTATTAGCGGCCAATAGCGATTGCGCTCGGCCTAGGTCTGTATCGGAATCAAAGGGGCCAATCATGACGCGGTGCCAGGTTACGCCTTCAATAGGCTTGGTTTCGATAAAGGCTGTTAAGCCCAGCAGTAATAGTTCTGCGCGGCGTTCATCAGCGTCTCTTGGGGCATTAAAAGACCCAGCTTGAAGGTGATAGGTCGGTTTGGGGGCATCTGCGCGTTTGGCGCGCTGATATCCGCCGACATTCGCAACTTCTGCCTTTGGAAAGAGATCATAAAAGGACCAGTCGATGCGCTCGATTTTTGCTTCAATGTTTTGAGCAGGAACCGGTTCAAGGTCAGCCACGGGTGCGTCAGGCGATGGCTGGCTGGTTGCTAGCGAATACAAAAAAGCAAGGAAGAGGCCCGAGGCAAGGCCGGCAAGGTAGCTGAACAAACGGCTAATGGGTTGTCTGGGCGCGGACGGCTTTCGATTCATGCGGGGAGTTTAAAAGATGGTTTGATATATTGCACAACGTTCTTGGTCAATCTTTGTTCAGCGGGTTAAAAAAGGTCAACCGGGTCGACATCGATTGACCATCGCACGGCTGGCTGTCGATGTCGGGTAAGGTAGTCGCGTAACTGTTGTAGGGCGCGGTGTCGCGACTGACGCGTTTTTGCGCTCACCAATAGTTGTGACCGGTACCAGCCTGCCCGCTGCTCCATGAGGGGGCTTGTGGGGCCAAGTACCTCGCAATCTGTATCAGGGGCCTGATATTGGCCCAGCAGCTGCTGAAGGAACTGATCAGCCTGCTGCGGTTGTCGTGCGTCGGCGCGCACGAGCCCTTGGTAGGTAAAAGGCGGGAGCTGATATGTCTCACGCTGCGCCATGAGGCTTTTAGAAAAGGCAAGATAGTCATTCTTAATGAGCGCTCGCAGTTCGGGGAGGGCTTGCAATCTGCTGCTGAGGTAAACCTTTCCAGGAAGAGTTTCCCGGCCGCTGCGCCCGCCGGTTTGTAAAATCAGCTGCGCCGTGCGTTCGATGGCTCTGAAGTCAGCGCTTAAAAACCCCTGGTCGATCTCTAAAATAATGGCGAGTGTTACATTGGGGAAGTGGTGCCCCTTGGCGATCAATTGTGTCCCGAGCAGAATGCTGGGTTGGCCTTGCTGGATGGTGTCGATCATTTGGGTGAGCGCTGCGCGCTGTTGGGTACTGTCGCTATCGATTCGAATCACGGGGTAGCCTGGAAACCGGTTTTGGAACGTTTCCTGAAGTCGCTGGGTGCCATCGCCGACTGGCAGAAGACTGCTTTGTTGGCAGGCTGGACAACGGTTTGGGATAGGGTGTTGCTGCCCGCAATGATGGCATTTGAGACCTGCGGTTTGTTTGTGAACGGTTAAGCGCGCGTCGCAAGCATTGCATTGGGCGATCCATCGGCAATTCGAGCAGAATAAAACTGGGGCATAGCCTCGTCGGTTTCGCATCACCAAAACCTGCTCCCCGCGATTTAAGGTTGCCGCAATTGCGTCAAACAAACGATTGTCAGGCAATGCCTCTTTTTGATTATCGGGTATTGGAAAAACCTCGTAGCGCTCGCGAGCGGCGCCATTGGCTCGGGATTCGAGTAAAAGTTGGGTGTATTTTCCAGTGGTGACATTGTGCAAGGATTCTAGCGAAGGGGTTGCCGAGCCCAGGATGACGGGAATGTTTTCTGCAACGCCCCGCACCGAGGCAAGATCACGGGCTGAATAATGGAAACCATCTTGCTGTTTGTAAGAGCTGTCGTGCTCTTCATCTACAATGATGATGCCCGGCCGTGCGAGTGGGGTAAATATGGCGGATCGAGTGCCAATAATAATAGGCGCCTGACCGCTGCGGGCTCGCCGCCAATGTTCGCTCCGCTTTTGATCCGGAAGGTTCGAATGCAAGGCGACGACGGGCCTGCCGAAACGATATTCAAACCGGGTTAAGGTTTGTGGGGTTAGGGCAATTTCTGGCACGAGGATCAGCGCTTGGCGCCCGGCCCTGAGTACTTGATCGATAAGTCTTAAATAAACCTCAGTTTTACCGCTGCCGGTGACGCCATACAATAAATAGGTCTTGTGTTCTTGAAGCGCCACGGAGTCGATTGCCAGCTGTTGCTCAAGCGTTGGCTGAATCGCTGAATTCGGTGGGTTGTGGAGCGGCTGACCTGGGTTCACCTCGATTTTGTCCTGCCAGCGGGCCAACCCTTTGTCTATCAAAGCTTTGATGACGGCAGAAGACCATTCGGCTTGATTGAGCTCGTCTCGAGAGAGTGCCGTGCGTTCAACGAGGGCGCCCAGCAAAGCGCGTTGTTTTGGGGATCGTTTAACGGTTTCTTCGGCAATGGAGTCCAGCTCGGGTGATGTCAGCACGAGGGTCCTGATAGTTTGGTGCAGGGCTGCGCCCTGTTTAATTTTACCGGGTAGCGCAGCCGCAAAGACCTCGCCGATAGGATGTAAATAATATTGGGCAGACCAAAGGCACAGATCGAAAATGGCTTGCGGTAGAACTGGCTCTGAGTCGATGATCGAAAGAATAGATTTGATTTTTTGAGGGGCAGTGGATGGTTGCTTGCAGTGGCTGACAACAATGCCGATGAGTTCTCGGCCGGAGAAGGGGACTTTGACCCTTAGGCCGATCTGAAGGCTCGTGGGATGGCGATATTCAAACGTGCCCTGCAGCGGAACAGGCAGCGCAATGTTGTAGAACTTTGGGGCGGGGCTTTTTGTCGGTGTCATGGCCATTCTAGATCGCTTGCTTCTGTGGTTTTCTCTGGTATGATTTGCGCCTTTTCGCGAACACAAAGCCAGGTAAACCCGATGAAGGCCGAAACGCATCCTAATTACGAGTCGATAAAAGCAACATGCAGTTGCGGTAACGTGATCGAAACAAAATCGACTATTTGTAACGATATTTCAATCGAAGTTTGTTCTCAGTGTCACCCATTCTACACGGGTAAACAGAAAACTATCGATTCAGCTGGTCGAATTGATCGCTTTAATAAGCGGTTCCGTCGAGGCGGCAGCAGCAGCTAAAGCGCTTCGGGCATTACTGCTCTTAGTCTTTGGAAAAGTTGCTCTTTAGATCCAGCGCATGACGCGTCGTGCTGCAGGCAAGACTGTCTGCAGGTAAGAAGCGTCTTTGGTAGGCATAGCGGTGGGACCTGCAGCTTATCAGCCTCTCAAAACACTTGATTCGAAGCCATAACGGCTGTCCAGACGTCACACTGGGCACCCCGCCTTGAGCGTGAGCCTTGTGATGCCCCTAGGCGCACGCACCAGAAGTAAACAGTATCCCTGAAAAGAAGCCATGGTGAAAAAACGCTGTGGCGAAGAAACGCTGTGTCGAAGAAACGCTGTGGCGAAAAAACGCTGTGGCGAAAAAACGCCGTGGCGAAGAAAAGCCGTGGCGAAGAAAAGCCGTGGCGTAAAAACCCTGTGGCGAAAGGAAGTTACTGCTAGAAACAACCGTGGCTGTGGACATCAGCGGTGACAAATTATTGTGGCTAGAAACAATTGTGGCGCAAAAATACTATTGGTTTTGGATGGTTTGCAGTCACCTCGGTGCGATCTGCAGTGCCTAGAAGATATCCTGGTATTGCGGCGCTTGGTTAGTTGAGCCAGAACTGTCAATAGGCTCCGGCGCAAATTCCACTCGGAAATACTCAAAAATACCATTCGGGTCAGAGGGCCCAACGCGCTTGCCGGTGTCCGGATCAATTTTGATTGAAACGATGCCATCAGGAACCGGAAGGGCATTATTTGTGTCGGCTGGCAGCGCTTCTTTGGCAAATTCAATCCAAGTTTCGATGGGTGTTGTTGACCCCCACTCCCGATTGCCAACCGGGGCGTTACTCGAAAAGCCCGCCCAGGCGGTTGCGGCAATGTCTGCGTTGTAACCAGAAAACCAAATATCGGCGTCATTGGTCGTGCCGGTTTTCCCCATCAGATCGCCACGGCCCAAGGCTTTGAAGGCTTTTCGACCAGTGCCCTTTTGGATCGTATCTTTGAGTATGCTGTTCATAATAAACGCAATTCTGGGATCCATGACCTGTTCGGAAGGATCTGGCGCGCAGTCCGTTGTGCAGGGCCGGGGGGTCAGTGCCGGATGATCGTCGGTATTAATTGAGCTGATAGACTCAATCAAATAGCTTGATACTTTTTTGCCACCATTTGCGAACATGGCGTAGCCAGTAGCTACTTCGAGCGGCGTCAAGGCGATGGTCCCGCCCCCGAAGGCGAGCTGGACATTGCGCGGGAAGCCGTCAGTGTTAAAGCCAAACCGTTTTACGTAGTCAATGGCGTTATCAGGACCGTAATCGAGCAGGACTCTGAGTGAGACTAAATTGATGCTGCGGTAGAGAGCCTCTCGCAAGCGAATATTGCCCCGAAACTGGCTGCCGGAATTCTTCGGACGATATTGCTCTTCAAGTTCGCCGCCCGGCAGTACAACGGGGGCATCATTGTAGATCGAGGCGGCGGTTACACCCCCGCCCATGGCGCCGGCATAGAAAAAGGGCTTGAAGTTAGAGCCAGGTTGCCGTTTTGCCTGAGTGGCATGGTTGAATTGATTTAAATTGAAATCATAGCCGCCGACTAGGGCCTTGATACCGCCACCGATCGGGTCGACTGCAACAAAAGCGCCTTGAATCGACGGCACCTGACCGAGTCGCCAGGTCGTGCCGTCGGTCGACTCGATTCGAATCAAGTCTCCCAGATTGAGAAAGCTGCTCGGAGATTTGGGTTGGGGCCCTCGTTGGTTAACATTAAGGTAAGGTCGCGCCCAGCGAAGATGCTGCCAGTCGATGGTGATTTCTCCGCCAGACTTGGTGAGGGCGGTTATTTTTTGACCGCCGAGGTCTGTCACGATGGCGGGGTGTTGATTGCCGATAATGGGGGTGTCTTCCAAGGTCTTAAGCCAGTAAGCGGGATAGATTGCCTTGTTATTAGCCAAAAATGTTCTGGTGCCGGCAAGGGCTGCAGCTTCGGGGCCGCGATAGCCATGGCGACGATCATATTCGTTCAGTTTTTTGATAAGTGCGTTCTCGGCAGCATTTTGCATTCGGCTATCAATGGTTGCTTTAACCTCTAGGCCGAGCGTGTAGGCCTTTCGACCAAAGGTTTCGATAATTTCACTGCGAATGAGTTCGGCAGCGTATAACGCTGGGAGTTCAATTTGGCGCTCAAAGACTTTTGCAGTGATCGGTTCGCTTTGCGCTTTCTGCAATTGTGTCTGTGTGATCGATCCTTGCTCGAACATGCGGTCTAAAATAAGGTTGCGGCGCGCGAGTGCCCGTTTGGGGCCGTTGATGGGGTTGCCAGCTTCTGGCGCTTTCGGAATCCCAGCCAGCATCGCCATTTGCGCGAGCGAAAGCCCTGACACGGGTTTGCCATAGTAAGTTTGGGCTGCTGCTTGAATACCATAGGCGTGCTTACCAAAGGGAACAATATTGAGGTAGAGCGTGAGGATCTCTTGTTTGGTCAGCGCCTGCTCGAGTTTGATTGCCAGCAACATTTCTTTAAATTTGCGAATAAATCGAACTTCTGACGCACCCGACACGTTTTTAACAACTTGCATGGTTATCGTTGATGCACCGGTTTTGATGTCCCCAGCGTTTGCCAGAAGTTGCCAGGTCGCATTCGCAACCGTTATGAGGTCAATGCCGCTATGCTCAAAAAACCGTTTATCTTCAGTATCCAAAAGGGCATTGATAAAGTCCCTTGGGATTTGCTCGAAGGTGATCGGTATGAGGCGCTCGCCATATTCCTGTATCAGCTTGCGGTCTTGGCTCAAGATTTTAAGCGGGGCTTTCAGATTAACTTCCGTGAAGGTCGAAATGGCAGGAACCTGAGGGTTCAAGTAAAGGTAGGCGGCGGAAAGACCCATGCCCAAGGCGGTCAGGGTCATGCCGGTTCCAAACATAAAAAAAGTTAAAAGGCGTTTCATGGCGTTGCTTTGATGAAAGTTTGAAATCTAAGCACTTGTGATCAACTAGTTGGCATCTTAAAGTCACTGGAAACGTCATAATTATGACTGCCCAGCGGGAGCGAGTATAGTTTATTCGGGTCTTTTGAGTGATACTGGTTGAGCGAGTACGGTTCACTGGAGGGTCGCTGAGGTGTTTATCGTTCAGGAAAAACAATGTTGAAACTTTTTGGAGGCCGAAAACCAGGTTTGGTGGGGCTAGATATTAGTGCCTCAGCGATCAAGCTGCTTGAGCTCAGCCGCGATGACGGTGGTTATGTCGTTGAAAGCTATGGCGCGGAACCGCTGCCTGAAAACACGGTGGTTGAACAAAATATTGTCGATGTTGATGCCGTGGCCGAGACCATTAAACGCCTGCAGGCATCGACTCAATTTAAATCAAAACTGGCGGCTGTTGCAGTGGCCGGATCAGCTGTTATCACTAAAACCATTGAGGTGCCTGCCTCTTTAAAAGAAAGTCAAATTGAGGAGCAATTGCTCATGGATGCGGATCAATATATTCCGTATCCGCTGGATGAGGTCGCCTTAGACTTCCAAGTTTTAGAGACGACCGCTCGATCAGAAGACATGGTCGATGTGTTGATTGCTGCGTGCCGGCAAGAACATATAGAGTCTCGACAGGCGGCGGTTGAAGCATCGGGTCTGAGTCCTGAGGTGATCGACATTGAAGCCCACTGTGTGCAGCGGGCAATTGCCTTGGATTTAGAGTTGTTTACACGAGATCCGACGCTCGGGGTGCCAGATGTTTTGGCAATCCTGGATATCGGCGCTGATATGACCACCCTATCGGTCGTATCCGGCAGTCAAGTACTGTACACCCGGGAACAAAGTTTTGGCGGTAAACAGTTAACCGATGATATTCAGCGAAAGTATGATTTGACTGCCGCTGAGGCGGGAAAAGCCAAAAAGTTTGGTGGGCTGCCGGATGACTATGAAGAGACGGTCCTCAATCCGTTTAAAGAGGCGTTGTTGCAACAGATCATGCGGTCTTTGCAGTTTTTTTATTCGGGCACGACCTACAATGATGTTGATCGAATCGTGTTAGCTGGTGGAACCGCGAATTTGGCGGGGCTGGACACACTCATCGAGACCCGACTAGGCACACCTTGTAGCGTCGCAAATCCTTTCGATAACATGAGAATTAGTGATCATGTGGATGCGGATCGGTTGATGAAAGATGCGCCATCGATGATGATCGCGTGCGGTTTAGCAATGCGGAGCTTTGATTAGGCGTTTTTGTTAACGCTTTAGGCTTGGGGTAGCCTGACTGGTAGGGAGCGCGTTCGGTGAGCGCGTAAAGGCTTGAGAGAACAATGCTTTGAGAGAACAATGCTTTGAGCGAGTAATGCTTTGAGCAAGTAAGTAGTCATTGTTGGTCGTGAGGATAGCAAGTGACAGTAAACAGTTAAACCGACGGTAGATGCCGGGTATTGGACGAATTCATGGTGAATTTGAAAATTAATTTACTGCCTTGGCGCCAAAAGCGGCGCGATCGTTTGCAGCGAGAATTTCTGAACGGTTTAGCGGCAGTTGGACTGGTTGCTGTGTTTTTGTTGGTGGGTGCTTGGCGGATCTATGAGGCTGCAATTGATACCCAGAGAGCGCGGGTTGCGTTCATCGCCTCGGAAATTGAAAGTCTGGATGCGCGGATTGCAGAAATCAGAGTCTTGCAGAAAAAACGCAAAGAGCTACTAGATCGTATGCGTGTGATCCAAGAGCTTCAGGGCAATCGACCAGTTAGTGTGCGATTGTTTGATGAATTAGCACGCCAGTTGTCTCAGAACGTATTTTTTGAGCGCCTTACGCTACGGGGCGCAGACATCTCTGTGACCGGTGTCGCGGAAGACAACAGCCGGATCTCGGATCAGCTTCGAGCCTTCGATCAATCCTTATGGTTTACAGGGGGCAATGTAACCAGTATTGACGCGTTTCCTCAGGCCGGCCCTGAGGCAAGTCGATTTGCACTCTCGGTCAAAGTGAGCGCGCCCAGCGCGGGTGCGGAGGGCAACTGATGGCGCTTAAAGATACCATCGACAAACTCAATAACATCAATTTAAGCGAAATTGATCTAAGTGATTTGGACCTTAATAGTGCAGGGCTTTGGCCTGCGCCGATTAAGGTGATCACGGCACTGGGGGTATTTGTTCTTATCCTGACTGTAGGCTACTTCTTCCTTGTAACGGATCTGCAGCAGGATCTTGCTAAAGCAGGCCAAGAAGAAACGAGCTTGAAAACAAGCTACCGTGAAAAATATGCTCAAGCGGCAAACCTAGAAGGGTATCGGCTGCAGGCTAAGGAAATGGAAGCCAACTTTCAAAAGATTCTCAGTCAATTGCCCCTCGATACCGAGATTCCAGGGTTGATTGAAGATATCTCAACGGTTGGCTCGAACAATGGGCTGGTCTTCAATCGGATTGATCTACAGCCCGAACGGATCCTAGAGTACTACGTTGAAAAACCTATCCGAATGGAAGTGGTTGGGGGCTACCATGATTTAGGCGCCTTTGTGAGCGATGTTGCAGATTTATCTAGAATCGTGACGCTCCATGACTTCGAAATCACCCCGCAAGGTGGCGGCGCGGAACAGGGAAAGCTACTGAGAATGGGCATTACGGCCAAGACCTACCGGTATAAAGATGGAGTCTCGAAATGAAACTTCGAGCATCGTTTTTGAGTCGGCATGTCCCTTTTAGCCTGATGCTAGCCCTTGTCGCTGGGTGTGCAGGCAGCAATGAGTTCTCCGATTTGCGCAGTTTCTTCGATGAGGTGGCCGCCGAGCCGGTTATGTCCGTGCGGCCGCTCCCTGAATTTAAGCCGTACGAATCGTTTAAGTATGGTGCGGCGAATCTTAGAAGTCCTTTCCAAGCGCCATTGGTGATCGCAAGCCGAGCAGACAAGCCGCCACCCGGATCGATTCGGCCGCCTGCAAACCATGTGAAAAGTTATTTGGAAGAAATGAACCTCGCGACGTTGCAATTGGTGGGCTCGCTTGAGCTTCGTGGGCAGTATTACGGGCTCATAAAAGATGGTGAAGGTGTGGTGCATCAGGTCGGTGTGGGCGCTTACTTGGGTACCCAGTGGGGCCGGGTTGAGAAGATTGAAGAAACTCGATTAGAGCTTGTGGAAATTGTCAGCAACGGCGGAGGTGGTTGGTTATTACGGCCCAGAACCATCGAACTCATTGGGACTTCAGAAGGCTAACGCGGTAAGGATTGTTATGAACAGCAAAATGATGCCACACCAACGAATGCTCATGGCGAGCGTCGTTTTGACGATGCTCCATTTTATGTCGGCCAGCGCACTAGCACTTGAGCTTCAGGATATTGCGTTCTCGATGGCTGGCGGTGACCGGACGGATATCACCTTGACCTTCGACGGAGTGCCCCCGGAGCCCACGGGCTATGCCATTGCTGAACCTGCGCGTATATCCTTGGATTTGATGGGCGTCAGCAGCGGTCTTGCAAGCAAGTACCATAGCCTTGGCTCAGGCAACGCGCAAAACATGACCGTTTTAGAGACCCAAGACCGAACCCGAATTATTATTGCCTTGTCTGAGCTGGTTGGTTACCGCACCCAAGTCCGGGGCAGAACGCTACAATTGTCCGTTGGGCGTGATTTGGACTTGACCGCAGGATCGGCCAGCGGCGCCCGCTCTGTGTTTGGCAAACAAGCGGGTTCCCGTGTCGATAATGTTGATTTTAGGCGGGGCTCGGAGGGTGAAGGTCGGGTTGTTATCGCCTTGAGTGAGCCGAATATTACGATTGACCTGGATCAGGTCGGCGGCAATATCGTGCTGACGATGCCAGATACAACCGTCCCGCCGGCCCTCGCCCAACAACTGGATGTGACGGATTTTGCGACGCCGGTAGAGGCCATTGAGATTTATCAGCAAGGTGATCAAGCGGTGATTGAAGTGGTACCGAGTGGTGAGTTCGATTACCTCGCATATCAGTCAGATCAAGGTTTTGTGCTTGAGGTGAAGCCGGTTGTCGATGATGCGGACACAGGTGGGGCTGGAGGCATAGACTTTCTGTACGAGGGCGACAAGTTGTCCTTAAATTTTCAGAACATCGAGATTCGTGCCGTTTTGCAAATCGTTGCTGACTTTGCCAATCTAAACCTCGTCGCGAGCGATACGGTCGCCGGCGCGATTACGCTGCGACTGAAAGACGTTCCGTGGGATCAAGCGTTAGATATTGTCTTAAAAACCAAAGGTCTCGACAAGCGCGTTCAAGGGAACGTTTTATTAGTGGCGCCTGCGGCAGAACTGGCTGATCAAGAGCGTGCGCAACTCGAAAACCAGCAAGAAATTGCCGAGCTTGCGCCGCTGCGGACGGAACTCATTAAGGTTAAGTACGCCAACGCATCTGACATTGTTGCTTTATTTTCCTCCCAGGGGGAGCGTGATACCGGTGAGGCGAGCGAGAACTCTGCTGGGGTTGTATCGGATCGCGGGTCGATTCTGGTTGATGATCGCACCAACGCGATTATTGTGACCGAAACCCCTAATCGGATCGCGCAGCTTAGAACGCTTTTGAATCAGCTGGATATCCCGGTTAGGCAGGTGATGATCGAAGCTCGGATTGTGAAGGCGAGCGATAGCTTTAAGCGAGAGGCAGGCATCCGCTGGGGAACGGCGGGCAATATTTCTTGGGGTGATAGTCCAAACGGCATCCAATACGGTAGTTCGATAGAGACCTTAGGTGGGACGGCCTCTGAGAATCTGATTGTGGATCTGGGTACAAGCTCAGGCAAAACCGGTGGGATTGCTTTTGGCCTAGTGAATAATGATTTGTTGTTGGATCTGGAACTGCAGCTTTTTGAAAGCGAAGGAATGGGCGAGACGGTTTCAAGGCCAACCATTATTACTTCCGACAAAAGCTCTGCGACAGTCAACTCGGGCAGTCAGATCCCGTATCAGTCCGATACCGGTGGAGGCGCGACAGCGACGTCATTTGTGAATGCAACGGTTGGGCTGACCGTCACGCCGCAAATTACAGCCGATGACCGGATTATATTAGAGCTCGATGTGACCAACAATTCTCGAGGGGATCCAACGCCGGGCGGCCCACCGGCGATCGATATCGAGAGCATTCAAACGAAGGTGATCGTTAGCGATGGGGAAACCGTTGTGCTGGGCGGGTTGTACCAAACGAGAACCGATTTGATTCAGCTGAAAACGCCTGTTTTAGGCAACTTACCGCTCGTTGGCCGATTGTTTCGCAATTCAGCGCGCACGAAAGACAAAGATGAGCTCTTGATATTTATAACGCCTAAGATCATTCGTGAATCTGGCGACCGTGTTCGATAACCGGTCTGCGTCTAATGGAACTGCACCAGCACGCTAGTATCTTTTTGGTAGGACCGATGGCTTCCGGGAAGACGACGCTCGGTAAGTTATTGGCAAAGCGCTTGGGATTACGATTCTTAGACACAGATCACGAGATCGAAAAAACAACCGGGGTGAGTGTCCGACTTATTTTTGAAGTTGAAGGCGAGCCTGCTTTTCGGGATCGAGAATCGAAAACCCTTGAGGCACTTTCTCATCAGCCCGGTCTCGTCTTGGCGACGGGAGGGGGCGCGGTACTAAGGCCAGAAAATAGGCATGTTTTGACAACCCGAGGCCTCGTTATTTATCTCAAGCCTGATATTGAGACCCAGCTCAAACGAACCGCGGACGATCGCAAAAGACCGTTGCTGCAAAATGTTGATCG
>JAQWWC010000200.1 GCA_029249645.1 Pseudomonadales bacterium
TAGCCTCGGCTGGCGCGGACGTCGCTGATCGGGTTTAACGCAAGCAGTACCTGCTGGTGCAACGCCGTCATAAGTGTCTCAGTTATCGTTTGCCCTTGCAGCGCCTGCTCGAGCGCCGGTAATCTTAGGGCTTGTTCAGCAACCCCACCAAAAGCAACCCGGGCCAACATAATCTGGTCCGCATCCAGCTTCAATCGAACGGCAACCGATACCGCGGCAATATCATCTTCTTGCCGTTTTGAAATCTTGTAATAGCGCAGAAAATTTTGCAGACCTGTCACCTGAATCTCTTTTATGAAGTTACCCGGTTGCAACTGCGTTTTTCGATAGCCTTGCAAGAATTCAGAGATCGGAACCTTTCGGTCCTCCTCTTCGAAATGGGACATCACAATCGTTGCATCCATTACGAGCAAGATCGGCAACAAGTCTCCGATCGGTGACGCGGTTCCTAGATTGCCGCCGATGGTTCCTCGATTGCGAATCTGCGGCGAACCCAACCGAGACAAAAAGTGGTGTAGCGCAGGCCAGGGCAATTCAGCTGCTGCCTGAAGGTCTTGATAGGTCACCGCACTGCCAATAATGGCGCTGTCCGCGTTGATCTCTAGGCTTTGAAGCTCGAGCACACGCGCCAAGCTAATCAATTGATCGAAGCGACCCTGTCTTTGGGTGACCTCAAGCATTAAGTCCGTCCCCCCAGCAATCAAGTTCGCTCCCGGTTGCTGCCGGAGTAGACCCTTTAAATCGCCAAGCGTCTGTGGTTCCCGAAAGCCCGTGTTATAGGGCCCTGATTGGTCTGGCGGGGAATCAAAAAGCGCCTTATCTAGCCGTTGATGCGTTTCAAATAATGCCGCCCCCGAGGTGTTCGCCAGATGACTTGCAGCCTGCAAGATAGGCCGATAGCCCGTGCATCGACACAGGTTTCCGGAAATGGCTTCTCGACAAGCCTTGAGACGCATCGTTTCAGCCTGCTTGCTGTTGCGTTTCGGTTGTTCATCACCATCAAGTCTGGCGCTGAAGGCCTGTTCATCCATCCAACCAGCCAGCGCCATCACAAAACCGGGTGTACAAAACCCACACTGAGCCCCATGTGTCGCGATCATGGCCACCTGGGCCGGATGCAATTCATCGTTGTTGGGCAAGCCTTCGACGGTTAACACCGCCTGCCCGCTCAATTGTTGCACCGGCAAAATACACGCATTCACAGGCTTGTAAGCGTGCTCGTCTTCGGCTTGAACTAAAACGGTGCAGGCGCCGCAATCCCCCGACGCGCAGCCTTCTTTCGAGCCAACGCGGCCGCTTTGTCTGAGATAGTTAAGCAGCGTTTCATCCGCACGCCCTGAATGGGTCTGCAGCGCGCTGTTCAACCAAAATTGAATGGGCGGGCTCATGTCAGTCATTCGCTTCAGTCATCACTGGTCTCTGTTCAATTTGGGATCCGCCAACAGCGGGTAACACGGCAGCTCGGTTATTACTGACCAAACGGTCAATATCTTAATATATTTCTTATAAAGATCAATAAAAATAATACTTTATGAAATCAATTTCAGCATCTAGAATTATCCATATGGTCAATGAAGCACATCGCCAGCCTCCGGGTTCTATCAAGGCGCACATCCTCGTCGCCGCGAAAGCTGAATTCGCGCAATATGGCTTCGAGGGCGCACGCATGCAACGCGTTGCCGATCGTGCCGCATTGCCAAAGCCCAATATTCATTATCACTTTAAGTCCAAGCAGCAACTATACCTTGCCGTTTTAGAACGCATTATCGAATCTTGGAACCTGGCTTTCGATCAAGTCAGCCAAGAATCAGACCCAGCGGAGGCCTTAGAAGCCTTCATCAGACAGAAACTTAAACAAGCGCAACAAGACCCGGCGGCGTCTCGGCTCTTCGCCAATGAAATGATCCAGGGTGCGCCCAATCTGAAACACTACCTGAATACGAGCATGCGCTCCTGGGTCCAGGACCGAGCACTGGTCATTAAACAGTGGATGCTTGCCGGAACAATCGGAGACGTTGACCCTGAGCGCCTGATTTTTCTAATTTGGTCGGCAACCCAGCATTATGCCGATTTTCAAGTGCAGGCTTTGTCCCTGCTCAATCGCGCAGAGTTCGATGACCCAGTATTAACTGAAACCGCAGATTTTCTGGTCACGTTTATTTTGCGAGGCTGCGGCCTTTCGCCCAGAGACAGACCGTCATGAAACTCTGGATTAAGGAACCCCTCGCTATTTTTGCCCCGGGGCTCGATGCCAGCGCGGGACTCCTCATCGAAGACGGCCTCATCACGGCAGTCCTTGACCGCCCCCCAGAGCACTTTGATGAGTGTTTTGATGCCTCTGCGCTCGTGGTTCTGCCCGGGCTCATCAATGGGCATCATCATTTTTATCAAACGCTCACGCGCGCAGTGCCCGCAGCTGGCAACCAGGGCTTGTTTCCTTGGCTTGAAGCACTCTACCCTATTTGGGCAAACCTCAGCCCAGACGATATATTTTTGAGCACCCAGCTGGCTGCGGCCGAACTCCTTTTGTCAGGTTGCACGACCGCGGTCGATCATCACTACGTGTTTTCTGACGACCTCACCAATGCAACCGAGATCCAGATTGAAGCCGTTACCAGTCTGGGCCTGCGCAGCGTGCTTTGTAGAGGCTCCATGAGCCTTGGTCAATCCCAAGGCGGACTGCCACCAGATCGCGTCACGCAAAGTGAAGCCGATATTTTAGTGCACAGTCAAAAAATGCTTGAGGAACATCACGACCCAAACCCGGGCGCGATGATCCAAATCGCCTTAGCTCCCTGCTCGCCCTTTTCGGTTAGTAAAACGCTTATGCAAGAAACAGCGGCACTGGCTGTTGCCCACGGCGCTGGGTTGCACACCCATCTAGCGGAAACCTTTGACGAAAATGCGTTCTGCCAAAGTTTGTATCAGCAAAGGCCCCTCGAATATTTAGAAGAACTCGGGTGGCTCGGACCCAAAACGTGGCTGGCGCACGGCATTCATTTTAATGCTGCAGAGATGGACCGATTAGGTGCCAGCGGCACCAGTATTACCCACTGCCCCAGCTCCAATATGATTTTGGGATCTGGTATTTGCAAGACCCTAGATTTGATGAAGGCTGGGGTTGAGATTGGCCTCGGCGTCGACGGGTCTGCCTCAAATGATCACTCTAACCTCATTCTTGAAACACGGCAGGCTCTTCTGCTGCAAAGACTGCAATACGGCAGTGATCGGGTATCAATCCAACACGCACTGCGTTGGGCAACCAGCGGCGGCGCGCACGCTATTAATCGACCTGAGCTTGGACAGATTCAGGTCGGTAAGCAGGCGGACCTAGCCCTTTTTAAAGTCGATAGCATCCAGCACTCGGGGCACCACGACCCGTTAGCAAGCCTACTTTTATCCGGCACAGACCGAGCGGAGCACGTTCTCGTCCAAGGTCAATGGCGGGTACGCGACGGTGCCCTGACCGGCATCGATGTGGAAGCCTTAAAGCTCAACCACCACCAAGCTGCAAAAAACCTCATGGCTCGGTGCTAGCTTCTAGGCTCGGCAACGCGGTTTCATAAACAACCCAATTCTCGACGATCTGCTGGACCACGGCCGCGCCATAACGATACGCCGATTCCAGTGCGGGCAAACCCGAATCGGGATAATCCGCGGTCGCACTCCAGACCGCAGACTCCCCCGGCGGCGGTTGCGTGTAATTACTTACTGTGCGCAAGACCATTACCCGCTCTGTATCGACCCGTCCAATCCGCGCCAGGCGATATAAGGCCGTCAGCGTTCCACTGTCTTCCATATTGCTTGTCATGAAATTCATTTTTGGCGTTGAGTAAACCTGAACCCAGTCATTGGCCCATTGACTCAACTGCTCGCCATGCCAATAGGTACTAGCCGACAAGGTCTCACCCAACATCACACCCGGCTCAGAAAGCGCGCCGGCAAATCCTCTAAACTGCTTTGAAAACGCCCGGGACTCGGGATAGCTTGGCAGCACAACCGCTTTTGACGTGGCAACGGCCCAGTCTGCCAAACCTGGATTGAGCGTAAAACTTGAGGTATCGACGGTCCAACCTTGGGTCACATCATCCCCAGGCGCGGCCGGCGTATGCGCCCCCAGCGGAATCATGCCGTAGGGCCAGTCCTCGGGGATTTCTCGCGCGTCAACTTCAAAAGCAAGGTCGCCATCGATCACGTAGCGCGCCCAGGCCCCGGAACCAATGGTCAAATCAACTGGGTCCCCCCCGGCGATACCCGCCACAATCCAATAAGCAGCGCTCAGATCAAACCTCGGGTCCAAACCCAAGGCCATGATCGATGCTGTGGCATTGGTCACGCCTCCACCCGTGCAGATCCCTAAAACCCCGGAAGCACTTAGCCGCAGCGGGTGTTGGCCCATCTCAAATGGCAACTGTTGATCGAGTGGAAACCGCTCAACCCAATACTGAAATTCACCCGGCCGGTCGCCCGCCAACTCGCCATGTTCAAACATGGTAACCACAACCGCTTTGATCGGAATGACAGACTGCTCGTCATCCGCCTTTGCTGAGGCCTGCAGGCCACAGCTAAGGCTCATCATAAAGCAGCTGATCCAAGTCTTTTTTAAGGTCACCATCATGTCGCATCCTATTCAGATTGGGTTGCCCAAGAAGCACTCACTTTATCATGCGATGGCTCGGCGCACTGAACACCGAGATCGGTTAAAGGATTCTCCCAGTCAAACCGAACCTCGACAGAGCACCATCGTATTACGGAGTGACCGAGCCGATAGCGTTCATTCAAAGCACCAGGGACCTGCACTAACCACAATGTGCTAGGCCGGCAGGGCTCCTTAAAAACCACATAAGCTGCCCGCCGAGATACTGTTAGACCCCAATGTAATGCGTCGCTGCTTAAACACAATTCACAAAAATTGAGCAAAAAAAAGGGCACTAAGTGCCCTTTTTAGATCTCTTATTTTCCTAATGGAAATTAAAAGTTAACACCTAGCTTGACGTAGTAAAACGCGCCGTTGAATCCTAAAGGTGCTGCTTCTGGGTAAACCATACCGATGGCGCCTTGCGTACCCTGACTTTCTTCGTCTGGATACTCATCGAACGCGTTTTGGGCGCCCAGCGTCACGTTGTACATACCAAAGTCGCGAGCAACTTCTAAATCAACCGTCGCCATACCATCAATGAAACCGCTGCTTTCTATCCAGAAACCATCAATCGAATTGATTCGTGCGAGCACACGCCAGTCACCATTCAAGTGAACTGCCGACAGATTCCATCGCTGCTTAGGCAGTGAGTCTTCTAATCGACGGATGAACGTGCCACCCACCAAACCGTTCTTGCTACGATCCACTTCCGTTTCAACGTCGCTGTAGACAAACGTGAACTCGGTGCTGCCGTTAAACATGTCAGCGCCATAGGTCGCGATCAGATCGAACCCAGTAGTCGTGGTATCAAAATCGTTCACATAGAACTTGAAAGTCGTTAAATCCCCTGCACCGGTGACGCCAAGGCCCGTTAAGGTCTCAATATCGGCATCCGTGACAGTAACTTCGTCGCCTTGTGTGATTCGATCGGTCAACTCGATCTGGTAGGCATCAAGCGTCACATTCAACGCATCGGTCACGTCCCACACCAAGCCTACGCTAATGCTTTCAGACTCTTCTGGCGTCAACTCTTTACCACCGTAAAAGGCTGAAACTGGATTGGTTGGCGACAGCGTACCG
>JAQWWC010000201.1 GCA_029249645.1 Pseudomonadales bacterium
CTCAGCAAGGGCTGTATGAGTACGATGCGGTATCACGTTTGCGTGATTCTCAGTTGGGTGATGATCGGGTCCACGACATTAAAAACTACATCGAGAAGGGCAAGTTGTGGGAGGCTTTCGAGGCCGATCATAAAGTTGTGTTGCTCATTGATGAGATCGATAAGGCCGATATTGAGTTTCCGAACGATCTACTGCAAGAGCTCGATAAAATGGAGTTCTATGTCTATGAAACGGGCGAGATGGTGAAAGCCAAGGTGCGGCCGATTGTCGTCATTACGTCGAATAATGAAAAAGAATTGCCGGATGCGTTTCTCAGGCGTTGTTTCTTCCACTACATCCAGTTCCCGGACCGCGAGACGATGCAGCAAATCGTGGACGTTCATTATCCAAGTATTAAGCAGGACTTGGTGAAGGAAGCACTGGAGATATTCTTTGATGTCCGAAAGGTACCGGGTCTGAAGAAGAAGCCCTCAACCTCTGAGTTGATCGATTGGTTGAAATTGTTGATGGCGGATGACATCCCGGAAGAAATCTTAACCAACCGAGATACCACCAAAGCAATTCCGCCGTTGTATGGCGCCTTGGTTAAAAACGAGCAAGACGTACAGCTGCTAGAGCGACTGGCCTTTATGAACCGTCGTCAGTCAGGTGGTAATAGCTCTGGGGGACAAGGCTAGGCTAAGGCCGGCCTTAAACCCATCGCAACGGTTAATGCAAGATCTGCAGCGACCGGCTGTGACTACTGACCGCAGAGTGCGGTCATCAAGGCTGCCAAAATGGCCTGAGAGTGGATGGTAAGAGTGCACTGAACTGCGGCGTTGGAAGGCGCTTGGGAACGGTGCATGGATAAGGTGGACTGAGGTGTTCAATAAGTCGGTCTTGGGGGTTTGAATGGGCCCGATAGAGCGCTTTATGAAGGACCTTCTGGATGACCTCATGAATGCCCTCATGCAGCACCAAGAGATGATGCTGATGAGGCAAGCGGTAGACGCAGAAGCCAAGCAGCTTCAGTCGCGTAAGTAAAAAGGAAGTATTGAGCATGCTGATCAATTTTTTCATGGAACTCAAGAAAGCCAGAATCCCGGTTTCAATCACCGAGTTGATGCATCTTTTAGAAGTCCTCAAGGCGCGTCTCGTCTACGCCGACATCGATGAGTTTTATTATCTGAGTCGTATGACCTTGGTCAAAGATGAACGTCACTACGACAAATTTGACCGTGCTTTTAGTACTTATTTCAAAGGCTTGGAAGACCTTGCTAGCTTGCTCTCTAGCTTGATACCCGATGAATACCTGCGCCGAGAATTCGAAAAATCCCTCTCCAAAGAAGAGCTCGAGAAAATCGAGGGTTTGGGCGGACTTGAGAAATTGATTGAAGCGTTCAAGCGCGAGGTTGAGAAAGAAGCCCGCGGTGAAGGGGATAAGAAAGACAAAGAGGGTAAAGGAAAAAACGGCCGGGGCGAAGAGGGTGATGACAAGCGCGGTAAGAAGCGACGCGGTAAGCGGCAGTGGGATAAACGCGACTACAAAGCCTATGACGATAATATCGAGCTTGGGACTCGCGGCTTAAAGATCTCGCTGCGCCGGCTCAGAAAGCTTGCCCGGACTGGCGCAGATGACGAGTTTGATATCAACAATACGATTGATAAAACGGCCAAAAATGGCGGACTGCTTGATATCGTGATGCGTCCTGAGCGCCGCAATACGGTAAAAGTATTGCTATTTTTGGACAACGGCGGCTCGATGGACGCCCATGTTCGAGTGTGTGAGGAGCTGTTTTCGGCGGCGCGCAGCGAGTTCAAGCACCTAGAGACCTACTATTTTCACAACTTTATCTATGATGGCGTGTGGAAAGAGCACCGTCGGCGTATGAACGAGCGCATCGATACCTTTGATATTCTGCACAAATACAGTCATGACTATAAAGTGATCTTCGTTGGGGATGCGACCATGGCGCCTTACGAGATTACGCATTCCGGCGGTAGCGTTGAGCACTGGAATGAAGAGGCGGGCGCAATTTGGATGCAGCGATTACAAGATACTTTCGATAAAGTGATTTGGATCAATCCGACGCCACAGGATACGTGGGAGTACTCAACATCGGTGGCATTGACCAAGAAGCTGGTTGAGGACCACATGTTTCCATTGACGATTCGGGGTATTGAAGAAGGGATGAATGCCCTGTCGAAGTAATTAAGACATCTGTCTTAGTGTGATTCGTGACGTTGCCCTTATTCAATGAAGTGAAAGATCATGTCGCAAGCGCCATCCCGGCCCACCCTCGCGAAGCAACTTCAGGGCTGTTTGATTCGAGATCGCTTCTCGCTTTCTAAACTAGCGGGCAACCCCCGACAAGCCAAGCAATTTGAAAAGCGTAAGGCTCGCTCTGAGGCGTCTGTTCGGACCCGCCTGGCGGCCAAACCGGCGGTGCGCTACCCTGACATTTTACCGGTTGTTGGACGGCTTGAAGATTTAAAGGCCGCTATTTCAAAGTATCAAGTGGTGATTGTTGCAGGCGAAACCGGCTCGGGTAAAACGACCCAACTACCAAAAATTTGCCTGGAACTCGGGCGGGGCATACTGGGCACGATCGGCCACACCCAGCCGCGCCGTGTGGCGGCGCGTACCGTAGCGGCTCGCCTGGCCGAAGAGCTTGCGGTGCCGATAGGCGAGCAGGTGGGCTTTCAAATTCGTTTTGGGGACCAAACGAGCGATCGCACCCTAATCAAAGTCATGACCGACGGTATTTTGTTGGCGGAGACGCAGAACGATCGATTTTTAGAACAATACGACACGCTTATTATCGATGAGGCGCATGAGCGCAGTTTGAACATCGACTTCTTGCTGGGCTATATCAAACGGATTCTGCCTAAACGCCCGGACCTCAAAGTGATTATTACGTCGGCCACCATTGATTTGGAACGCTTCTCAAAGCATTTTAATGCCGCGCCTGTCATTGAGGTCTCTGGTCGGACGTACCCCGTTGAAGTGCGTTACCGGCCCATGACCGAGCAGGAAGCCCAGGACGATGCCGAAGCGGGCCTAGAATTGGGTATTCTCGAAGCACTCAACGAAATCATGATCTTAGAGCGCGGCCACCGATCACCGGGCGGCGTGCTCATTTTTTTAGCGGGCGAGCGCGAAATTCGTGAAGTTGCGCTGTTGCTGCGAAAAAAGTGGCGGGTGCCAGCAGAAATTTTGCCGCTGTATGCACGCCTTTCGGCTAAAGAGCAGAATCGGGTGTTCTCACCCTTGCGGCAAACTCGCGTCGTGCTGACGACGAACGTTGCAGAAACCTCGCTCACTGTGCCCGGCATTCGTTATGTGATCGATCCAGGATTGGCGAGAATCTCACGATACAGCGTGACGTCAAAGATCCAGCGCTTACCCATCGAGGCGATCTCTCGTGCCAGCGCGGATCAGCGTAAAGGACGTTGCGGGCGAATCAGCGACGGGGTGTGTTTCAGACTGTACAGTGAAGCGGACTTTCTTGGCCGCCCCGAGTTTACGACCCCAGAGATTCTGCGCACCAATCTGGCTGCCGTGCTGCTACAGATGATGAAACTAAAGCTGGGGGATCCCGCAAAGTTTCCGTTTATAGAGCGCCCGGAGCAACGGCAGCTGTCGGATGGCTTTCAGCTGTTAACGGAATTGCAGGCCATCGATGGCGAGCGCAGACTGACCCGGGTGGGGCGTGATTTAGCGGATTTTCCTGTGGATTTGCGCTTGGCGCGGACGTTGGTTGAGGCCAATCGGTTTAGCTGCTTGAAGGAGGTCTTGATTATTGTCAGTGGCCTGTCTGTTCAAGACCCAAAGGAGCGGCCAGCCGACGCCACCCAAAAGGCCGATGAGGCACACGGGCAATGGCGACACGGTCAATCGGACTTTTTAGATTTGGTGAGGCTTTGGGAGGGCTATGAGGCAAAACGACAAGCATCAACCCAGGGCGAGCTTCGGAAGTTTTGTCGAAGCCAGTTTTTATCCTATCTTCGAATGCGGGATTGGCGTGAGATCCACACTCAGCTCCTGCTGATCTGCCGCGACAAGAAGTTCAGAATTAACCGGGGCGAGAGCGACTATGAACAAGTGCACCGAGCGTTGCTGCCTGGATATCTGGGGCAAGTCGCTGAACGCACCGATAAGGGCGATTACGCCGGCGCCAGAAATCGCCGGTACCATATTTTTCCCGCGTCGAGTCTCTTTAAGCGTAAGCCAAAATGGCTGATGGCGGCGGCGCTGGTTGAAACGAGCCGACTGTTTGCTCGCACCAATTGTGAAATCGAACCGGAATGGGTTGAGTCTGCCGCCGAGCACTTAGTGAAACGGCGCTATTTTGAACCGCATTTTGACGTAACTCGTGGGCAAGTGTTGTGTTTCGAGGAAGTAAGCTTGTTTGGAGTTGTGCTGGTGAAGCGCCGGCAAACCGACTACTCGAACATTGACCCGAGTGGTGCTCGGGATCTTTTTATTCAAGACGCATTGGTTATGCGACAGTTGGTAGACCGGTTTAAATTTTTGCGCAAAAACGAAGAGCTGATTGACGAAATCGAAGCCTTAGAATCCAAAAGTCGTAAGCGCGACCTGCTGGTGGATCATCAAAGGTTGTTTGAATTCTATGACTCGGCCTTACCGGCGACTGTGGTAAGCGAAATTGATCTGACCGAGGCACTCAAGTCAGACCGAGGGTTGGGAGGAGCGCTGTTGCTCACCCGAGAATTTCTAATGCAGCGCGATGCCGAAATTTCAGAGTCGCTCTACCCTGATGCGTTGTCCGTTGGGAATAATGCTTTGCCATTGCAGTATGCGTTTGACCCCGCCGCGGTGGACGACGGCGTTAGTATCGACGTGCCGATATCGCTGCTCAATCAGGTTTCGAGCGAAAAGCTAGACTGGCTCGTGCCTGGACTGTTGCCGGAAAAATGCCTCGCCTTGATCAAGTCCCTACCGAAAGCGTTGCGCAAAAATTTTGTGCCCGCGCCGGAGTATGCCGAAAAGGCACTGGCTGGGCTGGATGCCTCGAAAGGCTCGCTTCGCGCAGCCCTAGCAGATCGCCTATTTCGTATGACGGGGGTTGCGATTGTTGAATCCGACTTTCAAGTAGAAGGATTAGATAAGCATCTTTCCATCCAAGTGCGGGTGGTTGATGGGTCAGGCAAGGTCCTGGGTTCAGGGCGGAACTTGGCAGCGCTTTTTCAGCAGTTTAAGGCCCGTGCGCCAGATCGTCAGCCGACGCACGCGCTCGCGCGAGTCGGTCTCAAAACCTGGGATTTCGAAACCCTGCCGATGAGTGTGACAACCCAGGAAGGCACAATCGAAATAAAGGGTTACCCCGCATTAGTGGATCAAATCGATCACGTGGATATCATTGTGTTTGAATCTTTGGCCGCTGCCGATAGGGCGCATGCTCAGGGGGTTGCGAGGTTGCTTGCGCTGTCCCTGCCGGACCAACGGCGTTACTTGCAGAAGCAATTGCCGGGTATAAAGGCGCTGGGTTTGCAGTATGCCGCCCGAGGCGATGCCCAGCAGTTGCAGGACGATCTGATCGATGCAGTTTTTCGACATACCTTGGTCGATGATCTTCCGCCCGTGCGTTCGGCGGCCTTGTTTCAAGAACGTTTAGAGGGCCGCGGTCAGTTGTTCGAGCGTGGTCAGCGGCTGGTTGCGGCGTTGACGGAGGCGTTAAAGACGGCCACCAGTATTGAACTTCTGCTGGCAAAGCTTGTAAGCCTGCCGGTGCAGGCAACCCGAATGGATATCGATGCACAACTGCAGTGGTTGTTTCGAGGGCGGTTCGTGACACAAATCGAGGCGCCCTGGTTGTTGTCCTATGCTCGCTATCTAAAAGCCATTGATTACAGACTCGATAAACTGCCGGGCAATCTGGCGCGAGAAACTGACAACTTAGCCAAAGTGGCGCGCTTCCAAGCGCGCTTAACTGGGCTCAGCTCGGAACAGCGCCGCATGGCCGGTGAATTCGAATGGCTGCTACAAGAGTATCGGGTCTCGCTGTTTGCGCAACCGGTTGGCACTCGAGTCCCCATCTCTGAAAAGCGGCTCGAAAAGGCTTGGACTGAGCTTGAATCAGCGCTACGCTAATCGCGCAGTGGACCGGCTTTGATCGGTGAAGGAGGTTGAGCGCAATGGTGTCGATCGTGTTGAGGTTCTGGTGCTGAACGATTGTTAATGTTAGAAAACGCAAACATATACCTCGTTTCTGGCGAAGAACCTTTATGCCCTATTGGTGATTGGGTGCATCGTCAGCTTCATGATAATCCTCGGGTAAAAGTGGTTTCAGTGGATGCCTTGGCGCACGTATTCAATGGATTGCCCCTTAGTCCGGCACTCTTGG
>JAQWWC010000202.1 GCA_029249645.1 Pseudomonadales bacterium
GCTCAGTTGGTTAGAGCGCACCCCTGATAAGGGTGAGGTCGGCAGTTCGAATCTGCCCAGACCCACCAATTTTGTGTGGGAAACGCCTGTAGAAATACGGGGCCATAGCTCAGCTGGGAGAGCGCCTGCCTTGCACGCAGGAGGTCGGCGGTTCGATCCCGCCTGGCTCCACCAATTTCTCGCACGTGGCATGCGTTTTTCCTCGCCATGACTCACAACTGTATTCAACCCCCGCCGTGCATCCGCCTGCATCACCACAGCCAACAATCCTTTCTTTTGTTTGGATCATCGCCACACCCATTAAGAATTGGTTTTGCATCTCGTCGAGTCACAACGCAACCAGCTTGCGTCTAAGGCAAACCCTTCAAAGCAGGGCACGACCCAACGTTGAATAGCGCCAACAGCAGACCTGCCAGAATAAAGAATACGCCTCAACCCTTCAGTACCACCAAGTGATGCTGCTTTTTGCCTTTCTGTATCAAGTGGTAGCGACCATAGCGCGCCGCACTGGCTTGTAACTTAAACTCTGGATCAATCTGTTTCACGCCGTTTACGGCAACAGAATTACCCAAGACGAGCTTTTTAGCCTGACCCAGAGTCACTTCGCCTTTCGGCGTCGTTGCTAAACCACTTTCAAACAACAGTGCCAGCAACCCAACTTCGGAAAGATCGAAGTGTGTCGACGGCAATCCATCCTGCGCCAGTTGCGCAAAGTCCTGCTCTGTTAGTGCGTCAATTCGATTCGAGAAAATTGCCGCCGTGATGCGCTCGACGGCCGCAACCGCCGACTCACCATGAACCAAGCCTGTCACCTCTTGTGCAAGCCGTCGATGCGCCAACCGCGCCCCGGGCTGACTTTGCTGCGCATCGGCAAGTTCTGCAATATCAGCAGTCGATAAGAACGTGAATATTTTAAGAAACCGAAGAACATCTTCATCGGCACAATTAATCCAGAATTGGTAAAACTTGTACGGTGACGTCTTTGCTGGATCGAGCCAAACCGAACCCTCAGCACTTTTACCAAACTTCGTACCATCCGACTTTGTAATCAAAGGATAGGTTACCGCATGCGCCTGACCACCTTGCATTCTGCGAATCAGATCAATTCCACTGGTAATATTGCCCCACTGATCGCTTCCGCCCATTTGAATCGTGCAACCATGATCCCGATAGAGCACAGCGAAATCATAGGACTGCAAAATCATATAACTAAACTCAGTGTAGCTAATGCCTGCGCTATCGTCTTCCAAACGACGCTTCACCGTTTCCTTTTGAACCATCGCGTTCACGCTAAAGTGTTTGCCAATATCCCGAAGATAGGTAATGACATCAAGACCATTCACCCAGTCTGCATTGTCCACCACCAATGCAGGGTTACCTTCGCACTCGAAGTCCAAAAACCGGCAAGCCTGTTCTCTTATTTTATCCACAAAGGCCGCGACTTCTGCCCTCGGCTTTAGCGTTCGCTCCGAGGCACGCCCCCCCGGGTCGCCAATCAGGCCAGTCGCACCACCAACCAGCAGAATGGGCTGATGTCCATAGTTCTGAAATCGTCGCAGCGCAAGGAGCGGCACCAAATTGCCGATATGAAGACTGTCAGCGGTCGGGTCAAACCCGCAATAGACTGTTCGCGGCTGTTCAGCAAGATGGGCGCGCAAAGTCGCTTCATTACTAACCTGGGCAATCAACTCAAGTTGCTGTAAATCACTAACAATTTGATCACCTGAACCTTTCAAACCATTCTCCTTAAGCATCAACACCCATCACTCCGATTATTATCGCACGATAATCGCTCCTCGGCCTGTCTGCGCGCCTTAGATTTTAGCCTGTTGTCTTGATTTGAATTACAGAACAAGCATTGATTTTAAGCGCCAGCATTCCTAACATCGCAACGCGAGCCTTAATCAACCGTTCTTTATCATGCGCAAATACCCAAACACTCATCTAAAGCTCGCCGGCCTCCTAGTCGCAATCTGCGCCGCGCTCGCATTACTCAATGCCTTAATTGCGCCCACGCCCTCTGAGCCGGTGACCATCCCCATACCCGCCAAAGAGGCGCCTCAATCCGTTACCGTCAAAACAGATCAGGATGAACCCGCGCCCGACTTACCGCAATTGATCCGCTTGACCGTTAAAAACGGTGACAACCTGTCGAGCCTGTTTGCCAAAGCGCGGCTTTCCGCAGGCGATTTGCAAAGGATCCTCGGCACAGAAAATGCCGATGCGCTCGCCGACTTGCGTCCAGGTCAAAATATCGACATCCAAAAAACAACGACTGGGCGCATCCAACAACTGCGGTATGCCATTAACCCGACCACAACACTCATAACAACTCTTAAGAACACTGAATATCAAACAACAATTGAAACCGTTCAGCCCGACATCCTATTAAAAACGCTGCATGGTCGGATTAGTAAAACCCATCCATCACTCTATCATGCTGGTAAACAAGCCGGCCTGTCAGACAACCTCATCATGGCTATGGCCAATCTCTTCCAGTGGGATATCAGCTTCGCACTCGACTTAAGAGAGGGAGATGAATTCACAATCGTTTTCGAGGCATTGCAACTCAATGGTAAGTTGATCGACGACGGCAATATTCTTGCGGCCTCTTTTGTGAATCTTGGGGAAACCCATGAGGCGCTGCGCTACACCAACTCAGAAGGCGAGACCGGCTACTTCGACTACAACGGAGAAAGTTTGCACAAAGCTTTCTTGCGAGATCCCGTTCATTTTTCCCACGTGAGCTCATCTTTTAACTTAAAACGAATGCATCCGATTCTTAAGCGGACCATGCCCCATAGAGGTATTGATTATGCAGCCAATCGAGGCACGCCGGTCCGGGCAGCAGGCGACGGCAAAATTATAAAAGCAGAACGCAATCAGGCTTCCGGTAATTTTGTGGTCATTCAACACGGCGAACAATACACCACGAAATATTTGCACTTATCAAAATTTGCCAAAGGCATCAGAGCTTCAAAGAAGATCAAGCAGGGCCAGACCATTGGCTACGTCGGCGCAACCGGCTTGGCAACCGGCCCGCACCTGCATTATGAATTTCTAGTTGGCGGGGTTCATCGCAATCCAAGAACGGTTAGCCTGCCTAATGCCGCAGCCGTTGCGGCATCAGAGATACAAGCGTTTAAGACTCAGGTGAGCCCTTGGGTTAGTTTATTACAAAAAACCTTAATCCAGAATTAGGACTCGACCGAATCCTCGAATGAAGCCCTTGAGCAAACATCATTTTAGCAACCTGCGACCAAACCTGTTCTTCAATGCGCGCCTTCAGGCAATTGAGAAAGAGTTACCGCAACCACACGTCGAATTGGCGTTAGGATTGGTGACAACAAATCGCGAACCTTGCAGGTCTTCTTTAAAATCCACCTCTGCACCCGCAAGATATTGAAAGCTGAGCGGGTCGATCACGAGCCGCACCCCTTGCTGAACGATCGCAGTATCATCGTCTTCAAGATCTTCGTCAAAGGTGAATCCGTACTCAAAGCCGCTACAACCGCCGCCGGTGACAAAGACCCTCAGGTTTAAGGCCTCATTCGCTTCTTCATCAATTAATACTTTCGCTTTTTTAGCCGCTGCCTCACTAAACCCAATCGATAATTCGCTTTGAACTGTCATGTTGCTCTAATCCGTTTTAAGTTGATGAGATCGAAGTGCTGTCATCGACATCCTTTGACGCCAGTTCCGAGACAGCCTCCAAGCGACCAATCGCGGTGCGCCGACTGATATTTTCTTCTGAAACCATCAACGCCTTGATTTCAGAGGCTTCCATTTGCCGCAAGCTTCCCGACAAACTGCTGCCAGCGTCCATTTGCAACGATTGATAGAATAAATTCCCTGACACACGCGCTGTGTTGGTCAACTCAATGTGACCAAACGCATATATGTCGCCTTTGACCTGCCCGCTGATGATAATTGAGGGCGCATACAGATTTCCGACCACTTCACCCTTTGTGCCAACGTTAAGTCCACTCCCCGTGGTATCCGCTGTGACAACGCCCGATACCTGACCGTTGATAATGAGCTCTGCGCTGAATCTCAGCTCACCTTGAACATGGCAATTTTCCGCAATCAAAGAGACCGACTCTTCTCTATCCAAACCCACACGCTTCATCAAATCCATTTAGGCCTCCCTAATAGGCACATCAAACCGCTGTTGTTCTAACACCTTTCCCGCATCAGAAGTCACCTCAAGCAGCAACGTTGCTGGTTGAAAACCTTCCGGCAATCTTAACTGACCCGCGAAATTCTGAAAATATCGAAAATCATATTCAAGCGCCTCGGGTTCAATCAATCCCGACGCCCCTGCATCGATTAGCGTCTGACGATTTTCGACGATACCCGCCAACGTCAACCCAATTCGACCTACTGTGTGAGCACCATCTGGATCAGCGTGGGTCAGCAGAATCTCGTAGTTTAAAAATCGGTTATCGTCGCTCGGCAACAAATCAACCCGGTGGATAAAAACCTCTCGATCACCAGCACCCGGCGACATTAAATTTCGATAATAAATCGCCTCGCTTTCAAGCCTCGCGATTTTACCTTGCTGCTGAACGACCACTGCTTGCAAATCCGTGGCCGCCAGCTCAGAGACACTCTCACCAAGCGTCAATTCAGCGATCCGAAACTCAAGCGTGTCAATTCGAACCTGCTGTAATCCATTGCGCACATCTTGCTCAGACAATTTTGATTCAAGCTGCTCAATCTGAACCTGCAAACCATGGCGACCAAAATAATAGGCGCTCAGGAGTGCAACAGCTGCCAATATGCCCAGACCAATGAGCAAGGTCTTCAATCGATCTGACCGAAAGGTTTTAACCACGATGTTAGTGGACATATTCACGGCCCTCTGGGCCACAGAACGCGCAAGGGACCCAGATCTTAACAAATCTCCCCGTATCCACCAACCGCGCGCGGTTCGTCGTTACCAGGCAGATCCGTTAAACTCTCCTTGGCACACCCTATTTTGGAACGCGAGCCAATGTTGAATACGCTGATCAAACGACTGATTCATCTGCGCGCAAGCTTTCAGATCCGCGCTTTTCGATCTGCCTTATCGTCCCTCGATGCCGCCCCACAATTCGCTATTCTCGGCATCCTTTCAGGCCTTTTCACGGGCCTTGTAATTCTGCTATTTAGAGTGCTCGTTGAGCAGATTCTGATACAGATCTTACCCAGCGGCCCCGAAAGTTTCGAGCAACTCGCGGCACTGGAGCGCTTCTTATTACCCACAGCCGGCGCCATGGCACTGGCACTGATTTTCGCCTTTCTCAAACAAGAGAATCGAGGCGTTGGCGTCTCCCATGTTTTGGAGCGCCTGCATCGTCACCAAGGTTACCTCTCTGCAAAAAATTTACTCGTGCAGTTTTTCGCGGGCGCGATTGCACTGATCAGCGGTCAGACTGGCGGCCGCGAAGGCCCCGCCATCCATCTCGGTGCCTCCGTGAGTAGCTTGCTGGGGCAGACGCTAAAGCTTCCTAATAATTCGATTCGAGTGCTAATCGGCTGCGGCACCGCCGCCGCAATCGGTTCATCTTTTAACACACCCATTGCCGGCGTTATTTTTTCGATGGAAGTCATCGTTCTGGAATACACTATTGCCGGCTTCATGCCCGTTATTCTTGCCGCCGTCACAGGCACCTTGGTCGTCCAACAAGTTTTCGGGGATGAACCCGTGTTTTTCATACCGGGTATCGCCATGGACTCTTATTGGGATCTCCCCTGGATCTTTTTAGAGGGCATTGCCATCGCCGTACTCGCCGCCGGGCTCATACGCCTGATGGTGATCTGTCACGACCGGGCCCCCAAACCCATTGCCGTTAAAATAATCCTCGCAGGCGTGGTCACCGCGTCGCTTGGCTTTGTCGTCCCAGAAATTTTAGGCGTCGGTTACGACACCGTCAATCAAGCGCTAAAGGGCTCTCTACCGTTGATGCTTTTACTGCTCATCTGTTGCACAAAGCTCGTCGCCACTGCAATTAATCTTGGACTCGGAATGCCGATTGGCCTCATCGGCCCAACGTTGGTCATCGGCGCCATGGCTGGCGGCGGCTTTTGGCAACTGGCATCGACGATGAGCGATCAGGTTTCCGAGCCCGGTTTTTATGTCATTTTGGGCATGGGCGCCATGATGGGCGCCGTGCTACAAGCCCCCCTAGCAGCACTCATGGCATTAATGGAATTGACTCGCAATCCCGAAATCGTTTTGCCAGCAATGCTTTGCATTGTGATTGCGAATATCACTGCCGCCCATGGCTTTGGTGCAAAGTCCATTTTTCAGACGCAAGCTTTGATGCTGGGTATCGATTTAACCGGGCGGAACTCCCGCAGCCTTGCACTCAGTCGAGCATCCGTTGAAAGTAAAATGTCTCGCAAATTTATCGTTGCCAGCGCCATTCTTGATCGAGAATCAGCGGTACAAGTCCTTCAAAGCCAACCCACCTGGATATTAGTCAAATCAGGGTCCGATTATGACTGCTTACTTAAGGCGGCCGACCTGCAGCGTGCATTGTCGGACCCACAACAAGACACTTTAGATCTTCGGAATATCCCGGCTGAGCGCAAAGATATTGCTAGAATCACTTGGCAGGCCACTTTGGACGAAGCATTTGATATAATCTCCCTTGGCGGCGTACAAGCTTTGTACGTTGTGAGAGTTTCAGCAACCCAGCTTGACCGGCCCGTTGGCATCCTCCTCCCGGAAGATATCGAAAACTACTATCACAGCTAGTCGCCGGTCACTCATTTTAGTCAGACGATAAAAACGAGTCCTAACATGCAGCGATCCGAGCAGCTTTTTCAACAGGCCCAACAATTGTTTCCTGGCGGCGTGAATTCCCCCGTCAGAGCTTTTGGCAGAGTCGGTGGCACACCCCCATATTTCAAACGGGGTAGTGGTCCCTACCTTTTCGACGAGGATGAAAAACAGTACATCGACTACATTGGCTCTTGGGGACCAATGATTCTTGGTCATGCTCATCCACAGGTGATCAAGGCCGTTCAAGATGCTGCTCGGGATAGCCTCAGTTTCGGCGCACCTACCGCTGTTGAAACCGAGCTAGCATTAAAAATCAACCAGCACTTACCCAGCATGGAAATGATGCGCATGGTGAGCTCCGGTACTGAGGCGACGATGAGCGCGATCCGTTTGGCGCGCGGCTTTACTGGGCGCGATAAAATCCTCAAGTTTGAAGGCTGTTACCACGGCCACAGCGATAGCCTTTTAGTCAAAGCTGGCAGCGGCGCGTTGACCATTGGCGAGCCAGACTCTGCGGGGGTGCCGATTGATCTTGCCCGGCTTACCTTGACACTGCCCTACAACAACCTCGAGGCCGTCGAGCAACTTTTTGCCGTAGAAGGCGGCAATATTGCGGCGATCATCGTGGAGCCCATCGCAGGCAATATGGGCATGGTCTGCCCAGTGCCTGGATTTCTTGAAGGCCTTCGCTCACTTTGTGATCAGCATGACACGGTTCTAATTTTTGACGAGGTCATGACCGGGTTTCGAGTGCATATTGGTGGCGCGCAAGGACTGTACAAGGTTCGCCCAGATCTCACCACCCTCGGCAAGGTCATCGGCGGCGGTCTCCCCGATGGCGCGTTTGGTGGCCGTACTGACATCATGCAGTGTATTGCGCCTCTTGG
>JAQWWC010000203.1 GCA_029249645.1 Pseudomonadales bacterium
CTGCAATGGTGATTGCTTGACCGGTAAACCAGCGGAACGCCTCAGTGCTAAAATCTGCTGTGCTGCAGGCTGATAATAGGTCTCGAGCCCGGGGCCCGGCAACCACCAACAGTCCCCAACCGTCGGTGACATTCTGGATTGAAACCTGCTCGTTGGCCTGTCGTCCTTGAAGTAAATGATCCAGATCGCGCGTTTCGGCACTGGCGGCAGACAGCACATAGTAAAAATCCGCGGCAATGCACGTGATGGTCATCTCACCTTTAATGCGCCCTTGGTCCGACAGAACGTGGGTTAGCGTGATGCCGCCTTGTTTTAAGGGAATGCGATTCGCGCAAAGCCGGTTCAGGTAGGCTCGTGCATCGGGACCGTGGACCTCGTATTTGGCGAATCCGGTAAAGTCCATGATGCCAACCCGATCCCGAACGGCGAGGCACTCATCGCGCACAACTTCGAAGACATTGTTACGGTGATAGCTGTAATTCTCGTCCCGGCCATCCATTGAAAACCATTTTGGGCGCTCCCAACCGAAGGTTTGGCTATGGACAGCGCCTTGCGCTTTGAGCGTTTCATAGAGCGGGCTGGTGCGCTGGCCGCGACCTGCCGGCAGTTCCTCTGAGGGGAGCGGGGTTACAAAGGTGTTGCAGTAATCTTGAAAGACCGTAGATCTCAGGTAAGGATCATCTGCAAACACCCCAAAGCGGCGGGGATCTAAGCCTGTCATGTTGATATCGGCGTCGCCATACAGCATCCATTGCGCAAGGTACTTGCCGCAACCAGCGCCTTGGGCGATCCCGAAGGACGCGCCGCAGCACAGCCAGAAGTTCTTTAAGCCAGCGACTGGGCCAAGCAGTGGCGGCCCATCCGGTGTGTGCGAGATGGCCCCATTGAAAATTTGTTTAATACCGGCGTCGGCTAACACCGGCATGCGCTCGAGGGCGTTGCCAAGCCAAGGCATCAGTCGGTCTAAATCGTCGGTGAAGAGTTCGCTCTCGGAGGCCCATTCTGGGACGCCTTTCGGCGCCCAGGCTTCCACCGCGCCGGTATGTTCATAAATGCCGATCAGGCCCGAATTTTGTTCTTGCCGAAAGTAACCGGCGGTTAAGGAATCCCGCATAACCGGGATCTCGCGATCCCGCTCGACAAAGGCCTGGATCGGATCGGTGATTAAATAATGGTGTTCCATGTTAATGATGGGAACATCCGCGCCGACCATTTGCGCAACTTGACGGGCATAACAACCCGCGGCATTGACCACGGTCTCAGCAATGACGGTGCCTTTTTCAGTGACCACCTCCCAGTCGCCGGAGGGCTGCGCGTTGATGGCAATGACCCGGTTGTAGCGCTCAATCTTGGCGCCCATTTGAGTGGCGCCCTTCGCCATGGCATTGCAGAGCCCAGAGGGATCTGCGTGACCGTCATTTGGCGTCCAGGCTGCAGCGATCACGCCATCGGTCACTAAAAAAGGATTGAGTTGTTTGATTTCATCAACGCCAATGATCTCCATCGGGAAACCCGCGTTGGCCCCAAAGCCGCGTACATATCGAAACCAGTCAAGGTCCGCTTGGCTGCGGGCGAGTCGCAAACTGCCGGGTGCATGCCAGCTCACATACTGGCCGGTTTTGGCCTCGAGGGTGGGGTACAGCTGATTCCCGTAGGCATTGATTTTGGCAAGATTATAATCGCCGACAAAGTTTGGGCACTGGCCGGCTGCATGCCAGGTTGAGCCGGAGGTAAGCTCCGCTTTTTCAATCAGGAGGACGTCTGTGCAGCCTTCTTCGGCCAGGTGATACAGCAATCCGGTGCCCATAATGCCGCCGCCAACGATGACGATTTTTGCGTGTCCCTGCATAAAAACTCCCAGCGTTGCGCCATTGCGATGGCGCGAAGATTGTCGTCACGCAAACCGCAATAATCGAAAATTACTACCCATTCTGCTGGGAAGCAATTAAATTTATCTTGGACTTAAAGAATTCTAACTTGAGGTGGTCAACCTGCCGGAAAAGAACGCATAGCGGGTTAACGCGACCCCATCTTTTGGTGCTGATTTGCGCCGTTCAGAACCGCAATTCGAACGTTTGATAGGGCCCAAATCAATTGGGCCTAAACCCTAGCGGTTTCCACTGTGCAGGATCTGTGAAATAGTGTTTGCTCTTTTTTGTCTTGACGACGAGGTTCTATGAGCGAATTTACCTACGCCGGAATCGTGACCGGCTTGTCACTACTGGTTTACTACTACACGTTGTACCAATCTGGCATGGCCCGAGGTCGTTTCGGGGTGCAAGCACCGTCGCATGAGGGGCCCGAGGATTATCAGCGCTACGTTCGGGCGCACCTCAATACGCTCGAGCACTTGGTCTTATTCGTGCCGGCGCTCTGGATGTTCGCGCTCGCGGTCGACCCTGTCTGGGCCGCCGGTATCGGCCTGTTTTGGCCGATCGGTCGACTCCTCTACGCACTGGGTTACTACCAGGCGCCCTCGAAGCGAATGTTGGGATTAATTATGAGCATGCCCCCTATTTATATTTTCGTATTAGGGTCGCTGATTGGCTTTTGCTTGGACGTTTATAATGGCTAATCCCCGAATTGTGAAGACGTTGCCAGCTGCGGCTGGGCGGCGACCGAATTGGTCGCCAAAGGCAAGATGACCTTAGGGCTACCCGATAAGGCGCCCTTGACGGGTATTGGAACTTGGCGACATGCTTTAGCCTCAGGCGTTGGAGTGGGGATTGGGCAAACGTTGGTTGGGAGAGGGTAGGTTGATGCCAGCCTCGCTGGCAGGGTCGCCGGACGCCAAGCGCGTCCGCTAGGGCGAGATGCCGCAGTGCGACGACCACATAACCGCGCGCCGCGGCATGTTGGTTGAGTTTGAATGCCGGGGTATGTCGCCTATCCGGTTTTTTGGGCTTGGGGCGCAGTATCCTTTAAGAGGTCTACGGACATCGCCCAGCGTAATCGCCTAGCGCCCCTTAGATCGATTTCAAAAATTTGATAATCGCGGCATTGGTTTCAGCTGGGGCTTCTTGCTGAATCCAATGACCCATTCCTTCGATCAAGGTGATGTCGCCCAACTGCTTCATGACCGGCGTCATCATAGCCTTCAATGCGGCGATGTCAGCGCCTTGGATGACAACATCCTGCGCGCCAGAGACAAAGGCCGACGGCATGGCGATGATGGGGTCTAGCGTTTCAGTGATTGCCCAATTGCTGTCGAAATTCCGGTAGTAGTTGACGCCACCTCGAAATCCGCTGGCTGTAAATTCGTTCACAAAGTAAGCGAGATCTTCAGCGGACAGCCAAGCAGGTTGCGCTAATACTTCACCCAACCGATCGATCCAGCCTCCGGCGCGCCGCTTCGGGTCGGTAATCACGGCCGGTGCTCGCGGAGAATCTGGGGAAGCATAGAGCCTTGATAAAAGGCCCTTAGGATCTTGGTCGTACTCGGCTTCGGCGACGCCCAGCTTATTTTGGTCCAGTTCATTGTGGTAGAGGATGTAAAAGAAATTGTCGCCGAAAGCCGCTTTAAAACTTTCAAGGGGCGCCTGTTTTGGACGGCCGCCGTAGGGCACGCTCATCCCCATAACCCCATTAATTCGATCCGGATGGAATAGGGCGGTATACCAAACCACCATTGAGCCCCAGTCATGGCCGACGATGGTGGCGGTTTCTTGGTTGAAGTGATCGATAATCCCCACAACATCTTTGGCGAGGTGGTCGGCCCGATAAGCCTCAGGTTCGGCCGGCGCGCTGGTGCCGCCATAACCCCGCATATCGGGCGCGACAGCGTGGTATCCGGCAGCCGCCAAAGCGGTGATTTGATGTCGCCACGAATACCATGACTCGGGCCAGCCGTGGATCAACAGAACCAACGGGCCCTCGCCAGCATGCGCCAAGCGCATGTTGATGCCGTTGCTTTCGATCTGAGTAAATTTGATGTCGGTCATGAGATGGTCCTTGATCTGGCGTGAGCCAAGCCTATCAAAGGCTTGCTGAGAATAATATCAACGGGGGGTGGGCGTGGTCTTTTCGCGCAGCGGGTGGGCCTTTCGTCGAGGCGCCCAACCCGACCGGGGTTGGCAGTCATCACCTGGCTTTTAGCAGGCGGGCTTTCTGCAGCCGGACTTGCTTTAGACGGATTTTGGCGACGCCAACGAATTAGATTGGTGATTGATCGAGGAGACCCCAGTGCTAAGATGTTGCGATGCAGTACCTTTCT
>JAQWWC010000204.1 GCA_029249645.1 Pseudomonadales bacterium
CTTTGCCTGGTTCACAGACCAAGGGGCTCGACTTGGGGATTTATCCCTCGCGGCCAATCTTATTTTGATGCAATTTGTGACGTTTTCTGCCTTTTTTATCGATGGTTTTGCGATCGCAAGTGAGTCCATCATGGGCGAGGCGCACGGCAAACGTGATCGCCAGGCAACAGACGATATTATCCGAGCGGCTTTTAGCAGCGGCGGCTTGTTAGCTTTGCTGCTCAGCTTTGGGTTCTTTTTTCTGTCGCCCTACATGATGTGGCTGTTGACGAGTAGTCCAGAGGTGATCAAGGAGGCGAGGCAGTTCAGTCTTTGGATGGTGGCGACACCCCTCGTCTCATTTGCCGCCTATATCTATGACGGCCTCTTTATCGGAGCCACCAAGACCGCAGAAATGCGAACTGCCATGATTTTGTCGCTCTTCGTGTACTTAACCGCTTGGTGGCTTACCCAATCCCTCGAGAATCATGGCCTTTGGCTCGCACTCATGATTTACTATGTGGCGCGAGCGGCGAGTCTTTGGGTTTACCAACAGCGGCTCTACGATTTTTCAGATCACGATGCAAAACCGACGGAGCAAACACTATGAAAATTTCAACCTTAATGAGCTATGCCCATGGATTTGGGGGCGCGAGCCAAGAAATTGTTGAGCTTGAAAAAGCGGGCTTGGATGTCGTGTGGGTTCCAGAGGCCTATTCTTTCGATGCCGTCAGCGCGATGGGTTACCTTGCAGCCAAGACCGAACGCCTTACGATCGCCAGTGGTATCTTAAATATTTACAGCCGAACGCCGTCGCTCCTCGCAATGACCGCTGCCGGTCTCGATGAGCTCTCAAACGGTCGATTTATGCTCGGCTTGGGCGCGTCAGGCCCTCAGGTTGTCGAAGGCTTTCATGGTGTGCCCTATGACGCGCCCATGACCCGAATTAGAGAAATTGTTGAAATTTGCCGTAACGTTTGGCTACGTGAAGACAAGTTAAACTACGCGGGGAAGAAGTACCAGATTCCGCTGCCAAAGGACCAGGGCACAGGCCTTGGCATCCCCCTAAAAATCATCAATCACCCGTACCGCGAGGAGATCCCCATCGCCTTAGCAACCCTCGGTGAAAAAAGTGTTGAAATGACCGCAGAGATGGCAGACGCCTGGCTACCAGCCTTCTTTATGGCTGAAGGCGCTGACGCCGTCTGGGGTGATGCCTTGCGAGCTGGTCAGAAAAAACGAGATCCAGGCCGCCCACCGCTCGATATCTATGCAGGTGGCGCCGTCGCGATTGGCGATAACCTAGAGTCTTACCGCGACATGTCCCGATCTGGGATTGCCCTTTACGTTGGAGGCATGGGCGCGAAGGATAAAAACTTCTACAACCAAGTGTTTCGAAAATACGGCTATGAGGCGGAGGCCGAAGCCATCCAAGAACTGTATCTCTCTGGTCGTAAATCAGAAGCTGAAGCCGCCATACCGCAGTCCTACCTTGACGCTACCTCACTCGTTGGCTCATCCGGTTTTGTGAAAGACCGACTGGTAGCTTTGAAAGAACACGGTGTCACCTCGCTGAATGTTTCATTTTTAGGCACGACCAGTCGCGAGCGTGTCGCCCATTGCGATGCCCTCAAGAACTTGGTCGAATCGATTTAGCATCCGAGAACAACGTCCAGGCTACATCGGCAGGCTTGGGCGTTGCACAGAGTGCTCATTATGAAACCACTTCCAGAGCAGCAGCTCACACTCATTGCTGATTTTGCGGCCGAAATACTTAACCAGAATGACCTTGACGACATTTTATGGTTGATTATTGATCGCATCATCAAAGCGCTTCATTTTGAAGACTGCGTTATTTACCTGCTCCCAATCGGCGGCGATCGCCTGATTCAACGCGCCGCATTCGGGCCCAAAAACCCCATTGGCAGAGAAATCAGCAACCCCATTGCGATCCCTCTCGGAAAAGGGATTGTTGGCACAGCCGCCCTCCTCAAAAAAGTACTCGTTGTGGACGATGCAAGGCAAGACGCCCGATACTTGGTTGATGATCAACCCCGGTGTTCTGAAATTTCTGTTCCGATTGTTTTTGAAGACCGTGTGCTCGGCGTCATCGACTCCGAACATCCAGCGCCAGATTACTTCAAAGACTGGCACGTCCAGTTTTTAACAACCGTTGCGAATATGACTGCTGTACGGCTTTCAGAAATCTTGCGACAACAGAAATTGACTGAAACGCAAACGGCATTGCAGTCGAGCAGAGCAACAACGCAAAGGCAGAATCTAAACTTTTTGAGCCCTCAAGATACCGAGGACGCCAACCGGCATACGTTCGTTAGCCGACTCAGCCATGAAGTGAAAACCCCGCTCAACGCCATCGTTGGCATGAGCGATCTATTGCTAGAGGAAAATGCTGCGCAGGAAATGATTGAACCTCTGACAATCATCCAACGAGCCGCTTATGGCCTAGATGCGACCTTAACGAAGCTTTTGATTTCGCTCTCGCCGCAGGTTGCCTTGGAGCCGATCGCCGATGCCCCCTACCAGCTAACGCCCTACTTACAAACGATCATCGAGGCGGCGACGGCGGCCCAGCCTGGCCAGATTCTGCTTGAGGTCAAAGAAGTTCCAGCTCAAATCACCTTTCGGGGCGGTGCAGTTCAAGAGATTTTAAGCATTTTACTCTCTAACGCTCTGATCCACGGTGGTCAAAACGCGGCCACGCTGCGCGTTGCTTTAACGAACTGGCAAGATGATTTTGGCCTTTCGTTTCAAGTTATTGATACAGGCCCGGGCATCCCTCACGCACTTCGAGAAAAGGTTTTCGAGCTGTTTTACCAAGGCGGCGATTTTTCAGCATCGCCTGGCAAGGGTATGGGATTGACCGTCGCCAAAGCGCTCAGCGAGCGCTTGAACGGCAGTCTCGCGCTCAATGAAGATGATCCGAATACCTGTTTCGAGCTGATCGTGCCTGCTCGCCCAATCGCCCGATAGGCCTGGCGCCAGCAAACAAACTGGCTGCTGGACCCGCGTTATGCTCATCTGAGCGCACTCGTCCGCCATGACATCTGATGCATTGATCCGTCAGTTTTAACCCAGCGAATGATCTGCAGTTGGAATTTGCGCGTACCAATGTCTTTGAAAATCAGGGATTCAGCAATGCTCCGCCTTCTCGCTCTAGCCGCGCACTTCAGCCCCCTCAACCCAGGTCCTTTTGATCCGGCGGTCGTTGAATTGTTGAATTCTTATTTCAAGCCTGCCCTACCCGAGACAGCCATACCAGAGCCGACGGCCGATTGCGGAGCGCCCACAGCAGAAACCGCGTTAAAGGCAGCCTAAGCGCAACCCAGCTGACCACGAGCGCCGGTCTTTTGGCTGGCAGCTCGTTCTAGGGTCAATCGCGATACACCTGATGACGTATTAGATGGCCTCGCCAACTGACGTCACCAACCGGTCGGCCTCGAGACCCACACCACTCAATCCCTCAAACGGGGGTCACGTGACAGCACGTCAACTGGCACGGCCCGAATGCTAAATCGCTCCCTCATCTTTATTTTCGATACAACCGCCGCAGATTCGAGGTGGCGCGGCGCCAGTTCGCCCTGCTTGCAACCCTTGACATTCCCAGCTATAAAGCTCGCTCACGAGGCAGCCTAATTGACCACAGTCCCTTCAACAAATTCTCGCCGAGCGATGTATCGCACCTTGTTGCTTCCGGTCTACCTACCTTCTTTTCTAATGTCCGTATGCCAGGGCGCGGCCTTACTGTTAATTCCCCTGTATGCCCTCGATATTGGCGGCAGCCCTGCCATGGCCGCGATCATCTTCGCCTGCCGAGGCTTGGGTAATATGCTTGCGGACGTTCCTGCAGGTTTAGCCGCAGAAAAATTCGGAGACGCGCGGGTGATGCAGGTGGGCGTCGCGCTCATGGTTTTAGCGGCGGTTGGTTGCGCCTTTGCTAGTAATCTGCTCCAACTGGGCCTATTTTCCCTGATCATTGGCCTTTCTATGGCGACTTGGCTGCTGGCACGCCTCACCCTAATCAGCGATCTGGTCACAATTAATATGCGCGGACAGGCCTTGTCGACTATGGCAGGACTGCAGCGCTTTGGGAACTTTCTGGGTCCGCTTTCGACCGGCTATATCGTTTACGAATTTGGCTATACGACAGCCTTTATGCTGATCGCAGCACTCGCCGGCGCGACTTATGTGCTGTTGATGACGCGGGCCACGCGCTCTGAGGAAAAAGCAGGCCAATCACCATCGGCACCCACCTCAAAAGACCACCGCATTCAAGAAGATGCATCGACGACTGCAGCGGCGGATTCAATCTGGCAGCTGCTGCGCGCGCATCGCAGCATCCTGCTGACTGGCGGCGCCGTCGTGTTTTTACTGACCCTCATTCGCGCTGCAAGAACCCTTTTAGTGCCCCTTTGGGGAATCAGCCTTGGACTGAATGCAGCACAAATCGGTGCAATCGTTGGCTTAGCTGCTGGACTGGATATGCTGATGTTTCCGGTCGCAGGGCTCATTATGGATCGCTTGGGCCGGCGACCTGCAGGCATGAGCTGTTTGGGACTCCTAAGCTCTGGCCTGCTGCTTTTGTCTTTCACCACCACACCCTTAACCTTTGCGTTCGCTGCCAGCGTAGCGGGCCTTGGCAATGGACTCGGCTCAGGGATCAACATGACCCTTGGAACAGACTTCGCGCCGATTCAGCAACGCGGTCATTTCCTCGGTGTTTGGCGATTAATCGGGGACGCGGGCGCCTTCGCGGGTCCAACCTTGATCAGTGCGGTCACCGCGAGCGTTGGGCTCAGCATGAGTATACTCTGTGCATCAGCCTTCGGGTTTTTTGGTCTGCTAGTGATGGCCCGATTTGTACCTGAGACACTTAAAAAGCAAAGTCCTCACAGCCCGATAAAGGATCCATCTTGATCAAACCTCTTAATATTTACTTTATCGCAACGGGCAGCTGGTACCTCTCCTATGGCATGCAAAGCGTTGTTTTCGCCTGGCTGGTCACCATTATTTTGAACGAAACGCCAGATAAGGTTGGCCTTGCTCAAATGGCATATCTGCTGCCTGGCACTATTTTCATTCTCATCGGCGGAAGCATTGCAGATCAATTTGGCGGACGTAAAATTGCGCTCATCGCCCAGTGTGCGGCCGCCAGTATGGCAGCAGGTCTTGCGCTTTCAATGGCATTGACCAACTTTTCCTACGATAAGTTTCTTGTATTCGCGGTTTGCATGGGGTGCACGCAAGCTATTTTAACGCCTGCTAGAGACGGCCTGCTGCCCCTGGTTGCCGAAGGGCAAATCCAACGGCGCGTAGTTCAGGCCAGCATGATTCAATTCGGGATTCAAATGATTGGTTTTGTCCTGGCGTCCATGGCGGATTCGGTCGGCGCGGTCGTGATGCTTTCGGTGCAGAGCGTTGTCTTATCCATTGGCGCAGCCGCCTACTATTTTCTGTCGGTACCCTTGGTTAAGAGCGCTAGGACCCAAGCCCGAATAGTTAACCAATTAGTAGCATCCATTACCGAGGGCTTTCAAAGCGTCATGGCCTCGCCCGGCATGCGAATGGTCGTCTTGCAAAACTGCGCGATGGGCATCTTCTTCATGGGATCCTACATCGTGACCGTCCCTTTGCTGATCAGAGAGGTTTATGACGGGTCTTCGACCGAGCTATCGCTGATCAATGCCGCCAACTCACTTGGCCTATTCTTGACCATTGTGGTGTTGCTTCGCGTCGGTGATATTAAACGTCAAGGCCGAGCCCTGTTGATCGCTCAGGGCTTTGGGGCACTGGTGTTATCGCTGGCAGCCATTCAAGTCAGCTTTAACACGCTTATGGGCATTTTATTTGTGTGGGGGATGTGCGGCGGTATGGCCATGACCATGGCCCGAACCATCATGCAGGAACAGTCGGATGAGCTTCAGCGTGGCCGCATGATGGGGTTTTACGCCTTCTCTTTTATGGGATCTGGTCCGATCGGCGCGTTATTATCGGGGTATCTTGTTGCCTGGTTTGGCCCCAGCACGAGCCTTGCCATTGCCTCACTGTGCATGTTCGTCGTTGTCGTTCTCGTCGGCACCCAATCAAACCTTTGGCACCTCAGCCACAAAGCCAAGGCCTAATCCGAATGCCATCAAACCTAGCTGCGCGCTCATGACCCGCCCCATCCTTGACCATTCTCAGTTCGGGATCGACCTTGATCGTTTAACAGCGTTCCTGTCTGCCTCAGACCGGGTCGTTTGTTTAACAGGGGCAGGCTGCAGCCTCGCCTCTGGCATTCCGACTTACCGAACCGAAAACGGCGATTGGCAGGGCCGTAACCCCATCAACCATCAAGAATTTTTAGATGCCTTTGAAACCCGGCAACGCTATTGGGCTAGGAGTTTCATGGGCTGGCCTTTAATGAGTAACGCACAGCCTAACCCAGCACACCGAGCGCTCACGGCCCTTGTGAGCCTCGGCAAAATCAAGACGTTGATTACACAAAATGTCGATTCGCTACACGAGCAGGCAGGATTAACCGCCGTGCAGCATTTACATGGCGACTTGAACCAGGTGACTTGCTTGGTCTGCGGTGCATCGGAGCCCAGGACTCAATTACAAACTAGGCTGGCCGACCTCAACACACATCTGGAACTAGAGGGTCAAATTAAGCCTGACGGCGACGCAGAAATATCACCTGAGATCATCCAGCAATTTAGGATTGCCCATTGCTTGCTTTGCGGCGGAACCCTTAAACCGAATGTGGTCTTTTTTGGAGGGCGAGTTAACCCAGCCCTAGTTCAGGGCATCTACCGCTCGATCGAGGAGGCTGATGCCTTATGGGTGATCGGTAGTTCTCTCAAGCTGTTCTCGGGTTATCGCTTTTGTCGGCACGCACTTGCTTTCGGCAAGCCTATTGCCCTACTCAATCCTGGTTGGACGCGTGCGGACCCAATCGCCACCCTCAAAATAGTTCAGCCAGCCGAAATCATTCTGCCGGCGGTCCTAAACCGACTCGCCAACTTGTCGTAACACCGCAGACAAGGGCGTGAGGGTAAGATTGAGTTCCGCCGCAGTCTCGGATTCGATTTGGTCATCATGATCCAATAACTCGAGCATTGCTCGGGTGACCGGCGGCGACGCCATAACGACTTCGAAAAACCCCGCTATCAAATAGCCCAGCCCAACCGGTAATGAAATGACGCGCGGTTTACTACCCCCGTTGGCCTGCGCACACCGATGGATCAACGCGCGTCGGCTCACCGACTCAGGGCCCCCAAGCTCTAGTACACCCGCTCTCGGCTGTGCAAGCAATGCCCCCAGCGCTTTGATCACATCTCCTGCGTAAATCGGTTGCTCCAAACTCTCCGCTCTAAACGTCAGCGCGAGCCGCTTGCGGGCATTGCCAAGCAACGCCCGGCTTGCATAATCGCCTTCGCCCAACACCATTGGAACGCGGAGCACGGTACTGCCGGGCAACCCTTCCAGCTGAATTGACTCTGCCTTGGCACGCGACGCAAAACAGGCATTTTTGGAACCCAGATCTGATCCGCAGATACCCAATGTCAGAATCCGCGGGACTCCGGCGCGCTGACAGGCAGCCACCAGAGCTGCCGCAGTTTCTTCATGGGCCTTTTGGTAAGGATTTGCCTTGGTCGCCTTGATAATCCCAGTTAAGTTGATCAGGACTTCAGCGCCCTCAGCCAAACGCGACATCTGCTGGGTATCGCCATAGGCCACAATGGCGACTTGGCACGGCAATTGGAACAACACTTCCGCCGCAGCCGGTGAACGGACCAACGCAACGAGGTCATGTTCTGCACCAAAAGTTTCAATAAATCGTCGCCCTAGATGGCCGTTGGCCCCTGCGATCAGTATCTTCATCGCGTGGTCACTCGATACAACCAATAATGCTCGGGCACCTCCGGCACTGGACGCTCGCGTGCAAGCTGGTCCCAACGTGCCGCCCAACTAAAGGCCACCTCCTGCGTATTCGTGGTGCGCTCTAAGATCACGGGGTAGACCTGAGACGCGATTTTGACCCGCGCCAGCTGTGTTTGATCAACATAATGTGACCAGACCTTATCTTGGCAATGCATACAACCGATATAAAGCTGACCATCAACATGCCAGCAATTTACGGTAACCGAATGGGGGTATTGCGGACGGGTTTCGAGCTGGCACTGCCCCGCTTTTTCAACGAACCGCCAGGAAGCGATCGGCGCGTCAACTACGTTTCCAACGAGGCGCGCGCCAGGCACACGGTCCAACGGACCAATCCCCATGAGCAGCCCGGCAACCATCAACAGTCCTGTACCGCGCCCAATAATCGATTGGGCAGTTCGCCTTCTGCTGCGCCAAATTCGCGGCATGCCTATCATTGTTCAAGGATACTTTGTCGGTTCATCATTTCTGTTAAAGTCTCATTTTTGCGGCGAACAAGAGAGCTCGTATCATAAGCGGTTTAATCCAATTACCCAATGTCATCAGCGCAAGTCGATTTGTACTCAGCGCCGCAATGATCTTGACCGTATCTCAACAGCTTTGGCTTCTTTCTGGGGCGGTGTTCTTACTCGCTGTCGCCAGTGATCTTTTAGACGGTGAGCTGGCTCGACGGCGAGATCAGGTCACCACGATCGGAGGACTAATCGATCATGCAGCCGATGCAACCTTTGTCACAGTCACCATCACGTGCTTGGCGCTACAGCAAGAACGCTCTCTGCTACTCCCCGTGTTAATCATCCTCGCGTTTACCCAGTATGTTATCGACTCGCGCGCACACCGCGGCCAGCGCTTGATCGCCAGTCGCCTCGGACGCTATAACGGCATTGGTTACTTTTTGTTCGCTGGCGCCCTGCTGCTTGATGAGGTTTTCACATCCTCGCCCATTTGGAGTATTGGCTTAATGCTAACCTACTGGGCATTGGTCACAACGACCCTGTTGTCGATCTTCGATCGAGCACTTGCTCAGCGTCAATCCTGAAGACCAGACACGGGGGTTGCTTCATCAAATAATTGACGGTTTGCCGTGGGTAGAAATACAAGGCCAATCAGAGCATTGAAACTGACAAAAAACGTATGCATGACCAATGAAAAAATACCCACCTCCGGAAAATCTGGGAATAAGACCGTCCAGAGCACTAGGGCCCCAGCGTGGAACGGCAGCGGTAAGGCCGCCGCAATAAAGATCACCGGCAGAAACGCGAGCATCTGACCAAACGCAACGGGCACCGAAAACAGGTTGAGCGACAGGGTGTACACCAAGACAGCCAGCAACAAATTGGGCGCCTTGAAAAGGAGTATCAGGCCGTAATCAAGCGCTCGAGCCTGACGAAAAGCCGAGAACAAACTATTGTCTCTAAACCGCCAACCCGCAAACCAATCGCTGCGAAAGAGCATCAGATGCACCGGGAAGTAACTCGCCGCCACAATGAACACGGTGATCAATATCTGATGCAGGGCAACCTGACTGGAGGCCGACACGACCAAATCATAATACAGCCAAACCCCGACGGCAGAAAAAATCAGCAATTGGTAAATCTCCACCATGCCCAGCAAGACCATGCTCGAGATCGCTTGCCAACCCGGGATCTCATGACGCCTGAGTAAATACAGACTCATAGCGCCCTTGCCGATCTGTTCATTGATCAACGACAAGATATAAGCACTCGCTCGAATTGGCAGCATATCTCGATATCGAACAGCACGGGAATTAAACCACCGCACGACGCGCCATGTGGCGTGGGTATCCACTAAAAAGAAAAAGATGGAATACGGCATCATGACGCACAACCACAGCACCCAATCAGCGGCGGCAAAAAAATCACCGATAAAGGTTAGCAGCGTCTTGTCTTCGCGCGCAGCAGCCGCATTCGTGCGCGCATAAACCAGATAGAAACACCCTGCCGTGAGACTCCAAAGTAATGCCTTTCCCGCAAGGCGCCGAATACCCGATTTAGGTTGTTGGTCAGATTTTTGATCCATGGTTGATTCACTATCCTTGATTTAGGGTCACGGATTGCTGCACCCAACGCGTCCGCGCACGGCAGTGACAACAATCATTTCAACAAGCAGTAATGCGTTACAGATCACTCAGGAGACGGGATCTAATGTTTCAGCCTCAGCCAGGGGATAGCTCGGAACGACGCAATTGCGACCCGCGTCCTTTGCTTTATAGAGGTTATCATCGGCCAGTCGCAATAGATCCTCTGAGGTGGTGTTGCGGTCTTTGCCATCCCACCAAAAGTAACCAATACTGACGGTTAACTTGGCTCGAATCCCAGCATGGTTAAAGACGTGGTTCTTGACATCTTTACATATCCGTTGCGCCAATTCTTGTACGGCGGTTTCTGTTTCTTCGCGCACCAAAAAAACAAACTCTTCTCCACCGTATCGAGCAAGCAGATCATACCCTCGGATTTTAGTGGTTAACAGCATCGCAAGTTCTTTGAGGACGAAATCACCGTAGGCATGACCAAATCGGTCGTTGACCAATTTAAAATGGTCGATATCCATAAAAAGTAGTGCCAGCGAGGATTGCTTACGAAAGCTGTACTCATGCTCTTTCACCAACGCATCCGCAAAAAA
>JAQWWC010000205.1 GCA_029249645.1 Pseudomonadales bacterium
ACGCCGACGGCCAAACCTTCGATGGCAAATTGGCAGGTCCTTAAATCAACTTCAATAGGCTGATAGTCCTGGTTTTCTGGTAAGAGCGTCACCTGATGGCTCTGCTTGCCTTTTTGAAAGCGCTTAACTGTGACTTCATCATCAATTCGCGCAACCACTATGTCGCCAGCTTTAGCAGTTTGGGTGCTGTGCACGGCCAATAAATCGCCATCTAAAATGCCACAATCGATCATGCTGTCGCCTCGAACCACCAGCATGTAGTCCGCAGCTGGACTGAAGAAGCTGGCCGGAATCTCACAATGGTCCTCAATGTGCTCCTGCGCTAAAATTGGATTACCGGCAGCGACCCGGCCAATGATGGGCAGGCCCAAATTCTCTGGTAGTTTGATGCCTCGGGAGGTGCCTGGAATCATTTCGATCGCGCCTTTACGTGCGAGGGCCTTCAGGTGTTCTTCGGCGGCATTCGCGCTCTTGAATCCGAGCTTACGCGCAATATCGGCCCGAGTTGGTGGATAGCCGGTTTCCTCTAAGTAGGATTTAATGAAGTCTAGGACTTCGCTTTGACGGTGCGTGAGTTTGATCATAGTGTGCTCGCTCTTGTCATGGTCCCCATGAAACGCCGGTGGTATGCCGCGCACGGGATCTGTTTATTTATACAGCGCTGGAATTATATACAGTATAAGAATCCAAGCAAGTTAAATTTCTTGATTTGACCCCAACGTTGATTTCTAGAATTTCGGGGCTATAGTGTCGAATCAAAGGGTTTAGGAGGCGGGTTTGTTGAATTTAGAGTCAAAGCAAGGTGCAGGCGTACAGACACCAGTCGCGATTTTTTTAAAGCTAAGCCTTTCCTTGGTGCTGGCTTTGGCCCCAACGGTCGCGTTAAGCGATGCGCTCGTCTGGGTTTTGGGGAGCTTTTCAGATGCAGAGACCGCCGAGCAGGTCGCGCGCGAGGTGCAGGAACTCACGGGCCAGTCGGGGTATGTCCAAACAGCCGTCGTAAACGGGCAGGGCGTTCATCGGGCGTTGATTGATCCAGGTGTCACAGATGATGCACAAGCTCGGACGACAGCGTTGCTCAGCGAAACGGTCTACAACCGGACTTGGGGTTTTGAACTCGATACCGACGGCGAAAACGTGGCTAGGGTTGGCGCGGTTGGTATGAACCAAGTGCTGGTTGCCGCAGTCGTTCTGGGACCTGATCAAAAAAGCAGCGAACCGCTTGCCGCGCCGGCTGCAGCGGATCTAAAGGGCCGTCAAACGCCTATGATGAAACAGGGGGACGCGCTGGGCGCTGACCGCACTGTTGATTTAAGCCGTCCATCCCCCCGTGCGATCGCAATAGATGTGGCCTCGGACTATCATCCGATACGATTAAAGTCGGATCGCTGATTGCGGGATGCAAACAAGATTGAGCCAAGGTAGGGCAGGCGAATGAATACCTTAGAGGAATTGATGGCATTCTCCAGCGTCTGGCTAAGCGACCCGCTGGTTGCTAGCGTTTTCGGCATTGTTTTGGCGACGGCGCTTCTTAGTTATGCCAATCGACGAACGTTGCTGTTCTTGATGGCTCGGGTGACACAAACCCAAAGCCCCTGGGATGATGCCTTGCTGCGGACGATCAGACGCCCCCTGAACGGTTTGATTTGGATCGTCGGTTTGTCGCTGGCCGCGGAGTTGGTCGCTGAGGCTCGAAGCGAGTCTCAGATTGAGATTATTGGGATTGTGCGGTACTTGGCGTTTATTGGGCTAGTGACCTTATTCCTCTCGCACCTTATTCGGGAGTTGGAAGCCGCCTATATCAGTTCTGGGGGCGATGAAACAACGGTGACCGCCATCGCAAAGCTTGTGCGGATATCTGTTTTTATTACTGCCGCTCTGATGGCCATGCAAACCCTCGGTCTGAGTATTTCAGGGGTTCTGACCTTCGGTGGCATCGGCGGCATTGCCGTGGGCTTTGCGGCAAAAGACTTGCTCGCGAACTTTTTTGGTGGCTTGGTGATTTATTTGGATCGCCCATTCAAGGTGGGCGATTGGATTAGAAGTCCGGACCGCGATATTGAGGGCACCGTGATTCGAATTGGCTGGCGCTTGACGGAAATCAGAACCTTCAGTCAGCGTCCTTTATACATTCCAAACTCGATGTTCTCGACGATCTCGTTAGAAAACCCATCCAGAATGCTGAATCGGCGAATTTTTGAAACGATTGGGGTTCGCTATAGTGATTTGAGTAAAATGCAAGCGATTGTGGCGGATGTACACGCGCTACTTTCTAAACACGAAGACATCGACCAGGCTAAAACCTTGATCGTTAATTTCGATGCGTTCAATGCATCGAGCGTTGATTTTTTCATCTACACCTTTACCAAAACCGTCAATTGGGTTGAGTACCACGGTGTGAAACAAAAAATCCTGCTAGAAATCGCAGACATTATTGCTGGGTATGGTGCGGAAATTGCCTTCCCGACGTCAACCATTCATCTCGAGAAGGTTCAGCCTGAGCCTTAATGCTTGGTTAGACCTGATTTAATTAATCCGACCAAAGGGTCATGCTATGCCTGAAATGTTATTTTATGAAAAACCCGTGCCGCTCAGCAATATTACCCATGCCGATTGGAAAATAGATCGCGCTGAACTCCGGTATGAGTTCGCTGACAAAATTAACTCCGTGGTGCTCGCTGGCATCGAATTTGTTGAAGCCTCCAAAGACTATCCCATTGTGTTTGCCAAAGCTGGGGAAGATGATGTGCCGGTGGCACTGCTTGGATTGCGCGCCACGGGAAACCTTTATTTAGACGCAAAAGGGCGCTGGTTACCAGATCACTATGTCCCGGCATTTGTGCGGCGATATCCATTTGTTTTGGCGGACGGACCTGGCCCAGAGCCGGTTGTTTGTATTGATGAGGCTTATTCCGGCTTTAGTCAGACGAGCGGTGAGGCTTTGTTCGAAAATGGTGAGGCCCAGCCGATTCTCTCAAAGGCAATGGAATTTCTGGGCGAGTTTCAGCGGCAGTTTGATCGCACTAAACGGTTTGTATCAGTGCTGAAAGCCAATGACCTGATGACGGAAGTTTCCGCCACCGTGAAAGATGAGAATGCCGCCGAGACCCACTTAAAAGGGTTGATGGTGGTTGACGAAAAGAAACTTCTGGCGCTCAGCGACGAGGTTGTACTCAGTCTGTTTCGTTCGGGAGAACTCAGCTGGATATACGCGCACCTGATGTCCATTAGTAATCTCAAGCGACTGACCCATCGAGCATCTGCACAATGACACTCGCAGTCATCGGCGGGACGGGGTTCGGAGCCTTTGCAGGTTTGACCGAGACCAAAGACCACGTTGTTGATACTGATTTTGGGCCGGCTGAGATCCAATCAGGGCGCCTGGCAGGGCAGGCTATTTTATTTTTACCGCGCCATGGCATGCCTGCCCGATTTCTTCCCCATAAAATTAATTACCGAGCCAACTTAAAAGCGCTGCAGATGCTAGGCGCGTCGCAGATATTGGCCGTGACGGCCGTCGGAACCGTAAGCGAAGACCTTACCGTGCCCTGTTTGGTTGTGCCGGATCAGATCATTGATTACACCTATGGTCGCGCTCTGACATTTTTTGACGATGAGATTCATCATATCGATTTTACGCATCCCTACGACGCGTTGTTCCGCGCACAATTGCTTGCTGCCGTTGCGCAAGTGGCGGCGAGTCATAAGGAGATGCAAGCGGTGCTTTCGGGGGTTTATGGCTGTACCCAGGGGCCGCGTCTGGAAACCAAGGCTGAGGTTCGGCGATTACGGAATGATGGCTGTACGATCGTTGGCATGACGGCAATGCCCGAGGCGGCCCTGGCGCGTGAGCTTGAGCTGCCCTACGCTGGCATTTCGGTGACGGTTAATCCTGGGGCCGGCATGGCTGAGCGGGACATTGCGTTAGCTGAAATTCATGAAGCCATGAACCAGGGACTCTCTTGGGTCAAATTGGTTTTGGCTGAACTGCTAACAACACCGGTTTAAGTCCCGGGTGCGTCTGGATGATTGAAAGATGGTTTCGTCTGCAGGCTGCGCGGCGCTAAGATGATTACAACGGGCGCGCAGCTTCGGCGGGTCGGATCTCTAAAATGATACCGAATTGCGGGTGATCAAGGTAATGCACCTCGTTGGATCGTAATCTGCGTTGCTGCGCCATGTGATAGCGATAGCCCGGCTCATGATTTTGACCGCGCGCGGCCGCGAGGATTAACGCAGGATAGGTCTCGGCCATCGGATGATCCTGAAAGGGGTCCTTCATCGACCCGGTGGCTTCAAACCGGGTCAACCAAAGATCGGTTGCTACATGCAGAAAGCGACTTCGGCGCACCGATAAGGTCCCTTCCAATTCGAACTGATCGCCAAACTGATCGCCGCCCTGCAGCAGAATCGAGGTGCTTTGTGAGTCAATCGGCTGGGTCCAGCTCTGATGCAGCAGCATTCGATAATTTTTCGAGCGCCGAATCGATCGCGCTGCGCCTGCAAGGTTTCTGTCCGCATCGGCAACGGCTCGAAAGGCAAAGTTCTCTTGGGATAATACGGCTTGAATGGCCAAGGTCTGCGGGTCGACAGGTGTGTCTTCAACCGGCGTTATATTACCCTGCTGGAGGGCCTGAAGACGCTGTTGGGCGTGGGCTGCGACGAGGGCGCGATACTGAGGGCCTTTCGCAAAGCGGGCAAATTTAAAGGTAGTGGTTGGGGCGCCCGTTTCAAATTCAGTTGGCGTTAGGCCGTTGGCAAGACCGCTCAATCCACCCCCCTGGTGTAGGTAGAGTGCCTGTTCGATAAGCATCGGCGCCGTATCATTCATCTCGTGGGGCGACACAGCAAAAAGTGGTTGCGGAAACGTGGGGCTCGACGCGCCGGAGGTAGGGGCATCAACGGGTGCATTTAGGCGTTTAAAGACAATGACTTCGACTTGATACCATCGTTCAGGCTGCGCCTCTGAAGCGCTCGTGCTTAGACTGCCCCCTACACCGGCGGTAATCAATACAAGGCGGAGTAAACTTTGGGCTAGGGAGGACGTTGAGCGCGCAAGAAAATTGCGACGCAATAACCTGTGCCGCGTTGCCCAAGGGCCGGCCCGATCGTTAGGTCGCAAGAAATCGTTCCAATAAGTTTTCAATTAATTTAAACCGTTTTTCACGATCGTCTATTGTATCCACAATTGCGATCCGGTTGGCAGAGGCAAATTTGTAACGATGCGACTGCTTTTGCACCAATTCAATCACGCGTTCGGCGGGTACTTTGGTGTTTTGAAGAAAGTCTATTTTGCCGCCACGGGGCCCCAGGTCTATCCGATTGATGCCGAGGTCTGCTGCGATTAATTTGATTTCGGTGACCCGGAACAAGTTTTTTACAGGTTCTGGCAATAGGCCAAAGCGGTCTATCATCTCAACTTGGAGGGCGCGTAGCCCATCGGTGGTTTTTGCATTTGAGATTCGCTTGTACAGTACGAGGCGCATTTGGACATCCGGTAAATAGTCATCGGGAATCAAAGCAGGCAAATGCAATTTAATTTCGGTGCTGTCTTCGCCGTCGGTATCAAAGTTAATTTGTTTGCCGTTTTTAAAGGCGATGACAGCCCGGTCTAACATGTCCATATAAAGGCCGAAACCGATGGCGGTCATGTTGCCGGTTTGGGATTCGCCTAAAAGCTCACCAGCGCCCCGGATTTCCATGTCGTGGGTCGCGAGAATAAAGCCGGCGCCGAGGTCTTCTGCCGCGGCGATCGCCTCCAGCCGTTTTTCGGCATCGCTGGTGAGCGAGCCGCTTTCAGGCGTTAGCAGATAGGCATAAGCTTGGTGATGCGATCGACCAACGCGGCCCCTAAGCTGATGGATTTGAGCGAGCCCGAATTTGTCAGCGCGATCCATGATGATGGTATTGGCATTTGGAATGTCAATGCCGGTCTCAATGATGGTAGTGCAGACCAAAATATTGGCTCGCTGGTGATAAAAATCCGACATCACCTGCTCGAGTTCTTTTTCGCGCATTTGCCCATGACCGACAAGGACTCGCGCGGCGGGCACGAGCTGCTTGAGTTCATCGGCGACCCTTTCGATATCTTTTACTTCATTGTGGAGGTAATAAACCTGACCGCCGCGCAACAGTTCCCGTTGAATCGCCTCTTTGACAATGCCGAGTTCTCGCGCTCGGATAAACGTTTTAATCGATAGGCGCCGGGCGGGCGGCGTGGCAATGATCGAGAGATCCCTGAGTCCAGTCATCGACAGGTTCAAGGTGCGTGGGATCGGTGTTGCTGTCATTGCAAGCACGTCGACGTCGGCGCGCAACCCTTTGATCCGTTCTTTTTGTCGAACGCCAAAGCGGTGTTCTTCATCGATGATCAATAAACCCAGATCTTTAAAGCGAATTTGGTCCTGGATCAGGGCATGGGTCCCAATGACGATATCAACTTGGCCGGTGTCGAGTGCCGCAATCACTTGGTCTTGCGCCTTGCGAGTTTTAAAGCGCGAGATGCTCTCGATTCTGACCGGCCAGTCCGCAAAGCGGTCGCGAAAGGATTGCAGGTGCTGCTCAGCAAGGAGTGTCGTGGGCACCAATATAGCAACCTGTTTGCCGCCTTGGATCGCAAGAAAAGCGGCGCGCATGGCCACTTCCGTTTTACCAAACCCGACATCGCCGCAGATCAATCGATCGGTGGGTTTCGGATTACAGAGATCTGCAATAACCGCCTCAATGGCGCTCATTTGGTCGGCGGTTTCCTCAAAGGGGAAGGCGCGAACAAATTGGTCAAATTCGGTGTCCGGCACTGGAAAGGCAAAGCCCAGCTTGGCCTCGCGCCGAGCATACAGCTCTAGTAACTCGGCGGCGACATCCCGGATTTGCTCAGCCGCTTTTCGCTTTGCCTTTTGCCAGACGTCGCTGCCCAAGCGATGCCAGGGGGCGAGGTCTTTGTCAGCGCCAGTATAGCGGGATATGAGGTGTAGGTCGGATACCGGCACATACAGCTTGGCTTCATCTTGGTATAAAAGCGCAAGGAATTCGTTGGTTTGGCCATCAATTTCGAGCGTAATCAACCCTTGGTAGCGTCCGACCCCATGCTCTAAATGCACAACTGGGGCGCCTTCGGACAGCTCGGTTAAGCTTCGAACGACCAGCTCCTCCGCTTGGTCGCGCTCTTTCTGCCGCCGCCGCGCCTGTAAAACGCGCTCGCCGAACAGCTGCGGCTCTGAGATTTGGATCAAGCGGTGTCCCGGCAGGCACATCGACCGGTCAATTGGTGCGATGCTAATGCAAAGTGGGGCATCAGAGGTTATAAAATCCAGCCAGGAGCTCACCATTTTTGGCGCAAGGCCCGCGGTTCTGAGTAGCTGATCAATTAATTCTCGTCGGCCGGGTGTTTCAGCACTGATTAGGATCCGCGCGTTTTGCGTTGCAAAGTGCGCTCTTAATCGGTGAAACGGATCCTCCGCACGATCTTCAATGCCAAGGTCTGGCGCGGGCAAGGTATCGAAGGTGCGCGCACCTTTGCGAAAGGTTTCCAGTCTATCGAGACGCGGAAAGGCCTTTAACAGACCCATGAGCTCATCCTCAGCTAGGAGTAGGGCCCCGGGCGGTAATATCGGTCGCTCAAGGTCATAGCGCAGGCTCTCATAGCGAGATTTTGCCGTCTCCCAATAGCTTTGGATGGGATTGGCAATGGCTTCGGTGATCAGCAGTAGATCCGCCGGTAGGTAATTTAGGAGCGTTTCGGTTTCGGTATAAAACAACGGTAGATAATACTCGATACCCGCCGGTGCTTGGCCTTGAGCGACATCCTGATATATTCGACAGTCCCGAGGATTGCCGCCAAATTGCTCGTGCCATTGATCTTGGAATAACCGGATACCTTCTTTAGACAGGGGAAACTCTCGTGCTGGCAAGGTATCGATCGCCTCGGTGATCCCCGTCGATAGCTGGGTTTCGGGGTCAAAGGTTCGGATGGACTCGATCTCATCGTCAAACAATTCAACCCGAAAGGGATGTGCAGCCCCCATGGGAAACAGGTCGAGGACCGAGCCCCGGACTGTGAATTCACCGTGTTCAATCACCGTGTCGACTGCCCGGTAGGCGCTAGCATGCAGCTGGCGTCTTAAGATGCTCAGGTCTAATCGTTGGCCGGTTTGCAGCCTCAAATTATGGCCGAGTAAAAACGCCCGGGGGGGCAATCGAAGGAGCAAGGTCGCAGCAGGCACAATGACCACAGCGCGGTCGACCGCTGCTCGACTGAGCAAAGCCAAACGATCTGATAAAATGTCTTGATGCGGTGAAAAGCCGTCGTAGATTAGGGTTTCATAGTCCGGAAAAATATCGATTGGGTAGGCGCCGCCTGAGAAAAACGCCAGTTCCTGCTGAAGTCTTTGCGCGCTTTGAGAATGCTCAGCGATGATTAGGATGCATCGGTTTTCAGTCAGTGCCGTTTCGTGAATGGCCAGCGCAAAGGCTGCGCCCTGCAGACCATGCCATCGTCTGATGTCATCCGATTGCTTGGGGATGTCATCGGCTTGTATTAGAAATTGAGTTGCTGGATCGATCATGAAGAAGAAGGCGCAAATAAAAAAGAAGTTCGAGCGGAGTGTACGCGAAGACAACGGCTTGCGCTTACTTGCACCGGAAATTTATTCGTTTACCGCGGTTTGATTGCGCCGAAGCGCTGAGTCCTTATAATGGCGCCTGAGCGACGAAAGGGGTCTTTTTTAAGACCAAATGTGAGCCCGGATTGTAGATGGTGCGCGCAAGTTGTACCAAAATGCGGCGTTGCGTTTGAGCGGCGCCGCTCGGAAAACAAGAATTGAAGACAATTGTGAGGAGATGACCGTGGCCAAACCCGGACTCGACCAAGTATTTTCCGATTGGAAACAACGTGAAGCGCTGGCGGAAGCCATGATCCCGCTGATCGGGCAGCTCTACCGTCGGAACGTGGTCATTTATATTCATGGTGTGCCCCTGTTCAATCAATCGGTCATCGAAATGATGAAAGCCCATCGCCGAGTTAGGCAGATTGAAAAGAATGAACTATCTGAGTTTGAAACCCACCCCATGATTGCCGTCTTGGCAACTCTGGATTTGTCACCCGCGCATATCGATATCGGTAAGTTGGCTGGGGCTTATATGGATAATCCGGAAGGCCTTACTGTCTCGGATTATGTGAAACGGGCTTGTGCGGAAATTATGGGCGTTGAAGCTCAGGTCACGCACGCAGCAAGGGACGTTGTGGTGTATGGCTTTGGCCGAATTGGCCGATTGGTCACACGGCTCTTGATTGAGAAGGCGGGCGGTGGTCAGAACCTCGTCCCGAAAGCCGTTGTTCTAAGGCCGCCCAAGGATCCGATAAAAGATTTAAGAAAGCGCGCGAGTCTGCTGCGCCGCGATTCGATTCACGGTCCCTTTGCGGGCACGATCCGAGTCGATGCTGACAACCAAGTGCTTATCTGTAACGGAATGGCAATCAAGTTCATATACGCCGCTGATCCTAGTGATATTAACTATCCGGAACATGGCATTCAGGACGCGCTGATTATTGACAGTACCGGAGTCTGGCGAGATGAAGCAGGCTTGTCGCAACATTTGCTCAGCCCGGGTACGGCTAAGGTGCTACTCACCACGTCGGGAAAGGGCGCTGTAAAAAACATCGTATCGGGCGTTAATTCAAATCTAATCGAGTCAACCGATACGCTTATCGGCGCGGCATCGTGTACAACGAATGCCATCGTTCCAATCTTAAAGGCCATTAATGATCGCTATACGATCGAGCATGGTCATATGGAGACGGTTCATGCCTATACGGATGACCAAAATCTCCATGACAATACCCACTCGAAGGAACGACGAGGCCGCAGCGCGCCCCTGAACATGGTGTTGACTGAATCCAATGCAACGAGTTCGGTGGGTAAGTTGCTGCCGGAACTCGCTGGCAAGTTAACGGGAAATTCTATTCGAGTCCCAGTGCCGAACGTTTCGATGGCCATTCTTAACTTAACCGTAAAAACAGGAACGACCCGTGAGGACGTCAGCGATTATTTACGGGATGTGTCGCTCAATTCATCGATGCAACGGCAAATTGACTATACGGAGTCAAGCGAGGTGGTTTCGTCTGATTTTGTGGGTAATCGCCACGCAGGCATCATCGACTCCCACGCAACCATCGTAAATGGTCAGCAGATGGTGTTGTATGTCTGGTATGACAATGAGTTTGGTTACAGCTGCCAGGTTGTGCGTTGTGCGCAGAAAATGGCGGGTATCCGCTATCCCTTGATCCCGGCTCAACCGGGTAGCGCGGAATAATTGATCCGCGCAGATCAACGGGTTTGTTGGGTTGACGTTTAAATCGCTTTAAGGTCTTGAGCTGCTGATTCTGAGGTGGATTAATCAGATCCTAGTCTCTATAATTGCGGGCGCCAGATTGGCGACTTCGCTTGTCACAACCCAAAAACCAGCTGGGTTAAAGAACGCGGCACAGACTTGGCAGTGAGAAGATGCTGATGCGCAATGGGTCAGTCTCAGTTTGATTGGAATAGTTCTGATAGGAAGGACATGATCAAAATTAAAAAAGGGCTCAATCTGCCCATCAGTGGCGCCCCTCAGCAGACGATCGCGCAAGACTACCAACCGAGCAAGGTTGCCATTCTTGGTGCGGATTTCCACGGTTTGAAGCCAACGTTACAGGTTGCCGAAGGCGATCAGGTCCAGAAAGGCCAAGTGCTGTTTACCGATAAGAAAAACGAACAAGTTCAATATACCGCGCCTGCGTCAGGGCAAGTTGTCGCCATTAATCGGGGTGCGAAACGCGTTTTTGAGTCGCTGGTCATTGCGGTCAACGATGCTCAACCCGTGCAGTTTACCCGGCATGCGCCTGCTGATTTGTCCGGTTTAGAGCGCAGTGCGGTTGTCGAGCAGTTGGTAGCGTCCGGTGAATGGACGGCTCTGCGAACGCGGCCATTTAATAAAGTACCTGCCCCCAACACGGCCCCCCAAGCTATATTTGTGACGGCAATGGACAGTCGGCCTCATGCGCCCAATGCGAATTTGGTGATTGCCGCCGACTCAGCTGCCTTTGATGCAGGGCTCGAAGTCGTAGCACGACTTACTCAAGGCGCCACATTTGTTTGTCTCGATGGGGAGGCGCCGGCGCCAACCGTTGAGGGCACTGGGATTCGCATTGAGCGATTTGAAGGCCTTCATCCGGCAGGTCTGGTGGGCACCCATATTCATTATTTAGAACCAGTTCATGCTCAAAAAACCGTTTGGCATCTGCATTACCAGGACGTTATTGCCATTGGGCATCTGTTTTTGACCGGGGAAGTCTACGCCCAGCGCGTGATTTCCTTGGCGGGCCCAGCCGTTGCTAAACCGCAATTGGTCAGAACTGTGCGCGGAGCAGCGTTGCAGGACCTGACAGAGGCTGCGTTGAAGCCGGGTAACCACCGCGTGATTAGTGGCTCGGTATTGGATGGTCGCACGGCGCAAGGCTCAGAAGCGTTTGTTGGCCGATTCCACCTGCAAGTTGCAGTGTTGTCTGAAGGCACTGAACGCGAATTCCTCGGGTTTGTCGCGCCGGGAAGCGATAAGTTTTCGATCACGCGGTTGTTTACAGCTTGGCTGCTCGGCAAAAAAGAGTTTGATCTCACCACCAGCACAGGTGGCAGTGAACGTTCGATGATTCCGCTAGGTTCATTTGAGCGATTAGCCGCACTCGACATCTTGCCGACGCAACTGTTGAGAGCTTTGTTAGTGGATGATGTTGAAAGCAGTATCGAGTTGGGTTGTCTAGAGTTGGATGAGGAAGACCTAGCTTTGTTCACTTTCGCGTGTCCTGGCAAGTATGAGTATGGGCCTTATCTGAGACAGATGCTGACCAAATTAGAAGCCGACGGATAAACACGAAGTTAATAGCAATGCTCGCAATTCTTGCGAGAGACACAGTTAAGAATAGGACGCTGGTATGTCGCTAAGAACGTTTATGGATGGCCTGGAGCCAAACTTCCACAAGGGTGGAAAGTACGAAAAGTATTACGCCATTTATGAAATGGTAGACACCATTTTTTACACGCCTGGGAAAACAACCGTCGGCCAATCCCATGTTCGGGACGCGGTTGATATGAAGCGCGTTATGACCACCGTTTGGTGGTGCGCTTTCTTCCCGATGCTCGTTGGCATGTATATGGTCGGGCATAACGCAACGCAAGCGATGCAAGATTTGGGTATTCCTGCGCTTGAAGGTTGGCGGGGAATGATTATTGCCTTAATGGCCGGATATGACCCCAACAGCTTGTGGGATTGTTTCGTCTATGGCGCAGTGTTTTTCGTGCCCATTTACGCAGTGACGTTTGTCGTGGGCGGTTTGTGGGAAGTCTTGTTTGCCGTAAAACGGGGCCATGAAGTCAACGAAGGCTTTTTTGTCACCAGCATCTTGTTCAGTCTTACGCTACCAGCGACCATTCCTTTGTGGCAGGTTGCCATCGGTATTTCCTTTGGTGTGGTCGTGGGCAAAGAAATTTTTGGCGGCACCGGTAAGAATTTCCTGAATCCCGCGCTGACGGGTCGCGCCTTTTTGTATTTTGCCTATCCCGCTCAGATCTCAGGCGATGCGGTCTGGACTGCGGTTGATGGTTTTAGTGGCGCGACTGCGCTGGGCATGGCGGCGGCCGGCGGTTTAGAAGGTGTCATGGCCTCAGGTATCACATGGTGGGATGCCTTCTCAGGCAATATCCAAGGCTCGGTCGGCGAAGTTTCAACCCTCGCCATCTTCATCGGCGGCGCCATCTTGCTCACGACCAGAGTCGCCTCTTGGCGCATCATGGCGGGTGTCTTCCTTGGCATGACGGCGACGTCCTTGTTGTTTAACTGGATTGGCTCCGATACGAATCCAATGTTTGCCTTGCCCTGGCACTGGCATCTGGTGTTGGGTGGTTTTGCCTTCGGCATGGTGTATATGGC
>JAQWWC010000206.1 GCA_029249645.1 Pseudomonadales bacterium
CCGATACCATCTAGATCCGTATCTAAGGACTCAGCGGCATCTAGCGGGAACGCATCACTCGCATCAACAACGTCGTCTCCATCGTCATCAGGGTCCGCATTGTTGCCAATACCATCAAGATCGGTATCCAGCGACTCAGCAGCATCTAGCGGGAACGCGTCACTCGCGTCGACAACATCGTCTCCATCGTCATCTAAGTCTGCATTGTCACCAATGCCATCAGAATCGGTGTCAATGGTCTCTGCAGCATTAAGTGGAAAGATGTCACTATCATCCGCCACGCCATCACCGTCATCATCGATATCCGCCTTGTTGCCGATACCATCTAGATCCGTATCTAAGGACTCAGCGACATCTAGCGGGAACGCATCACTCGCATCAACAACGTTGTCGCCATCGTCATCAGGATCTGCATTGTTACCAATACCATCAAGATCGGTATCCAGTGACTCACTCGCGTCCAGAGGGAAAACGTCCAACGTGTCGTTAACGCCATCGTTATCGTCGTCGGGATCCAAAGCGTCCGCTAGGCCGTCCTGATCGGCATCGGGGGCATCGACAATATCGACATTACCAAAGATGGTCCCTGCGTCGGTGGCTGTTTCAAACTCATCAACCGTTGTTTCGCCGATTACAACCGATGTCACGTCGTCCTCGATGGTCTCTTGCGCGCTGGCAGCAATCTGAGTCGCAACGTCCGAAGTTGGATTTAATGATGTATCCGCAGCCGCTGTGTTTACGGTCGCTACAACATTCGCAACAGCGGCAACTGTCTCTGCAACCACTTCTTGACCGGCGGCAGTGGCAGTTTCGGTCACAACCGTTGCAACCACTGTAGGGTCAGCAAGATTAAGCGTCGCATCGCCGCCTGACTCGGCTGCGGTAACGGCTGCCGCCTCGACGGCACCGACAATAGCAGCAGCAGCCGCCAGCGTACTCGCTGATACAGCGTCAGTCGTGTCATCTCCATCGTCAGCAACAACAGCGGCGGCTTGAAGTACGGTCGCGACTTGGGCATTTACCCGTTGCACCGCGGTTGCCGTTTCGTCTTCAGCTTCCGCGCCTGCCCAAGAGTCTGTGGTTAGAATCTCTTCCGGCGTGATTCCAGAAAGGCCAAGGCTATTGAGCACCTCTTGCTTATCCTCTGCAGTCTCAGCAGCGGCAAGAACCGTGGTGAGCGGCGTAATCGCAACCGCTTTGGTCTCATCTGCTGGCAATTCAGCAACCAAAACAAGGTCTGGCAACGCTTTGCCCGTCGCGATATCGGTACCACCGCGAGCAATGACCCTAGGCGAACAGCCTTCTGCTGCCGTGACTTTCGGAACCTTGAAAAAACCGGCGTCATCTGTGGTCCCGAAGGGCTCACCATCATCCTGGGTAACATTACAGTTCAGATCAACAAAGACCGATGCGCCAGCGACGGGTCCATCAATCACCCGGCCCTCAAAAGCATCGGAGACACTAATTTCTAAAACGAGGCTTGTTGCGTCGGTGCCATCGCTGGCACTTACCTCAACCACATAAACGTTATTGGCATCCGCATCCCCAGGGGCTTCAAAATCGGGTGCAGATGCAAAGGCCAGCGCGCCATCCTCAAGCGTAAACGCAGCTTCATCAGCACCGCCGGATGTTGACAAGGTTAGGGAATCGCCGTCGGCATCAGACGCTTCAATCAATGCGATCGCTACTGAACCCTCGGTGACACTGAGCGCTCCAGGATCCGTAAGCGCAGGCGCCGAATTCGTCGGCGTGGGCTCTTGTGGCAACGCTTCGGTTGAATCATTATCACTGCAACCGGTCACTAGCCCGACCAAGAACAGCAGCAACAGAGGTTTAGAGAGACTTGGTATTCGATCCATACGGGTGCGCTCCATTTCGACAGCCCCAGGACAGAACCCTGGGTCAATCTTTTACTAGGTTCGTAAAAGACCCCGGCTCATCTCGAGACACCCGCCACTCTATTTCTTACGTAGCGATCACATTTGTCACTTGCCTTACAGGCGTAACTGTTGCGACATTTTACAAACGGTGGCGTGTTGAGCACCCGACTCAAGCGGGCAAACTCGAACGATCTTCATGTCTCTTTTTCGTGATAGACAGGATCAACGTCATTTTAATCTAGCGCATAAAGCACGATTGTCAACTTATCATTATCATAATTCGCTATTTTGATTAGATTCATATTGAGCGATTCCAATTCGGAAGGCGCCCATCTTTGCCTCCCTCGCCGCCCGATTAAACACTTCGAATACAGTTCAATAAAGAGGACCCACTCAGGTGCCCGACATTACCGTCGTACTCAGCACCCGGGGTAAGCGACTTTCGAGACTGGCATGTTTCTATCGTTACGACTCAGCTAGGAAACTTCATTGTCAGCGTTTATCCAACGATTCACTTCAGCCAAGGTGACGTTAGAAGCATCATATCGTTTAAAATCAGGAGACCTCAACTGGCATGCCGTATGGTAAGTCCGTTGGTCTTGTGCTTGCCGAAATTTTTGGATATTTCCCAACCGTCACCTGCGCGTCCTCTGGCAGCCAGACCAAACCCCTCGACCGTCGCGCCCCCGCTTCACCAGATAGGGCTCCTAGTATTGGTATGTATTATTAATGTGGACGAATGGTGCTGATCAGATCGGTCTTGGGCATCACTGCTTGCCTTAGGCGCCAGGGCAAGACCTATAACCTGATAACAGTAGCGTCGCGCGT